>CAXTWC010000166.1:0-12634 GCA_964247805.1 uncultured Acetobacteraceae bacterium | reverse complement strand
CGTTGTCTGGCGAGGCCGTGCCCCGGTGCCGAACATCGTGCCCGGCGCTTTCACCTCGACCTTAAATTATCAGATCGTCGCTGACAGCCGTTTCTTCTGGCACGGCCCGACCCTCGCGGCTGGCGTCTTCGTCTGGGGGCACGGGACGGGCGGCGGGGATCTTCGCGGCAAGCAACCCCCGCCCTATGCCCGGGCGCTCAATGACGCCGGGTTCGACATCGTGCGCTTCGACCGCGATCCCAATGTCGAAGCCAACGACCGCAACCGCGCTGCGGAATGGCTTGCCGACACCCTCGCGGACATGCGCAAGCGCGGCTACCGGCGGATCGTGGTGGGCGGCCAGTCACGCGGCGGCTGGAACAGTTTGCAGATGCTGACCCATCCCGGTCTTGCTGACGCCGTGATCGCCGTCTCACCGTCTGCCCATAGCCAGCGGGGCGCGTCCAACTTGATCGCCCAATATGACGACCTTCGACGAATCTTTGAAAACGCTCCACCGCAGCCTACACGCGTCGCGTTCATTCAGTTCACCGCCGATCCGTATGCCAGCGACCTTGCCGCGCGGGCGGCTCTGGTCGAGCGGCAACGACCCAAGCTCGGCGGCCTTCTCGTAATCGATCGACCCTCGGGTTTCACCGGCCATTACGGCGGCAACACGGCACACTTCGCCCTGAGCTACGGCGACTGCCTCCGCCATTTCGTGTTGGACAGTGACGCACCTAAAGCGTGCTGATAGGGGTCTGAGGAAGGAGCTCAGCCGTCGGGGAGCAAGGGATTGTTGGTTCACTGGCTCAAGGCGCATCATCGATGAGACGAATGGCAATCCTGCTGGGTTTGTGTCTGTCCGCGTGTCAAATTCCATACTCCGGGGGCGGCCAGTCGGTGAACGTCGCAGGAACCAAACTCGACGTGTTCACTTACCGTCCGGCCGACTGCAAGCTCCAGGTGATCCTGCTTGTCTTCGACGGACAGAACCGCCACGGCTGGGCTGCCCGCAATCAGTCCGAGTTCCTGGCCAACCGATTCTGCGGCCTGGTTGTTGCTCCTCAACTCGAAGAAACCAGGTTTCCACATAACGACATGTACGAATTCGGCGGGATGACCAGACCGCCGGGCAATCGGACGATTGACCTTGTTCCACCCCTGGCGGCCTGGGCGCGCTCCCAGGCGAGCGCACCACGTCTGCCATTCGTCCTACTCGGCCATTCTTCCGGAGGACAGTTTGTCAGCCGCGCGGCTGCCTTCAGTTCAACCGGAGCGGCGGGAATAGTTGTGGCCAATCCGTCAACCTGGGTGCTTCCCAGCACGACCATCGCCTCGCCATTCGGACTGGGCCGCACGGAGGCAGCGACCGACGAGGGATTACGAGCCTATCTGGCTCGGCCGATCACGGTCCTGGCCGGGACAGACGACACAAACGGGATGGAGTTGGCAGTCACGCCCCCTGCGATGGCGCAGGGCGCCAATCGTTATGCACGCGCAGTGCGAACGTTCCACATGGCAGAGGATGTCGCACGCAGTCACGGCTGGCCATTCGGGTGGGCACTGGGAGAGGTGCAAGGGGTGGGACACAGCGCGAGCCGAATGTATAGCTCGGACCAGGCTGTCGCAGCAATTCAAAGAGCTATCGATAAAGCTCCCCGCGGACCGGTAGCTCCGGCTGAATAGTGAGGTTGGACGATTCTCAAAAGATGGTCGTATGCGGTATGGCTGCTATTCCGCGTTCCCGCCTGAAAGCGGCCTGTGCGGTAACCACCACGTCCCGCAATTGACCGCCGCCGCCGCGTGGGCGGCTGCGCCCGACCCATCGGAGACGTTGCCGGGCATTAAACGCGATCTCTGAAGCGGACCATCTTCCTTGATCAGCCCCGGCTCATACGCGTCGGGCATCGTTTTGGCGTTGCCAACCCAGCCTGCACCGTGGCCTTCTGAACTTGAAAGAGAGCATGAGCGGAGTGTTCAAGGCGATGCGGACAACCATTCGTGTTTGTGCAGCTGCCGCTGCTTTGGTCCTGGCCTGGATCATGCCCGCGCAGGCTCAACCACACGATTACCTGACTATCGGCCTGGCCTCCTTCCCCGCTTCGATACATCCGCTGGTCAGCAGCTCAGGCGATCGCAGCTACGTTCTCGCATCTATCCGGCGCTCCGTGACGCGCTACGACGCCAATGGTCGCGTGATGTGTCAGCTCTGTGCCGAGTTGCCCAGCGTGGAGAACGGCGGCGTGACGCTGTTCGACCAGGCGGATGGCACGAAAGGCATGGACGTGACCTTCACCCTGCGGGCGGGTCTGAGGTGGGGCGATGGCACGCCGCTCACCACGAAGGACATCCTGTTCGGCTACGAGTTGGAGCGCGTCTTCAATCCACGCACCAACCTCATCGGGGTCACCGCGCTGGATGACCGCCGCTTTACGATGAAGTTCAAGGCGCCGCGCTTCGATTATCAGTCACTGGCCCCGCAGCCGATCAACGCCGCCATCGAGGAACCGCTTCTGCGTGCGGCGAAGGACGTACGGGATTACCCCGCCCGTTCCGCCTTCAACCTAGCCCCGACGACGCCGGGATTGTGGAACGGCCCCTATCTGATCACCGATCTTATCCCCAATGAGAGCGTCACTCTTGCACCCAATCCCTATTGGGATGGCGAGAAACCCGCATTCCGACAGGTCACGCTGCGGCTGATCGGCAATAGCGCCGCCAGGCAAGCCGATCTGGTCTCCAGCGACGTCGATGTCGCAAATGGCCTGAGCTTCGATCAGTCCATCGACCTGCAGAAGCGATATCCCGACCGCTTCGACGTCGCCTTCACCCCATCCCTGTCGATCACGTGGCTGTTGCTGCAGAACGACAACCCGTTGCTGGCGGACAAGCGCGTGCGTCAGGCGATGATGCTCGCGATCGACCGACAGGAGATCGTAACCCGCCTATTCGACGGCAAACTGCCGGTCGCCACGTCGATCTGGCCACGCATCGACCCGACGTTCGATCCCGACCTCAAACCCTGGCCATACGATCCGGCGCGTGCGCGCGCGCTGCTAGCCGAGGCAGGGTTTGCCGCGGGCTCGGACGGCGTGATGCAGCGTCCAGACGGAACCCGCCTCTCGCTCGACTTCATCATCTCGGCCGGTTTCCAAACGTCGGAGTTGCTACAACAGGCCGTCCAATCGCAGCTCAAGCAGGTGGGTATCGAAACTGTCGCGCGAGCTGAACCGTACAGTGTCCTCTGGGGATCGCAGATGCACAGACGCGAGTTCAGCGGCATTGTGCTGGCAAGCGACTCGCACAGTCCCGGCATCATTCCATGGAACCAGTTCGCGACGGGCGGCATCCCGCGCGAGAGCAACGCCTTTTCGGGCCAAAATTACGTGGGCTACAGCAACCCACGTCTCGATGCGGAATTGTCCGCAGCGTACGCTGTAATCGATCCGGCGAAGCGGAAGGCGATGCTAGACGATATCCAGGTGACGATCATGGATGACCTGCCAAAGATCCCGCTTTATGACGGTGCCAACGTTTATGTGTCGCCGAAGTGGCTGACAGGTCTCACGCCGCCGCGATCCACCGATGGTGCGACGCTGTGGATCGAGTATTGGAAGGCTCGGGGCTGAGTTCCATCGGCCGGATTGTCCGCTTCTGCCGCTCGGTCACTTGAAAGCGGACAGGCCGTTTCCACCATACCTCGCCATTGATCGCCACTCCCATGTGGTCGGCCGCTTCCGACCTCGTTTTAGACTTTCAAGGCTCGGTCAGGGCGAACGGAGGCTGTGCCGCCAAGGTGGATGCCAAAGTTTGCAGTCTGGGCATCCCTTTCCCAGTCTCGATGCCCATGGCACGACCAAGCCGTTCTGCCACGAACGCGGTAATGTCCGCCTGCGTGAGCCGACCCAAGAGGAGGTAGGCCTTGCCCGGCACGATCTGCTCCTCGATATAGGACAGCGCGCCCGCGACCTGGGCGAGACAATCATCGATCCAGGGCTGGTGCAGCTTATCGGGCGGGTGATGGTTCCGCTCGTAGGCCGCTTGCAAGGCCTTGTCGCACGCTCCCATCGCGATCGCGGCGAGCTTCAAAACGGCACGCCGGTCCGCTCCGGATGTTGGGATCAGGCGAAGGTTATGCCCATAGACCTCCATCGAGGTGGTCAACGATGGCATCGCCGTCGAGCAGCACCTCCTCATCGTCCAGAACCAGCGCCGGAATGCGTCCGAGCTGGTTCAACGCCCGCACCTTGTCCCGGTCGCCAAAGCCGGAAAGTGGGCGTTGCTGGAAGCCGATCCCGTAGATGTGCAGCGTAATCGCCACGCGCCTAGTGAACGGGGAACGATTGACCCCCATGAGTCGCATGTTGCTCCGCGCTAGTCCGAATGAACACTCCCAGCCACATTGGGGCCGGAGCGCCGTCGAGGCTAGGGTGCAAACCACCTATCCCAGCGATAGCTCCGGTCGGAGCTACCGCTGCTGTAAATACCGAGCAGACATCAGCATTGGACCGTGCAAAGGTGAACCATGCATTCGACCCATTATTTCGCATCTGGTCACGCTAGGCTGGCGACCGAGATCGTGTGCAGCAACACTGCCATTGTTTTTCTCCATTCCAACCTTTGCGACCGGCGCATTTGGCGCGACCACTCGACAAGATCGGCCCTTGCTACAAGACGGTGGCCTATTATCGGCGCGGTTTCGGCGAAACCCGGTCTGAGCCGGAGGACTTCTCAGCACTTTCAGACCTGATGGCGGTGTTAGATGCTAATGCGGACGGTAAGCCTGCGATTCTCGTTGGTCGCTCTCTCGGGGGGGCGCATCGCACTCGACGCAGCGCTTCGGCCCCTCCCGCGTTCGCGCCTTGGTCTTAATTGCGCTCAACGTCACTGGCGCTCTAGAAGCGGTCAATCCGCCCGAGATCGGGCAGCTGATAGCGCAATCCAAAGACATTGAGGCATCCGGCGCCTTGGATCGGACGAATGCGATGAAGGCTCGCCTTTTCTTGGACGGACAGATGGCCCCCGAGGGGCGCATAACCGGTCCCGCTCGTGACCTCTTTCTTGACATGAATGGCCTTGCGTTACGCGCGGCGCCGTTCGGATCAGACGTTGACAGTCCACCCTTCTACAGCCGCCTCGCCGAAATTGCGGTGCCGACGCTAGTGGTGTGGGGCAACCTCGACTTTCCTCATGTTCAGGAACGGTGCAGGCATATCGTGTTAGCGTTACCGGCTGCGAAGGCCCGCGAGGTTCAGGGTGCCACTCATTTACCCAGTTTAGAGAGCCCGAACGAGGTCACTGCCATGATCGTTGAATGCTTGGCCCAGCATGCAGATGCGGGTGCGGCATCGTTGGAAAGCCGATCCGCTATGCGTAATGACTGCTTTCCACCACCTACGGTCATAGCTGTGCCGGGTCGGAAGCCTGCGGTGACCGGCGCCGGAGTTTGGCTGTCCGTCAGACCACGCGTGACCCCACGGCTCGACCGCCATGTCCGTCAGACCAAGAATAGACGGACGGATGGCGCCATCCCTCTCATGGACGTTGCACCTGCATGTCCGAAGGCGGCCCTCACCCTGGATTCTGGACGCGATCCCTCTCTGTCCCGATAATCCCCCGGACATAGCGCTCGGATCGGCAATCATTTCCTACCCAACTCCCAGTCGGTCCGAAGCCGATCGACCAACCGCCTTGGCCACTGCCATTGCTCCGGCATTCGGCATCGGTTCCATGCTCTCCTTCCAGATCGGCACGGCGCTGTCCGTTCCGTTGCTTGTAGCGTTAGGGCCATCCAGCACAACTTGGCTGCGTTTAGTCGGGGCAGCCACACTATTGTGGGCAGTCACAAAACCAGCTCTTGCTGCTTACAGCGGCCGTACGCTTGCAGCTGCTTGCCTCCTCGGTGTCGCAACCTGCGGGATGGCCGTCCTATATGCGGAAGCAATTGCCCGCATTCCCCTTGGAATGGCGACAGCCATTGAGTTTGCTGGCCCTCTCGCCGTAGCCATCGCCGCATCTCGCAGCCTACTCGATATTGCCTGGGCCGCTTTGGCTGGTCTGGGCGTTGCGCTGCTCACGCTGACCACTGCCGGTTGGTCAGCCGATACACTTGGCATCGCCTTCGCCTTCGCCGCAGCAGCGTGCTGGGCGGCATACATCGTGTTGACGAAACGGGTTGGACAAGCCTTCCAAGGGCTGCAAGGACTGACCGTTTCGTTGACAGTGGCGGCCCTGGTCGCGACGCCTTACGGGATGAGCCAGCTTCTGGGTGACGCACATGCCTGGGAAGTCGCAGCGTCGCTCGCGCTGGGCATCCTCATTCCAGTGCTACCTTACGGGCTTGAGATGCTCGCGCTGCGCCGGATGAGCACCCGTGCGTTTGGCATACTAATGAGCGCTGATCCGGCAATCTCCAGCCTTGTGGGATGGTTCATCCTTCAACAAACCTTGGGTTTGCAGAAGGTCATAGGCGTTGCTTGCGTCGTTTTCGCGAGCATCGGCGCAACGGTGAGCCGCCGCCCTTAACCGTAAAGGGATTACAGGCTAATTGTCCGCCAAACGACCATTGACCGGACGACCCAATCGCCATGTCCGTCAGACCAACCCTACACGGACACCTGACAGATACGCTTCGACCGATTGCGTTGAAAAAGGCTGATTTGCATGACAATCCATGGCTACCGACTGAGGTAAGAAATGACTGTCGATCCGATTGACGATGGAGATGCCAAAAGCCGAGAAATTACGACATCTTCGTTCATGCTGAAAAGAGCAGCAGTTTCAACCTCCGGAACAGAGGCATCTTAGCATGCGAGGGTCTGGTACGGGGTCGAGAGCAGCCTCATGGTCTCACATCGTGGCTATCAGACTCTCGCGCAGCCGAGAAGCCTACCCGGCCGCTTGTGCCTTCCGCACGCCGTCCAGCACCGCCTCATGCGTCGCCAAGATCCGTCGCAGCGTGGGTTTTCCTTTGTCGCTCGCCTCGGCGATGCCCTCGTGCATCTCCTCGATCCCCGTCGTCATCTGCTCGGCCAGGTCGGACAACCGCTCCTGTAGCTGCTCGCCATCGTCCTTCATCTCCACCGTCCACAGCGCGAGGATGCGAGACAGTTCGCTGGCAGCGCGGTCGGGTCGGACGCCCGCTTGCAAAAGCTTGATGAGGGGGGCCAGGTCGGCAGCAGGGGAGCGGGACATGCGTGGGAAAATAGATAAGCTTGCCGTGGGTGACTACCCCTTGGCTTCGCGGCGACGAGGGGCGACCTCAGGATCGAAAGCGGTCATCGTGCGCGTCCCAGTTGAACTATGCGCGGCAATCCCTTCTAAGTTCTTGTTCTGGCTGGGGCCGCAGGGGTATCGATCACACTAAAGTCCAAATGGGACAAACCGCGTTCCCGGACCGTGCCCCGAACCGTGCTTTCCTGCCCGTTCTATGTCGTACCCCCAAACCAAGAACGACACGATGTAGATGCCGCCATAGGCCGCGTAGGTTCGCCCGGCCGCGTCGCTTTCCACCAGGGTCAGCAGGTTAGGCGGACAGCATGAGGGAGGCTACTCCCGGCGCGAGCCAAAACGGCGACTTGCCGCTGCGTAGCCAAGCCCAGAAGGAGAAGCAGCCGCCGATCTCGACGACTGCGGCGAAGGCGTAGACGATGAAGGTGCGCATTCGGTTTCTCCGAAGGTCAGTGCGCGTGACCATGCCGATGGTGCAGGTCGGGGTAATGCGGGTGGCGATGGACCAGCGGCGCATGCCGATGGCGGTGCGAATGGGGTTCGCTCGCCAAGACATCGGCGGCGTGGGCATGCCGATGATGCTCGTCATGCACATGCCGATGCTCGTGCTCTAGTTCCTCGTGGGCGTGCTCGTGTTCGTGACGCTCGGCCAAATGCAGCCATAGCCCCGCAGCCATCAGGCCGCCCGCAACCAGGAGAGTGACGGTGACCGGCTCCCCGAGCATCGGCACCGCCACGGCCGCACCCACGAAAGGCGCCAGCGAGAAGTAGGCGCCGGTCCGGGCTGCCCCGAGATGACGAAGGCCGAGCACAAACAGCGCTAAGCTGACGCCGTAGCCCAGGAAGCCGACGACGGCCGCCGCCAGGACGATGCCCGGCGCGGGAAAAGCGGCGCCGGACGCGAATGCCAGCACGAGATTCACGGCACCGGCGACGAGTCCTTTGAGCATGGCGATCTGCACCGGGTCGGCGGACGAGAGCTTTCGCGTCAGGTTGTTGTCGACCCCCCAGCACACGCAGGCGCCCGCGATCAGGACGGCGCCGGATTGGAACGAGGCATGACCTTGCCAGGACAGGAGCGCCGCACCGGCCAGGATGGAGAACGCTCCTAATAGCAGCCGCCGATCCACGTTCTCCCGGAACGCCACCCAGGCGATGCCCATGGTCGCCAACCCTTCGAGGTTCAGGAGCAGCGAGGCTCCCGACGCGTCCGTACGGGCAAGGCCGAACATGAGCAGAAGCGGCCCGAGCACGCCGCCTGCCAGAATGACGAGGGCGAGCCACGGAACGTCGGCCCGGCGCAACGGGGCTTCAACTGCCGGGAGGTTGAACGCCGATCGGGATAGGTGGACGGCAGCCAAGCCGATGCCCGCGCCCAGGTAAAGCAGTCCGGCAAGCATCCAGGGGTCGACGGAGCCGAGCAGCACCTTGGCGAACGGCGTGCTGGCGCCGAACAGGACGGCGGAGAGCAGGGCGAACGGGATGCCGATGCGGGTCATGGCTCAAGATAATGCCGTTCGGCGTCGCTTCCAAACGAGCGAGGTTTTCAACTAGCCGGTCGTGCACTTCGGCTGTAAGTCATGGTCCTTCAAGCTCGGTACGGCACTGCTAGCCGGGGGATCGCAGCCGGGGCGTCGTCCGGATGGCGAGGACCGAACTGCGTTTGCTCTCGCACAGCACATATGTGTCCACACCGGACGCGTCGCGCAATTCGTTGGGAGAAGGCGGCTTCCCAGATGATCGGCAGCGACGAGGCCTCGGCCGAGAAGCTCCCAAATGTCGGAGAACTCTGCCGAGCTTGAAGGCGACTGTGCGATCGATCTCCGTCCCGGTCCAACGCCCGCTCAGGATGCACGTGGCGGGGGCTGTCCAGCCGACTGACTGCCGACTGAAAAGCAGTTGCTCAGCGGCCTTTGGACCAGGCGATCGCGTCGGCACCCGCTGGCAAGATCATCGGGCAGCCAGGATCGGTTGCGGCTCGGAAAACCGCCTCGGCGACATCCTGCGACGTCGTCACCTGACCGCTTGCGCCATGCTGTTGCATCGCTGCCATGGTCTGTTGAACAAATCCAGCGTAGGCGGCGGGGAAGCCGCCGCTCGCCGCGATTTGCGCCCGCGCGGTGCTGCCGAAGCTGGTTCCGGGCGCCGCGCCGGGCACGACCACGCGCACACGGATGCCAAACTCTGCAAGTTCCAACGCCGCAGACTCGGTCAGTGCATTCACCGCCGCCTTGCTGGCACGGTAGATCGACAGAAGCGGCAGCGGCTTGATGGTTGTGCTGGAGCTAACGTTGACAATCACGCCCGCCCTCCGATCGCGCATGCCGGGTAGCACCGCCTGCATCATCGCAACCACCGAGAAAGTGTTAGTCTCGAAAACCCGGCGCACTGTTTCCATCGAGGTACTTTCCACGGCGTTGAGCCAACCAATACCTGCGTTGTTGACCAGGACGTCGACCGCCCCTGCCTCAGCTATCAACGCTGCAATGCTGTCTGCATCGGTGACGTCGAGCGGCAGCACGCGCAGCCCGTCCGACGCTAGCAGCGTGCTTGCGGAGGGATCGCGCATCGTCGCCACGACGTTCCAGCCCTGTGCGAGGAAATAGGCAGCGGTCTCGCGGCCGAAGCCGGTTGAGCAACCGGTTATGAGCACGGTGTTCATAGGAAAACAGATCCTGGTTGTGACGGCAGAGAAATAGGCCTCCACCATTGGACGTGCTACGTTCGTAAGTCCGTATATCATTCGAGATAGTCCAACGTTGAACGATCCGCTCACCCAGGTGATTGGCCTGCTCCAACCCAGCGCCTCCTTTTCCAAGCTGGTTATCGCGTTCGGACGCTGGGCCGTGCGCCCGCCCGGAACAGGGCCCTTCTATTGTGCAGTTCTTGAAGGCGACTGCGATCTGGCCATCACCGGGCACGTGCCGATCAAACTGCGCAGGGCCGACTTCATGCTGATTCCCACCGCCGCCGATTTCACAATGAGCAGCCTGACACCGCCACCAAGCGGGCGCGTGGCCAATCCAGTTGAGGTCCGTCCGGGAGTCTTCCACCTTGGAAAGCAGAGCGTTCCAGATGTGCGACTGCTGATCGGGCATTGCGCATTCGGTTCGAACGACGCGGCGCTGCTCGTATCGCTTCTGCCCCAACTGGTGGTCGTGCGGGGCGAGCCGCGGCTGACGACGTTGGTCGAGCTACTGAGTGAGGAAGCTCGCGCCGACCGGCCCGGCCGCAATGTGGTGCTAGCCCACCTTCTAGAAGTGCTGCTGATTGAGGCGTTTCGCACAACAGCAGTGCCGACAACCGCGCCTGGGCTGTTGCGTGGGCTTGCCGACGAGAGGCTCGCGGCGGCGCTGCGACGGATGCACGGCGAGCCGACCCGCCCTTGGACGGTCGGCGAGCTAGCGAGGGAGGCTGCCCTGTCGCGCTCCACCTTCTTCGACCGGTTCCGCCGGGAGGTAGGCGTTCCCCCGATGGAATACTTGCTTGGCTGGCGGATGACTGTTGCCAAGGACCTGTTGTGCGGTGACAGCGTAAGCGTGGGCGAGATCGCGGAGCGTGTCGGCTACAGTTCGTCGAGCACGTTCAGTGTCGCATTCGCGCGGTGGGTGGGAGTTTCCCCGACGACATACGCCCGCAGCCATGGACGCTTCCATCGTGACGTAGCGTAGCGGCCGCAGCTCGCGCCCAGGCCTGAAATGACCGGCACGAACAACTTGGCTCCGACGCGCTTCGGGCAAAGGTAAACTCCCGGTCCCATCTCGCGGCGCTTGAAGGCGACTAGCACCTCTCGATAGACCAGTGACGAGGATAGAGGTGCGGGGCGGCGTCGAGCTATCGGTAGTCGTCCGGCTCCGGCGGTCTTCATTGCGCGGCACTCCGCTCAGGTTGATGTTTCGGAAAACCGATACGTAGGTAGCGTGTCCGCGCCGGAACCCACCGTGTCCATCTTCGAAATTGCTGGTCGACGGTCATGCAAGTCTTCGGGTGGTGGTCTAGCTGGCTACGGAGACTGGCAGCTAGCTGAGATCCGGAGTGGCATTCGCCAGCGCGCTTATACCTTCCTTGGTAAGACGGAGCCGTCCGTCGGATATCCGGATCAGTCCCAGATTCACCAGCTTCGGCGCGAGGATGGGGCCGAGTGGTACGTGCATCGCGTCGAATTCGGCTGGCGTTGGTCCGCCCTTGACGCTTCTGACAAACTCCAAGGCACGCCGCTCGGTGGTGTTCATCATGGCAGAGTATCGGGTTGCGCTTGGTTTGCCATCCATCCCGTGCTGACGGAGCGTTGAGCGTCGATGCCGCCCGTCGTGGCGATTAAGTCGGGAGCCATCCTGCCGAGCAAAGGCGTCCAGGTTCACCATACCCGTCCGGCAGCCATCCCCTGATCCTCTCGGCAGCCAAGGAATAAGGCGTCCGTTCTATGACAACGGTGCCGAGCGGCGCAGGAAGAGAAACCCAAACCTATTTTGTTCACCAAGCATCCGACTTGAAGGTGGCGGAGTAACATATGAGACCAGTCCCAAGAAGGAAGCTGCATGTCCGGAATCTCCACGCCTCACGCGTTGCCCTTGCGATACACGCCCAGCATGGAGCAGCCAGCGAATGATGAAGCAGAGACAATTCAGAGCCTGATCGAGACACTTGGCACGATCAGCCAGACCACTTTTGAACACTCCGGCCAAGCGACCCGAAGTGTACACGCCAAGGGCCATGGCGTGATGCGCGGTAAGATGAGGGTGATCGACGGTCTGACGCCAGAACTCGCGCAAGGCTTGTTCGCCAAGCCCGGCGAATACGACGTGGCGATGCGCTTCTCGACCATTCCCGGCGACGTGCTAGACGACAGCGTGTCCACGCCGCGTGGCTTGGCGGTGAAGGTCATCGGCGTAGAGGGTGCGCGCCTACCCGGCGGCGAGAGCGACGTCACCCAGGATTTCGTGTTGGCGAATGCGCCCGCATTCAGCGCGCCGACTCCAAAGAAATTTCTGGGCAATCTCAAGATGCTTGCCGCCACCACAGACCACGCGGAGGGAGCCAAAAAGGTCATGTCCGCCGTGGCCCGGGGCACAGAGTCTTTGCTCGAAGCATTCGGTGTGAAAAGCCCGACCATAACCACGATGGGCGGCCAAGCGGAGACGCACATCCTGGGCGAAACCTTCTACTCGCAGGTTCCGCTATTGTATGGGGACTATGTGGCGAAGATTGCCGTGTTCCCGATATTCCATCTCTCCGAACTGACTGGCGTGCCGATCGACGCGAACTCGAACCCGAACGCCTTGCGTGACGCCGTGGCGAGCCACTTCGCCGCGAACGGCGGCGAGTGGGAAATTCGAGTGCAGCTCTGCACCAATCTGGAGACCATGCCGGTCGAGGACGCTTCGGTGATTTGGCCGGAGGACGACAGTCCCTACCAGCCAGT
>CAXTWC010000165.1:0-12711 GCA_964247805.1 uncultured Acetobacteraceae bacterium | reverse complement strand
CTAAAACGGGCGCACGTCCGATCCCACACAGGCGAGATCGATCGTTCCATGATCACTGGCGAGAGGGGCCGCAAGGCCGGTGAGATGGTCACTGCCCGAGGGCTGCACCGTGTAGACAGTGCCGTATTCACCGGTCCAGCTGATCGCGTTCCCCGCGATCGCCACGGGTAGATTGATCGGACGTCTCGCCCAGAAATTAAACCTTACCCAAGCCGTGCCATCATCCCTGCGGAAGAAATGTGCCTGAGTGGGTATCGCCTGTCCGCCGACGATGACTTCAGGCACTTTGCTATATCGGCCTTGCGACGTTCCCAGCGCGACCGCGATGATTCCGGTGCAGGTGTTGTTCACGACGCGCTCAAAGCCATGCTGAGGAGGAGGGGCAGGAGGAGGAGGCGGCCGGCCGTCCTCGCCAGCCGAGCCGCCCGTGCTGGTCGTGAGGTCTGGCCCGTTGGTGACGTGCGGGGGCGCGCCCAACGAGTTGACAGCCTGGGGTCCTGGCGAGTCATCGCTCGCGCCTTGATTGTTGGCGGTCCGGTTCGGCTGCTTCATCGTGTGGGACGGCGGGACGGGAAGCGTGTTTCTCGTCATGGTCTGTGGCGCCGGGCGCGGGGCCGGCCGGGCAACCGCGTGTGACGGCTTCGCGGGGGTTGGCACCGGCGGGATCGGCGGCGCGGGCGGGGATGCCGGTGGGGGCAACTGGTCGGCCGCGGCGTCGGTCTCGGATACGGGGAGGGTGGCCTGCGACGGTGTCGGCGCAGGCGGGGGCGGCGGGGCTTCCGCTAGCGGGGCCGGAACCGCCGGTGGAACAGGCGGTGCAGTGTCCGCGGTGGCTGCCTCGGTCGGGGCAGGTTGTGGCATTGGCGGCGGGGGTGCCATCGACGGCGCCGTGCCCTCCGCAACGATCTCCGGTGAGTACGACGGTGTCGGCAGCTTCATGCCGTCCGCGGTGCCGACATCCATCATCATCGCCAGCGAGGGCGGCGCTCCTTTTCCCTCC
Organism: uncultured Acetobacteraceae bacterium; assembly: GCA_964247805.1. GTDB lineage: Bacteria > Pseudomonadota > Alphaproteobacteria > Acetobacterales > Acetobacteraceae > LMUY01. Next base: position 11,711 of record CAXTWC010000165.1, on the reverse strand, counting down.
GGGACCAGCGGTGGCGGCGTCAGTAGCTCGCCCGGGGTGATCAGGAACAACGCCAAGATCGCGAGGTGCAGCACGAACGACAGGATGGCCATCCGCCGCCGCCTCTTGCGATGGTGGACCTGAACCATCGGCGGTTGATCGCTCGATCGCATCGCACTCACCAATGCTTCGAAGATGACGCGTGTCTCGGCCAGTCGTTTGGGAGACTAGTGTTCGCCTGCGTCTTGCGGCAAGAATTTCTCGGGTCGCCCGGGCCTATAACAGCCCCTCCTGCTGGAAGCTCAACCAGCGCCCGTTGCCGATGATCACGTGGTCCAGCACGGTCACCCCCACCGCCGCGGCGGCGTCGCGGATGCGCTCGGTCATCTCCAGGTCCTCCATCGAGGCCGCCGGGTCGCCGCTGGGGTGGTTATGCACCAGGATCACGGAGGCGGCTTCCAGCTCCAGCGCGCGGCGCACGACCTCACGCGGGTAGACGGGGGTGTGGTTCACCGTGCCCCGCGCCTGCGCTTCGTCGGCGCGTAGGCGGCCTTCGGCGTCCAGGAACAAGATGCGGAACTGCTCGATCCGCTCCCGCGCCAGCACCGACGTGAGGTATGCGATCAGCCCGTCCCACCCGGCCAGCACCGGGCGACCGATCACGCCGGCGCGGGCCAGGCGCACGGCGGCGGCATGCAGCAGCTTCACGGCCGCGATGCTGTGGGTGCCCAGGCCAGGGATGGTGCGCAGGTCCCGCTCGGCCGCCGCCAGCACGCCGGCGAAGCTTCCGAAGCGCAGGATGGCGCGGTTGGCCACGTCCTCTGCGTCGGACAGCAGCACCAGCGACAACAACTCGGCCAGCAGCGCCTGGTCCGGCACGTTGTGCAGCGACAGCGGGCGGGTAACTTCGACCGGCGGCAGCCACCTGACGATCTGTCCGTCCGCAAAGCCCTGCGGCCTACTGTCCATCACAGCAGGTGGAACTCGCGGAAGCTGAATGGCTCACCCGGCCCGATCACAAGGTAGTCGTGCAGCGCCAGCGACAGCGCCTTGCCAGCACGCCGGACATCGCGGACCAGGTCCTTGTCATCGGGCAAACAGCGAGGCCGGGTGTCGGGGCGGCTCCGCACGAGGACGAGTGCCGTCGCGTGGAGGTGGATGGCCCGTCGCGCGAGCAGCTGAACGGTGGCCGCCGGGTCCGCATCGCCGGGCCAAGCCTCGTCGGCCAGCAACTGGTTGCGGTTGTTGAGGAACAGGGCCGCCAAATGCGCCGGCCGGGCGAGGCGGCGGTCCAGGTCGAGATACTCGATCAGCCGCTCGGGCGTGTTGAGCAGCGGGCGGGAGATGGTTTCCGCCCGGGCCAGCCGCGCCCCGGCCGCTTGTACCAGGGTCCACACGCGCACACTGTCGTCGTTGAGCCCGGCGTCCGACAAGGCAGTTGGCGGGGCAGATAGGGTGTGCAGCAGGTCGCCGAAGCGGTTGATCAGCTCCTTGGCGAAGGGCTTGGTGTCTCGGCGGGGGATGCCCAGGAACAGCAGCATTTCGACCAACTCGTAATCCGCCAAACCGTCCGGGCCGGTGGCCAGCAAGCGTGACCGCATCCGGCCGCGATGGCCCTGCGGCCCGGTGCTGCCGAACGGACGGCTCGGGATGGGGGATTCGGCCCAACCGGGCTGCATACGATTCTCACGCGTTTGTTACCGGCGCACTAAGAACACGGATGTATGCGATTGGCGAGTGACTTCGCCGTCAAACGGTGGCGGTGCTTCTCCCTCTCCCTCGGGAAGAGGGCTCTTGCAGTTGGCGTTCTCCCTCGTGTTGCACGGGGGGAGGGGGATCGCACGAAGCGTGGTGGAGGGGGCACGGATACCGGCCGCGCGCCACCTCCGTCGGCTTCGCGGCCACCTCTCCCGTGAAGGGGACGGGGGAGGAGCTTGCTAGCTCTCCCGTGCCATTTACCCGACGACGAAGCCGTGGGCGAAGGGGTCGCGGTCGTCTACGAAGATCGTGTTGTGGCCCGTCACCCGCGCCCACCCCGCCACGCTCGGACGGATCGCATCCCGGTTGCCGACATGCGCGGCACCCTCGACCCGGCAGTCGAACAGGCTGCCGATGATGCTCTCGTGGACGAACTCGTCCCCCACCGACAGGCGTCCTCGCCCCACCAACTGCGCCATCCGCGCGGACGAGCCGGTGCCGCAGGGCGAACGGTCGATCGCGGCATCACCATAGAACACGGCGTTGCGGGCGTGGGCGCGCTTGTCTCGCGGCTTGCCGCACCACTGGATGTGCGTCACGTCGCGGATGCGGTCGTCCTCGGGATGCACCGGAGCCACGGCGGCCTGGGCAGCTTGCCGCACCGCCGGGCTCCAGCGGATCAGGTCGCCGGCGCTCACCTGGTCGAGGCCGGGCCAGCCAGGCTGCTCCTCGATGATGGCGTAGAAATTGCCGCCATACGCGACGTCGATCCGCAGGTCGCCCAGGCCGGGAACGGTGATCGGCACGTCGGTCGCGTGGAGGTAGGCGGGCACGTTGTGCAGGCGCACCTGCTCGACGAACGCGCCCTCCTGCACATACTCCACCTCCACCCGACCGGCGGGGGCCTCGATGGCGAAGCGACCCGGCGTGCGCGGGACCACCAGCCCTTCCTCGATGGCGACCGTCACGGTGCCGATGGTGCCGTGGCCGCACATCGGCAGGCAGCCGCTGACCTCGATATACAGCACGCCCAGCTCGCAATCGTCCCGCGTCGGCGGATACAGGATCGAGCCGGACATCACGTCGTGCCCGCGCGGCTCGAACATCAGCGCGCGCCGCACCCAGTCGTGATGCTGCATGAAGATCTGGCGCTTTTCCGCCATCGGAACGTTGGGCAGGATCGGGCCCCCGCCGGCGACCACGCGGACCGGGTTGCCGCAGGTATGAGCATCGATGCAGAAGAAGGTGTGACGTGCCATGCGGGCAAACCTGTCACAGAGTTGACCGCCCTGCCACCCGAGAGGACCGCCGATGCCGGAGACACTGGACCGCCTGAGCGCCCGCCGCCGGGTCACCGCCCTGCTGGCACCCTGGGGCGAAACGCCGGGCATCACGGTGGGCGTGGTGCAGGACGGCGCCCTGGCGCTGCACGAGAGCGCCGGGCTGGCGAGCTTGGAACTGGACGTGCCGATCGGGGCCGAAACCTGCTTCCGCATTGCCTCGGTCAGCAAGCAGTTCACCTGCGCGGCCATCCTGCTACTCGCGGCGGAAGGGCGTTTGCGGGTGACGGACCTGGTCCAGGCGCATCTGCCGGAGTTGCCGGAACTCGACGACCCGGTGACGCTCGACCACCTCATGCACAACAGCAGCGGCCTGCGCGACATGCTGGAGATCATGCGCCAGGGCGGCACCGACCTCTCGCTACCGGTCACCACGCAGGACCTGCTGGACGGGATCCACCGGCAACGCACGCTGAACTTCACGCCGGGCAGCCGCTTCCTCTACAGCAACACCAATTTCCTGTTGCTCGGCCGCGTGGTGGAGCGCGTGTCCGGCGAGCCATTGGGCACTTTCCTGGAGCGCCGCATCTTCACGCCTCTGGGCATGACGCGCACCCGGCACACCCCGGATCCGCAGGTGCCCGTGCCCGGCCTCGCCACCGGCTATTTGCCGCGGGAGGGCGGCTACAAGCGGGCGGTGCAGGGCTTCCCGCTGGGCGGCGAGGGCGGCCTGGTGTCGTGCGTGGAGGACCTGGCGTTGTGGGACCGCGCTCATACCCAGGGCCATATCGCCGGCGTTCCAGTGTTCGCCGGGCTGCAGGACGTGGCCGCGTTCCCCAACGGCCAGCCCAGCCTGTATCTGCGTGGCTTGCGGGCGGACACGCATCGCGGCGTGGCCACGGTCAGCCATGGCGGGTTGTGGCCGGGCTACCGCACCGAGTTCCTGCGCGTGCCGGCGCTGGGTTGCACCGTGATCGCCATCACCAACAATGGCGGTGTCGACCCGGCGGAACTCGCCCATCGCGTGCTCGACATCTGGGCGGATGGGCGGCCCGAACTCCACCCTGTTTCGCCCATGCCATCGCCCGATACCCTGGCGACCATGGCGGGTCGGTGGCTCGACCGGGAGAACTCGGTCACGCTGGACATCATGGCGGAGCCGGACGGGCTGGCGATTACCATGGGCGGCACCACGGTCCATCTGACGCCGGGCTCGGATGGCCGGCTCACCGTGACCCACGGCACGATCCTGCTCGCTATTCGCCAGACCGGGGAGGACGTGCTGCAGGTCGAAGCCGATGCGGGCCACATTGGCACGTTCGCCCGCGCACCTGCCGCGCCATCCCTGCCGCCCGACCTGCCGGGACTGTACGAGAGCAGCGAGATGGCGACGCAATGGACGGTGGCCGAACAGGCTGGCGGCATGGTTGTCCACGCCGATGGTCCGAAGCTGCGGGGCACGGTCTGGGCGATGGAGCCGGTGGAGGGCGATCTGTTCCGGGTCTGGGTGCCGGGTGCGTTACAGCGCGGCTGGTTCGACGTGAGGCTCAAGCGCAACAACGCCGGGCAGCCGGCCGGCTTGTTGGTGAACACGAACCGTCTGAAAGGCGTGTCCTACATACGGCACACTTAGTTCCTCCCTTCGCGCAGCGGGGGAGGGGGACCGCGCACAGCGTGGTGGAGGGGGCGGTGGGCACTGACCGAGCAGCCCCCTCCGTCGGCTTCGCCGCCACCTCCCCCGTGAAGAACGGGGGAGGACCTTAGGACGGAGTCATGCCCAACCCATATGCCTGCCCCATCTCCCGCACTGCCGCGATCTTGCCGTGGAAAGCAGACCAATCGTCGGCCGCGGCGATGGGGGCCCAGATCGCCTCCACCTCGTCGATCAGCATGCTGCACGCCTCGGGCTGGCGGAAGTACGGGTGATCAGGCCGGCCGGGGCAACTACGCCCGGCGAGGGCATCCCGCACGGGGGCGAACACCTCTCCCGCGAAGGCCGGGCCTAACTCGCCGCCGAATGCCTCGAAGAACGCCTGCTCGAACGGCATCTGGCTTTCGGCCAGCGCCACCCACCAGGCCTTCGCCAACACGCTGTCCGCCTCCGCCCCGGCGGACGGCACACCCAGGCGCCGGATCGTCGCGGCATCGTATTCGGTGCGGAACGCCGGGCCAAAGCTCTGCAGCGCCTCGATCAGCGGATCCTTGTCCGCGAAGGGCAGCAAACATTCCGCCAACCGTGTCAGGTTCCACTGCAACGTTTCGGGCTGGCGGCCATAGGCATACAGGCCGCTCTCATCGAAATAGGCCGCGGTGAACGCCGGGTCGTAGGTGGGCAGCCAACGCCACGGCCCGTAATCGAAACTCTCGCCGGTGATGTTGATGTTGTCGGTGTTCAGCACGCCATGCACGAAGCCAGCCGCCATCCACTGCGCACCCAGCCGAGCCACCCGGGTGCACACGGCATGGAGGAAGGCCACCGCCCGCTCCGCCAAGTCGTCACGCCGAGCCTCGGGGATGTAGGTCTGCACCGAATATTCCAGCAGCCGCTGCAGCGCCTCCGCATCCCCGAGCGCAGCCTGCCGCTGGAACGAGCCGATGCGGATGTGGCTGTGGTTCAGCCGCACCAGCACGGCGCTGCGGGTGGGGGACGGCTCGTCGTGGCGAACCAGGTCCTCCCCCGTTTCCACCAGGCTCAGCGACTTGGAGGTGTAGACGCCCTGCGCCTCCAGCATTTCGGTGGCCAGCACCTCGCGCAGGCCGCCCTTCAGCGTCAGCCGCCCATCGCCGGCGCGTGACCAGGGGGTGGTGCCGCTGCCCTTGGTGCCGAGGTCGAGCAGCCGCCCATCGTGCAAATCGTGCAGTTGGGCATACAGAAAGCCGCGCCCGTCGCCGAGATCGGGGTTGTAGTGGCGGAACTGGTGGCCGTGATAGCGCAAGGCCAGCGGATGCGGGTGGCTGCCCGGCAGTGGTTGGAAGCGGCCCATGAACGCGACCCACTCGGCATCGGTCAGCGTGTTCAGCCCGATCCGCGCCGCCCAGCGGTCGTCGCGGTGGCGCAGGATCGTCTGAGGAAAATTGGCCGGCTCGACCACGTCGAAAAACGCGTCGCCCAGGGCGGCGTGGGCGGTGGACGGGCGCAACGCGGGGGAGAGCGGCATCAGACGGGCCTCGCCCTGTGTGCCACCAAGATCATGTCGATCGCCATGCACTCTCGCCCCCGGCCAGCCGGGCCGCTAACCTGCTGTAGCACCGAGTGAGGGGAATGGAACGATGGCCGCAGTTCAGTCCGGCGTGATGACGGCGCAAACCGGGATCGACGGCATCGCCTGGAACGTGTTGGGACAGACCTATGTGCCCAAGCTACACAATGCGGACGTCTTCCTGTGGCACGCGATCCTGCCCGCTGGCACCTTCGTGCCGCCCCACGTGCACGCCATGCAGGACGAGTTCCTGCATATCGTGGAGGGCCGGCTCGAGTTCTGGCTGGACGGCGTGGAAACCAGCGGCGGACCCGGCGACGTGGTGCGTCTGGTTCGCGGCGTGCCGCACGGCATCTTCAACCGGTCAGGCGCCACGGTGAAGACTTTGTTCGGCGTCGCCCCGTCGCGCAGCCTGTGGGCGCTATTCGCCGCGATCGACCAGGTCGCCGACCCGGCCGAGGTGGTGCGGATCGCGGCCCAGCACGAGGTGGAGTTCCTGCCGCCGGCGGAGTGAAGTCCCCGCTCCCGGGGTCTATCGAAACTCGGTCCCTTGCGGCTGCCGCACCTCGTCGGCGTGGGAGCGCAGGCCCTCCATTAGCCGAAGACGCAATTCACCGAGTTGCTGCACAGCTTGTTCCCGCTTCGCCCCGTTCTCGCGGTCGGTCGCCACGCCGCGGTCCAGCGTCGCCAGGATCTTATCGTTCACCCGGCTCAGCACCGCCAAGTCAGCCGCGATGTCGCCCGGGGCGGCGACGCGGAGAATGGCCGACTTCAGGTCCGGCAAGTCGAGCAGGATCGTGTCGAGCGTTTTCTGGATCTCGCTCCGCCCGGCCTGCTGCGCGCTGCGCACCTGCGGGATGCACAGCGCACCGTGGGTGAAGACACCTTGCATGCGCACCAACCTTGTCTCGAACGCGTCGATCTGTTCGGCGGTGTCGCGCAGCGTGGCCAGCCCCGCCGGGTCGTTCACGTCCCCAAGGGCAGTGCGCTCCGCCTCCTGCTCGGTGCGCATGCGGGCGAGCGCCTGCTGGCCGCCGGCCACCCAGGCCTCGAGTTCGCGCAGGTTATTCTCCGTCGCGTCCAACAGGCGGTCGAGCCCGGCGTTGCTGGCCTTCGTCTTGCTCAGATGCGTCTCGGCCTTTTGCTCGATCGCGGCGAGCTGCTCCACCACCTTGGTCTGCATGGCGCGCAACCGGCGTAGGGCGGAGTAATATTTGCCCACGATGGGCAGGCTGGCGAGCATGGAGGCCCGGCCATCCGCCTCCCGTCTTAATGCTGGCAGGTCGATTGGTTTGATACTGGTGGCGAACTCCGCCGCCAGTTCGCCGATGAGCGCGATGTCTTCGGCCCGGGTGTCGGCAAGCAGCTTTTCCAGGAAGCCCGACAGTTTGCGTTGCGGCCCGGCGCCAAAGGTGTCGCTGTTTCGGACGTTCACGCCCTGCGCGATGATGCCGACTTGTTGGCGTCTGGCGGGTTCCAGGCGTGCGACGTCCACCAAGTCGGTGGATCTGAGCCGCTGCGAACCGGTCGATAATGAGTCTGTGTTGGACACGCATAGCCTCCTGGGAGGCCTGCTCCACTGTACGAACATCGCTGCCGGGGTGCGGTTTTGTCAAAGCCGAGCCGACTTCTCCAAAGCCCTCTCCCTCGGGGAGAGGGTTGGGTGAGGGGCCTAGCTACACGCTCTGCCGGTTGCCGTCTGCGCGAGGTCCCTCACCCCGGCCCTCTCCCAGGGGGAGAGGGAGAAGCAGCGGGAGGGGAACGCTTAGGGCTGGCCTATGGCACCTCTTTCACGCCGCACCAATCCGCGACGAAGCAGGCAATGCTCAACGTGATCTGCTTCAGCGTGGGCAGGTGTGCGCGTTCGTCGAAGCCGTGGTGGTTCTCGCCACGGGGGCCGTAACACAACGCGGGCATGCGGTGATATAGACCGTAGAAGCGCGTGTCATTCACCGCGGTGGAGCGGCGGTCCTCCATCGGGGCGCCGAACACCTGGGCGTGGGCGGCTTCCAGCACACGCTCCGCCTCGCTGCCGGGCTCCAGCACGTAGCCATCGGCTTGGAAGCCGTTCCAAAAGATCTCCGGCGGGTTGTTGGCCATGAAGCCATCCGCCCGCGCCGCCGCCGCCACGCAGCTTTGCACGCCGGCACGCGCCTCCTCCAGGCTGGCGCCGGGGAGCAGGCCGATGCGGCAATCCACCTCGCACCACGACGGCGTGCTGCTGGCCCAATCGCCGCCGCGGATCACGCCGGGGTTGAACTTGATCGGGTCGGGGATCGCGCCGAACCACTTGTCTTGCCGCGCCGCCTCGTTCAGGCCCTCCGTGTAGTGCTGCAGCGCCTGGATCAACTGGTAGGCGGACATGATCGCGTTGGTGCCGGATTGCGCCTGCGCCACGTGCACCGGCACGCCACGCACGCGGAGGCGAAACCACATCACACCGACATGCGCGCGGGTGATGGTGCCGGCCGTCGGTTCGGGGATCAGCACGGCGTCCGCACGATAACCGCGGGCCAAGGTGGAGAGCGCGCCGTTGCCGGTGCATTCCTCCTCGGTCACGGTCTGCACGGTGATGTCGGCCGTTGGTTCCAGCCCGGCATCACGGATCGCATCGAGCGCAAATACCATGGCGGACACGCCCTGCTTCATGTCCCCGGCGCCGCGGCCGTGCAGCCATTCGCCGCGCACCGCCGGCTCGTACGGCGGGACGGACCACAACTCCACCGGCCCGGTCGGGACCACGTCCACATGGCCCTGGATGATCAGGCTGCGGCCCGCCGGCGTCGCGGCCCGTCGGACGCCGACCACCTGCACGGCTCGGGTGTAGTCGGTGTCCATGACGGGACTGAAGCCGGGCAGGTTGCCCATTTCGACCTGCGCCAGCGTGTAGCGGTCCACACTGTAGCCGCGGTCGGCGAGTTGCCGGGCCATCCAGTCCTGCAGCGGCCCCTCGTGCCCGCGGACACTCGGGAAACGAACGAGGTCGGCGAGGAACGCGGTCTGCCGGTCGAACCCCGCATCCACGGCGGCGCGGAGACGGTCGATCAAGGCGAGATCAGGCATTAGGTTGCTCCTTAGTTACAAAGGTGTCGTTGAACGGCGTAGGGCGGAAAAGCGCAGCGTCTTCCGCCGTCTTTCTTCACATACCAAAGCTGGCCTTAGGCGCCGGCGCGGAGCCGATCTGCCATGCGCTCGGCAATCGCAACGGTCGTCAAATGCGTGTTGGCGCGCGGTACCTCCGGCATGATCGAAGCGTCGATCACCCGCAAGCCGGTACAGCCGATCACCCGGCACTCCAGATCCACCACCGCATGCGGATCCGCCGGGTCGCCCATGCGGCACGTGCCGCTCGCGTGTTGCGCGTCGGAGCATTCGGTGAAGATCCAGTCATCCAACGCCGCCGCATCCAACTCCTGCTCCATCGAGATGCCGGAGACGCCGTAATCCACGCGTTCCGCGATCGCCTTTACACCGTCGTGCCGGCAGATCTCGCGCAGCCGGCGCACACCGTCGCGCAAACGCACCAGGTCGCGTTCGTCGGACAGCATGCGCTCCTCGACGGCCGGGTCGGTGGCCGGGTCGGGCGTGGTGATGCGGACATGACCGCGGCTCCAGGCCTGGTAGACGGAGACGGCGATGCGTCCCAGTCCCGTCGTAGGCCCGTCCTTGCTAAGCAGCGCACCGGCCAGGTTACCCGCGATCATGATCATGTCGTTCTCGCCCGCCCCAGCCAACCCCGAGCTGTAGCGCAGGCAGCAATTGGTGTGGCGGTGCATCAGCGTGTCCACCCGCGCGTGCGAGCGCATATGCAGCAACGCGCCTATGATCGGGTGATCCAGCAAACCCTCCCCAACCGGGCGGTCGGCGCGGACGGCGATACCGAGGCCGCCCAGCAACGCCGCCGGACCAATGCCGGAACGCTGCAGGATGGCGGGCGAATGGATCGCGCCGGCGCAAAGGATCACCTCCCTTGTCGCACGAGGTGTATGGACCTTGCCACCAGCGCTCACGCGGACGCCCGTGGCGTGTGGGCGGTTGCCTTCCATGGTGAGCCCGTCCACTAAGGCTCCACCTACGATGTCGAGGTTGGCGCGGCCGCGGGCTGGCTCGAGGTAGCCGTCATTGGTCGACACCCGGCGGCCGGCGATGCTGTTGATGGCGTACGGCGAGGCGCCGGTGCCCTCGGGTGCATTGTGGTCCTCGCACCAGCCGTAGCCCAGGCCTAAGGCCGACTCGCGCAATGCCCGATCGACGCTGCCCCAGGCCTCGATCGGCGCGCGGTACACTGGGATCGGGCCGGTTGAACCGTGATACGGCGCATCCGGGAAATTCTTGTCCGTTTCCAGCTTGCAGAAATACGGCAGCAGATCCGCCCAGCCCCAGCCGCGACAGCCCATCGCCGCCCAGCGCTCGAAATCGTCGGGTACGCCGCGGATGGCGATCTGGCCATTGATGGTGGAGCTGCCGCCCATCGCCCGCCCGCGCCACAGCAACTTGGGCTGCTGCCGTTCGGTGCGCCGGGCCATCAGTTGCGGCCAGCGATACTCGTCGTCGCCGATCGCCGCCATCGGGTTGGGGATGCTGATGTGCTCCGGCGTATCGGCGGAGCGCATGTCACGCCCGGCCTCCAGCAGCAGAACGCGGGTTCCAGGGTCCTCGCTCAGACGGGCCGCCAACACCGCCCCCGCCGACCCGGCGCCAATGATGATGTAGTCGTACTCGGTCTGCATCATACCCTGCTGCTCCTGCACCCCGGGTCCAGTGCAGATCAGTTCAGCCGCGTGCGCAACTCCTCCATGGCATTGCGCACCCGGCCAGCGGCTTCGCCCTCCGGCACCAGGTCCAGGAAACGCTCGAAACAACGCAGGGCGGCGCCGACGTGGTCGAGCCGTTGATTGACCAGCGCCGCCTCGCGCCAAAGATTTGCATGGTCCGGAGCGATCCGCAGCATGTCCTCGAGCACGGCAAGGCCGCCGGTGATATCGCCCGCGTCGAAGCGGCGAACCTTTATGTTGTTCTGCAGCCGCAACAGAACCCCGCGGCCGGCCATCGGGGCGAGCAGGCCCGGGCGCAATTCGGCTTTCGGGCCTTCCACGCGCTTGATCATCGCCCGCAACATCCGCGCATCCACCGGCGCGCCGCCATCGAACGGGTCCAGCACGAGTTGCCCCTTGCGTCCCGGCAGCGCGATCATGAAGTGGCCCGGAAAGTCGATGCCGAACGCCTCCCAACCCGCCGCCCGCGCGCAGTGCAGCCACAGGATGCCGAGCGCCACCGGCAAACCCCGGCGGCGCTCGATCACGTGGATCAGGTTGGCGTTGGATAGGTCGTCGTAGCTGTCACGGTCACCGGTGTAGCGCCACCGCCCCGTCATTAGTCCAGCGAGGGCGCCCGCGCGGACGGACGGATCATCGCCGGGCCGCTCGCCGGCAAGCGCCACCGCATCGCGCGCCAACTCGGACAAGTGGTCCCGCGCCGCCCGCCAATCTTCTCCCGGAGCGTCGATACGGGCGAGTTGGAGAGCGGCCCCGGCCAGATCCAGTTCGCCGTCTGG
>CAXTWC010000164.1:0-12758 GCA_964247805.1 uncultured Acetobacteraceae bacterium | reverse complement strand
TGAGGGCGAGCAGGTTGGTCTGGAAGGCAATCTCGTCGATCACCCCGATGATCTCGCTGATCTTGCGCGACGACGCCTCGATCCCGGCCATCGCTTCGACCGCGCGGACCACGACTTCGCCCGAAGCCGTGGCATTCGACTGGGTGCCACCGACCACTTGGCGGGCATGATTCGCACCCTCCGCAGTCCGCCGCACCGTCGCGGTGATCTCGTCAAGCGCCGCCGCAGTCTGCTCCAACGAGGCTGCCTGCTGTTCGGTCCGGCGCGAGAGGTCATCCGATGCCGACGAGATCTCGCTGGTGCCCGAGCGAATCGCCCCGGTACTGGCGGTGACCTCTCGCATGGTCTCCTCGAGCCGGGTGACGGCACTGTTGAAATCGGCCCGCAGCGCTTCGTAATCTTCGGCGAACGCCTCGTCCAGGCGCTGCACCAGGTCACCGCTCGCCAAGCGGCTGAGGCCGGTCGCGAGGTCCTTGACCACCCGTCCCTGCTCCGCCGCCTCCGACGCACGCCTCTGCTCGGCGGCCATACGCTCGGTCTCGCGAGTCGTAGCCGAGGCTTCTGCCTCCCGCTCGAGGCGAACCTTCGCGAGGCCCGCCTCCTTGAACACGACCACGGTACGGGCCATCGCACCGATCTCGTCGCGACGCGTCGTGCATGGCACGTCAGCCCCGAGATCTCCACCCGCCAGTTTCGACATCGCATCGGTCATGCGTCGCATCAACCCGGTGATGGTGAGGCCGACCAGCAGCGCAAAGACGATGCCGAGCGTCGTGGCACCGCCAGACACCACCACGCCCGTGACGAGCCCATTGGCGACCCGCTTCGAGGTGGCTTGCATACTCTGGTTGCGGTTCTCGAGGTACTCCGATCGCAGGACGCTGGCACCATCCCCGGTGGCGACACCCGTCCGAACCAATTCCCGATACGCAGTGTCGACGGCCGTCGCGGCACTGATCAGCAGAGGCCGGGCCCCCTGCAGCCTGGTCACGGCGGGCGCCATCGCAGCAACGAGGGCCGTGAACCTCGGGTCGGTGGGCCGGAGTTGGGCCTGTTCGGCACTCACGCGGTCGCTCTCGAGTGCGAGGATATCGGCATCATTGCCGCTAGAGCCCGTATTGAAGCGATAGCTGGCTTCCAAGAATGCTTGGACAGCCTGGTTGAACCGTATCGCGTTTGCCGCAACAGGATCATCCTCCGCCGATAAGCCGAGGGCCAGCGTTACGCCGAAATTCGTCAGCCTGGCGCCCGTGGCGGTGATGGTGGATACCACAGCCTGGCGTTGCTTCACGCTGACCACGAGTGCGTCGAACGTGCTCTCGTAGTGATCGAGGCCAGCCCTGATTGTCTCCGCACGGGGGCCGAGAAGGCTCTCGACGTCGCCGAGTTGCTTTGCGGCCGCATCCTTCGCGACGGTGGCGGCAAGCAGTTCGGCTCCACCAGGCGAATTGATATAGGCGACCACCGTGCGACGGAGATCCAACAGCGCCCGGTTGAAGCCGATCAGCGAGTCGGCGCTGGCGGTGATTTTCTCCATCTTGGCCATGTCGTCGCGGATACCCCGCGTCAGCAAATCGTCGTTCAGCGCGACGCCGCCCAGCAAACATATCATCAGGCCGAAGCCGAGCCAGATACGAGCGCGGACGCTCATGCGATCCGCTGTGCCGAGAAGGGATTTGATCATTCCGTTACGCTCCGAATGTCCGGATGGAATCCATCCAGGCCTTGCCGAACTGACGTTCGAAGTCGGCACGGACCGGCGCAGAAGCCGCAATGAAGGCTGGCCGGTCCACGTCATCGACGATCGTCATGCCGCGACTACGAAGCGTTTCGATGTCGGCCTTGTCGTTCAGGTCCCCTGCCGCCCGCGATGCCTTCGTGGCCTCCGCCGCCGCCAGCGCCAGGATGGCGCGGTCATCCGTGCTGAGCTGGTCGTAGGCGGGCTTCGCTATGACCAGCATCGCCGCAGAGTAAGCATGGCCAGTCAGGCAAAGGTATTTCTGCACCCGGTCGAAACCACTGGCCTTGATGTTTGCAATAGGATTTTCCTGTCCCTGGAACTTGCCAGAAGCCAGCGCGCCATACAGTTCGGTGATTGGCAAAGGCTTGGCATCGGCCCCGAGGGCAGTGAAGCCCTTGACCATCACTTCGGATTGCGGGACTCGGATGCTGAGTCCCGCAAGATCGCGAGGCGACCGGATCGGCTGGTTCGACGTCGTTATGTGGCGCAAGCCGTTCTCGCACCAGGACAGGCCGACAAGGCCCGCCGCCCCGAGCTGCGTGAGGGCCGCAGCCCCAACCGGGCTGTCCAAAACGCCACGGGCATGAGCGACGTCCCGGAACAGGAAGGGTATGTCGAAGATCCCCAATCGAGGGGCAACGCCCGGTGCGGCATAGCCCGCCGAGGTCGCAAGGCTCATCTCGAACGCGCCGGCGACCACGTCTTGAATGACCTCCACCTCGCCACCCGCTTCGGCGGCGGAGTAGACCTCGACGCGGAGGCGGCCCTCGCTCCGCTCGTTGACGACGCGCGCGAAGGCAAACACGCCCTCACTGGTTTGGGAGCCCCGTGGGTTCGAAACCGCGACGCGAAGCACAGTTGCGCCTGGCACGTAAGCCAAGCTGCGCCCGGCGGTGAGCGGCGATAGCGCCGCCGCGCTCAATCCGCAGGCAAGCATTGTTCTCCGGCGCATAGGTATCTCTCGTGCTGACGAGGCTCATCGTGCACCGGGATAGATGAAGGACTTGTGAAACAGCCGGAGTGCTCGGCACCGACGCATGCAAAACGGGACGCCGGTGTCTGCGGAACGCCGTGGGTGCCAGGGGTCGAGCCCTGGCATGACGGTAAGTGGTTGACGTAACTCGGTTCACGGGAACGGGAAACCAGTGGCATGAGGCATGGTGTCGCACCGCCCTTGACGTGACGAGCTGTCGTGGGGATGAAGGCCGGCCGCCCACGGCGCGTCGGCGCGATTGCCGCGGTCGTGGCTAGGCTCGGGAGACGACCGCTGCCAAGCTGTGAGTCTTGAAGTTGACCGTGTTTGACGAACCAAGCCCCGTACCGGGACAGACGGTGGCCGCGCTCACCCAGGCGAACCGCAAGCAATTCCGCAGGGCCGAGCCGTCCTTCGGGGCATCCCGTGACTATATGCTGCTGCTCGAGCAACGCCTGCGGCTGACCAGCGCCGAGCGCGATCAATCACAAGCCGAGGTCAGGGCGCTGCACGGAAGCACCAGTTGGCGCCTCACCCGGCCATTGCGCTGGGCGATGGAGGCTCTGGGCCCGAAGCGCCGGGAAGCGCCGACTGTCGACGACACCCCTGAGATTCCCGCTTTTTCTCCCCCGACATACGACGAGTGGATCGCCAAATCCGAGGCGGCCGTCGTGGCCGGATTGCTGCGGGGTTCCGAAGGCAGCAGCCCGGTGGCGCCCTGCCGCATCGGCGTGGTTCAGGCCGAGGGCGGGACCGCCGTACCTATCCCGCCGGTCGCCTCGGGACTGGTGCAACTCCTGGCATTACCCAGCCAGAG
The DNA here is from genome assembly GCA_964247805.1 of uncultured Acetobacteraceae bacterium. GTDB lineage: Bacteria > Pseudomonadota > Alphaproteobacteria > Acetobacterales > Acetobacteraceae > LMUY01. The sequence continues at coordinate 9,227 of CAXTWC010000164.1, read as the reverse complement.
CGAAACCGCACCCGCGGCTATGGTGGCAAGCCTGGCACAGCTGGACATCGACCTGGTCTGCTTCGTGCCCCCCCACTGTACTCTTAGCAAAGACGCACTCGCCCTGGTCGCGGCGGTGGCGGCACGCGAGCCCGGCCTCGACATCATTTTTGGCGACGAAGACTGGCTGGACGAGAATTGGCAGGACGGCACGGGCCGCCGCACCCGGCCGTTCTTCAAACCGGGCTGGAGCCCTACCCTGCAACGCGAGCGCGACCTCCTCGGCCCATGCGCCTTCTTTCGCGCCGGTCTGGTCGCCACCGCCATGGTCGGGGACGGGCCCGCCTGGCGCTACGACCTCGCCAACCAGGTCGCCGCGGCCACCCGGCCGGAGCGGATCGGCCACATCCCCGCCATCCTCTGCCACCGCACCACCCCGCCAGGCGGCTATGGGGAGGCGATCGGGGCCGCCGTTTCGGTGCAGCTGAAACGGGACGGCGTGCGAGGCCGGGTCGAGCCGGGCAGCACCCTTGGCCACCGGGTCCGCTACGACGTGCCCGACCCGGCGCCGCTGGTGTCCGTCATCATCCCGACCCGCGACCATCCGGAGCTGCTCGGCCCCTGCATGGAAGGGCTGTTGCACCACACCGACTATCCCCGGCTGGAGCTGCTGATCGTCGACAACGGCACGGTCGATCCGGAGGCGCTGGCAATGCTGGACCGGCTGGCCGGCGATCCGCGCGTGACCGTGCTGCGCGATACCAGGCCGTTCAACTGGGCGGCGTTGAACAACCAGGCGGCCCGGCGCGCGACCGGCGCGTTGCTGCTGCTGCTGAACAACGACATCGCCGTGTTGCAGCCCGATTGGCTGAGCGAACTCGTCGGCCAGGCGGTGCAACCCGGCGTGGGCGCGGTCGGCGCGAAGCTGCTGTATCCGGACGGCCGCATCCAGCACGCCGGCATCACCACGGACATGCGAGGCTTCCCACGCCACCCCTTCCGCTATGCTCCGGGGGACGACACGGGCGCGTTCGGCGAGTTGGCCCATGCCCACGACGTCTGGGGGGTCACCGGCGCCTGCATGGCCATCCCACGCGACGTGTTCTTCGCCGTCGGAGGACTGAACGAGGCGTTCGCCAGTTCGTACAACGACGTGGATTTCTGCCTGCGCCTGACCGCCAACGGCTACCGGATCGTCTGGACGCCGTGGTCGGTGCTGGAACATCGCGAATTGGCCTCCCGGCCCGCCGACCACTCGCCGGAGCGCCGGGCGGCGGCGGCGGCGGAACTGCACCGGTTGCAAGCGGATTGGGGCGCGTTCGTGCAAAGCGATCCCACGCTGCACCCCTCCCTGGAGCTGATCGACGACCAGCCGCATTTCGTGTTGCCGCAGGACGAGTGATCCCCGCTGTGGGAGTTGCAGCCCGGCCGCTTCTCCGTCATCACGGAGGGCGGTGTGACGAAAAGCCGCGGCGTCGCCCGAGCTGCCATTCTCGCAGGCCGGGTGCGTCGGCGCATCGAGGGTGGATCCGGACCGGGAGCTGAGACGCTGGACGACGAGAACGAACCAACGACGGCCGGAGCGGCCCACCTGCCGGACGAGACCCGCACGCTGTGGCTGATGGTCGCGATCCAGTTCTTCATGACGCTGTCGTTCACGGTGCTGAGCCCGATCATGCCGCTGTTCCTGCCGGTGCTCGGCGTCCACGGCGTGACCGCGATCGATCTCTGGACCGGCGTGCTGAACGCGGCGACCCCGTTCGTGGCCGCCTTCGCCTCGCCGCTGTGGGGGCGGTTGAGCGACCGCAAAGGCCGTAAGCTGATGCTGCTGCGATCCATGGTGGCGATCAGCATCTTCACCGGGTTGATGGGGCTGTCGCAGAACGTGTGGGAGTTCTTTGCCCTGCGTGCCCTGATGGGGGCGTTCTCCGGCTTCTCGGCTTCCGCCATCACGCTGGTGGCCAGCCGAACCCCGGACCGGCGGCTTGGCTATGCGCTGGGCTGGCTCAGCACCGGGCAGCTGATCGGGGGCCTGATGGGGCCGCTGCTGGGCGGGTTCGTGGCCGATCTATCGGGGAGCAACCGGGCGCCCTTCTTCGTCACCAGCGCGATCGCGACCTGCGTGACGATCGCGGCGGCATTGGCGGTCCGCGAGCACGCCAATCCCGAGGCCAAGGTCGGGGGCAAGCGGGCCGCAGCACCGAGCTTCCGGGCGATCGTCACGTCGGCGGGGCTGCTGCCGCTGTTCGTCGTGCTGCTGCTCGCGCAGTTGGGCGTGCGGTCGGTGCAGCCGGTGATCACGCTGTATGTGCAGACACTGCTGGGCAACGTGCCGGCGCTTGCCACGCTGAGCGGGCTTGCCTTCTCGGTGACGGGATTTGCCGACGTCTTGGCCTCGCCGTTCCTGGGCAAGCGGAGCGACGTGCTGGGGTATCGCCGCGTCCTGCTGATCAGCCTGTTCGGTGCGGCGCTGTTCAGCGCTCCCCAGGCGTTCGCGCCGAATTACTGGGTGTTCGTGGCCGAGCGCTTCGGGGTCGGCATGTTCATCGGCGGCATCCTGCCAACCGCGAACGCGCTGATCGCCCGCATGGCGGGTCCCGGGCAGCGCGGCGCGGTGTTTGGCCTGACGGCGTCGGCGACCTTCCTCGGCAACTCGATCGGGCCGATGACGGGCGGGGCGGTAGCGGCCGCCTTTGGCCTGCACTGGGTGTTCCTGGTTACCGCGGCCATGCTGTGCGGTAGCCTGGTGTGGACCTGGATCGCCGTCCCGGCCTCGGTCGGCCAGCCGAGCGGCTGATCCACCGACGCTCAATGGGGATGCTCAGTGATGCTCACTCGAGAAGGGGACGCACGTGATGGCCGCGCAGACGCTCGCCTCGCCTGGTCTCTGGCGGGGATCGCCGGCGCCCTGAACACCGCCAGCTTCTACGCCGCCGACCTCTACGCCTCCAACATGACCGGCAACGTTTCGGCCCTCGCCGATCACCTGGCCTTGGGGGATCTCCGCCTCGCCAGTACTTATCTGTCCCTCGTGGTCACCTTCATCGCGGGCGCGGCGGTGTCGGCGCTTCTCATCAACGCAGGACGGCGGCGAGGCATCGCGGGTATCTACGCATTCAGCATCTTCACCGAGGCCCTGTTGCTGGCCGGCTTGGCCTGCCTGGCTTTGGGGCTGACTGGATCCGCGCGCGGCGTCCTCCTGGCCTACGGACTGAGCTTTCTCATGGGCCTGCAGAACGCCGTCGTGACCCGGATTTCCAACGCCCGGGTGCGGACGACGCATGTCACGGGAATGGTGACCGATATCGGGATCGAGTTGGGCAATCTCCTCGATGTTGCGTGGCATCGCAGGGCGGGGCATGGACTGCGTGGAACAACCGCGGTGTATAACGGGGACAAGCTGCGGCTACACGGCTTCACCGTGCTGTCGTTCCTGGGCGGCGGGGTATTCGGCCTTCTCGCCTACCGGAGAATTGGTCCATATTTTCTATTCGGCGCCGCGGTGTTGCTGGTACTGCTCGCCCTGCCCGGTGTCCTATCCAGGCGCACGCGCTGACACCGAAAGACGATGCGAAATAGGCCGTGACTCGGCTGTGCTTGGGTGTCGTTAATCGGCGACGACACAGGCCGCCAGGCGGGACGAAAGCGCGTCCCTGTCGAGCTGACCAAGTCTCGCAATCAACACCAGCCGCATCGGCTCGTCTGGATCGATATGGGCCGGTGCAGCACCGATCGTCGCGCGCTCACCCACGAGTTGGAACAGCACGGGGCGGCCGGGTTGATTGGCAAAACGCACGATGCCTTTCGCGCGGACCAATCGACCCGCCAGCCGACCGATCACCGCCTGGAAACGCGAAAGCTCCAGCGCGGATCCGGACGTCCAGACCATGCTTTCGAACCCTGGGGTGGAAAAGCGGGACGTTGGTTCGCCGGGCTCGCCGGGTTCATGCGACCCGGTGGCGAACAGCAGGTCAGCCGGCAGCACGCCATCCTGAATGTCGAAGATGTTGTTGGCCGGCTTGAACGTGTGGAGGCGCTGGTGGAGGGCCGCCTTCTCCTCCGTATCGACAAGGTCCGTCTTGTTCAGCGCGATGAAGTCGGCAGCTTTGAGTTGGGAGCGGCACAGGCGGTCGTCGAGCAGCGCCGGGTCGTCGGTCAGATGGCGGGCATCGGCCACGCAAAGGACAGTGTCCAGCGGAGCCTCGCGCCAGATCACCGGGTCGAGCAGAGCGCGCACGATCTCGGCCGGATCGGAGATGCCACTCGTCTCGATCACGATGCCATCCGGCAGGGGCGCGCGCCGCAGGATCGTGCTCAGCGTCTGCAACAGATCGCCCTGCAGGCTGCAGCAGATGCAACCGTTCTTCAAGCTGACGATGTCGTCCGCCACTCCGCCCAGCAGCTCGGCATCGATGTTGATCGCGCCGAAATCGTTCACCACCGCGGCCAGCCGGCGGCCACCGGGGTCGGTCAGCAAATGGTTGATCAGCGTGGTCTTGCCGGCGCCCAAGAACCCGGTGATCAACAGGATCGGGACTGGCATCAGGCGGCAGCGTCGGCGCTGGGCGCCGTATCCCGGTGATGCCATTGCCTGTCGCGGACGGTAACATCGAGCTCCATGCCAGACACCATAATCCCGGCCCCGGCCTTTGTAACCGCCTCTTGACCACCGCCGAGCACGCCGCCACGGTGCGCCACCGAACATGAGGACGGGCCTTGATCACGGTATCCATCACTGACGATACCGACGAGATCGGACGCAAGGCCGCGGCTCGGGGCGCAGAGGCGATGCGACAGGCCCTCGCGCAACGCGGCCGTGCGCGCATCGTCGTAGCGACCGGGGTCAGCCAGTTCTCGACCCTGGACCACTTGATCGCAGAGCCCGGCATCGATTGGCGCCGGGTCACCGCGTTTCACCTGGACGAATACATCGGCCTGGCGCCGAACCATCCCGCCAGTTTCCGGCGCTACCTGCTGGAGCGTTTCGTCCGTCGTGTGGACGGGGTCGCGTTCATCCCGGTGGACGGGAACGCTGCGCCAGCCGCCGAGATCGACCGGCTGGAAGCCTTGATCACGGCGGGCCCGATCGATGTCTGCTTTGCCGGGTTGGGCGAAAATTGCCACTTGGCCTTCAACGATCCGCCGGCAGATTTCACAACCGAGCGCGCCTTTCTCACCGTCCAGTTGGACGAGGCCTGCCGTCGCCAGCAGCTCAACGAGGGCTGGTTTCCCACGCTGGACGATGTGCCGCAAAGCGCCCTCTCGATGAGCATCCGGCAGATCATGCGGAGTGCGTGCATCGTTCTATCCGTGCCGGAGGCGCGCAAGGCGACGGCTGTGCGGGACATGCTGGAACGGCCTGTCAGCCCGCTCTACCCCGGCACGATCCTGCAGACCCATCCCGATACGACCGTGTTCCTGGATCCTGCCTCCGCGTCGCTGCTCCGCGCCGCATGATGCAAAGTGCGGGGCTGGTCGACCTTCAGGTCAACGGCTTTGCGGGCGTGGACTTCAACGCCGGACCAGGTCTGACGGCCGACGCGATCGACCATGCGCTAGCGGCCATGCGTGCGACCGGGGTGAGCCTGTGTCTGCCGACCATCATCACGGCCATGCCGGACCAGCTTGCGGCACGGTTCGCGGCGCTGGACGCCGCCATCTCGGCCAGCCGGCTCGGGCCCGCGATGTGCCCCGGCTACCATCTCGAGGGTCCGTTCCTGAACCCCGGCGACGGCTACGCCGGCTGTCACCCCGCCACCGCGATGACGGCGCCCGACGACCGCTTGCTGCAGCGTCTCGAGGGCTCGCTCGACCGGCCCATCCTGTTGGTGACGCTCGCGCCAGAGCTGCCCGGGGCCGCCACTTTCATCGCGGCGGCACGCAAGGCGGGAAAGCTCGTCGCGATCGGTCACAGCGCGGCCGGCCTGGCGGAGTTGGCGCAGGCTGTCGCGGCCGGCGCGACACTCTCGACCCATCTCGGCAACGGCCTGCCCGCGACGCTGCCCAAGCTCGACAACACGCTGATCGCGCAACTCGCCGAGGACGGTTTGTTCGCAAGCCTGATCGCGGACGGCATTCATCTTCCGCCGCATGCCGTCAAGGTTTTGCTGCGTGCGAAGGGCTCTGGACGCTGCCTGCTGGTGACCGATGCCACCGCCGCCGCGGCCGCACGGCCCGGACCATACAGGTTCGCCGGCATGACCATCGAGCGATCGGCCGACGGAGTGGTTCGCGTGCCCGGCGGGCGTTCGCTGGCCGGCTCGTCGCTGTGCCTGGACCAAGCCGTTCGCAACCTGGTCGCCTGGGAGGTGGCCGCCGCCGAGACGGCGCTCGCTATGGCTTCGGATTTGCCTATGTCCCTGCTTCGGCCCGCCCTATCGGCGCATGGATTGCGGCCCGACCCCGGCGAGGTGGCTTGGTCTGCTTCCTTGCACCCGGTCCATCAGGAAAGTCACTGACATGAAACGCCGCACGGCATTGATCGGGTTGGCCGCTGCCATGGCGACACGCTCCACCCAGGCGCGCCCCTCCGCACCAGCCTCGCCCTTTGCTCTTACCGTGTACGACGTCGCCGGCGCGTTGGCCTTGATCCAGCCGGCGTTCGACGACTACCGGAAGGCCAATCCCACCCTGGTGTCGCATTTTACCTACGCCAAGGCGCCGGCACCGGAACTCGCGGGCAAGTTGCAAGCGCAACAGCGGGCCGGGCGGACCGATATCGACCTGGTGCTCAGCGGCAGCGACGGACTGGCCGCCGGGTTGGAGGCCGATCTGTGGCAGCGGATCACGCCCGACCACGCCTCGGCGCTGCCTGATCTGGATGCCGTGCTGCAGCCTGCCGCGTCGAACCTGAACCGAGCCCAGGGCCAAGGTTACGGGATCGCCGTGTGCTACTACCCGTCTGGCCCACTGCTCGAGTACCTGCCGGAACGAGTGTCCGATGTTCCGGCAACCGTCGAGGAACTGCTCGCCTGGGCTAAGGCGCATCCTAACCGCTTCATGTATGCCCGGCCCAACAACTCCGGACCCGGTCGCACCTTCATGATGGGCCTGCCCTGGTTGCTCGGCGACAAGGACCCGGCGGATCCGATCGCGGGCTGGGACAAGACCTGGGCCTACCTGCGGGAGATCGGCCAGTACATCGAGTACTACCCCGCCGGGACGGGTGCCACGATGCGCGAACTCGGCGAAGGCTCCCGCGACATCGTCGTCAGCACCACCGGATGGGACATCAACCCGCGCGCGCTCGGGGTGGTGCCGAAGGGCGCGGCCATCGCGACACTCAAGGGCTTCCACTGGGTGTCCGACGCCGATTACATGTGCGTCCCTAAGGGTCTGCCTGCAGACCGCCTCGCCGTCGTGCTGGACGTGATGGCCTCGCTGCTCACGCCCAAGATGCAGGCCTACGCCTACGACGAGGGCTTCCTTTATCCGGGCCCGGTGCTGAAGGATGTGCCGATCAGCATGGCCCCGCAGCATAGCCAGGATGTCATCGCCGAGTTCGGCCGGCCCGAGTATGATCGCCTGATCGCAGACAACCCGATCGAACTACCGCTCAAGCCCGACCGCATGGTCGCCGCCTTCCGTAAGTGGGACGAGTTGGTCGGCACGAAACGATAGGGTCTAGCCGGGCCTGCCGGCATCAGCGAGGCCTTTGCCCATGAGCAGGCCGAGTTCGCCGGGTCGGTCGCTGTACTCTCGCATCGTGCGATACGGCACGGCGGTAATCTCCGTGATCACGTTCAATTTCTCGGCAACACTTAACGCGCTGAATCGGCCTGCCCGGGGCTTGCTCTCGAACAAGGCCGCAACCGCCCGCAGCGTCCTGATTGGCACCACGCCCAGCACCCGCACATGCTCCGGAGTGATATCGGCAGCGGTCAGGGTGCGGTTGGGAGTCGCGGCGGCGCTCGACCCGCGCGCTTCCCTGGTTTGCCTCAGCCGGGCCGCGGACGCCGTCTCGACGGGCGGCGTCGTGGTCAGCTCGCTAGCCGCAAACTCCAGCTCGGCGCCGTTTTCCTGCGCGATGAAAACACGGTCGCCGTCGCACTCCAGAACGGTGCCGTTCCGCTGACCATTGCGGTGCCAGACCTTCTGTCCCACCGAAAACATGCTCTCGTTCCCTTCAGAGCAGCACGCACGCGATTGTATCCATCACCCTTCCCCATCCTCATGTCCAGCCCCAATGGCGTGCTGCGGTGGATGTGCGGGTCGAAGGCGGCTACACTCACACCATGACGAACTCCTCAGCGCAACACGGCCGGTCATGAGCCTCGACGCACTCAAGGCCGAAATAGCCACCGCCAACCGCATCCTGTTCCAGCAGGGCGTGGTGGACGCGTTCGGCCATATCAGCGCGCGGCACCCGGACAAGCCGGATCACTATCTGCTGGCGCGCAGCCTGGCGCCGTCCAGCGTAACACCCGACGACGTCATGCTGTTCGGCCCGGACAACGAGGCGGTGAATGACGACCGCCGCCCGTATCTCGAGCGTTTCATCCACGGCGAGATCTACCGTGCCCGTCCCGACGTGCACTCGGTCGTGCATAGCCACTCCCCCGCGGTGATCCCGTTCGGCATCGTGCGCGGGGCAACATTGCGCCCGGTGTTTCACATGTGCGGCTTCCTGGGCGCCGGGCCCGCGCATTTCGAGATCCGCGATGTCAGGGGTGCGGCCACCGACCTGCTCATCCGTGACCAGGAGCTTGGCGCGGCACTGGCCAACTCGCTGGGCCAGGCGACGGCGGTGATGATGCGTGGTCATGGTTCCACGGTCGTGGCGGAATCGGTGCGGCTGGCGGTGTATCGCGCGATCTACGCGGAGGTGAACGCCCGCTTGCAGTGCCAGGCGATGACCATGGGCGGCGACATCACCTTCCTCACCGAGGAGGAGGCGAATGCGGCCTCCGAGGCCAACAAGGGCCAGTTGTCCCGGGCCTGGGATATGTGGGCCGAGCAGGTTCAGTAGTCTCCTGGTCCTCCCCCGTTCACGGGGAGGTGGCGGCGAAGCCGACGGAGGGGCGCGCCGGCCCAAAGTCCGAGTGCGTGGCTGGCCCCCTCCACCATGCAAGCGCATGGTCCCCCTCCCCCGCTTCGCAGGGAGGATCTAGGTCGGTGCTGAACATCGACGGTTAGGAAAAACCGAATAGGGCCGACTTAGCGTCAAGACGGCCTCACTCTGGTTCGACGAAGTGTACGGCAGAGCAGGCCACCACCTGTCACCTCCACCCGTTGTTGACAACCTGCGG
>CAXTWC010000163.1:0-12937 GCA_964247805.1 uncultured Acetobacteraceae bacterium | reverse complement strand
AGGCCGGCAAGCGCCTGCACACCGCGCGCAGCCGCAACGACCAGGTCGCCACCGACTTCCGCCTCTGGGTGCGCGACGCCCTGGACTCGCTGGACGCGCAAGTCGCCGAACTGATGCGCGCCCTGGCCGACCGGGCGGCCGAACATGCCGCCGACCCGATGCCTGGCTTCACCCACCTGCAGACCGCCCAGCCCGTTACCTTCGGCCACCATCTGCTGGCCTACGTGGAGATGCTGCATCGCGACCGCGGCCGGATGGCGGACGCACGCCGGCGGCTGAACGAGTGTCCGCTCGGCTCCGCGGCGCTGGCCGGCACCTCCTTCCCGATCGACCGGCAGGCGACGGCGGCGGAACTTGGCTTCGACCGGCCAACCGCGAACTCGCTGGACGCGGTGTCGGACCGCGATTTTGCGCTGGAATTCCTGTCCGCGGCCTCGATCTGCGCCATCCACATCTCCCGGCTGGCGGAGGAGATCGTGATCTGGTGTTCCGCCCCATTCGGTTTCGTGCGGCTGTCGGACGCGTTCACCACCGGGTCGTCCATCATGCCGCAGAAGCGTAACCCGGACGCGGCGGAGCTGGCCCGCGCCAAGGTCGGCCGCATCATGGGCGCGCTGATGGCTTTGCTGACGGTGATGAAGGGCCTCCCACTCGCCTATGCCAAGGACACGCAGGAAGACAAGGAGCCGGTGTTCGACGCCGCCGACGCACTCTCGCTCAGCCTGGCCGCGATGGCCGGCATGGTGCGGGACCTGACGCCCGACACGACCCGGATGAGGGCGATGGCGGGCAGCGGATACTCCACCGCGACGGATCTGGCCGACTGGCTGGTGCGCGTGCTGCACCTCCCGTTTCGCACCGCCCACCACGTGACCGGGCGCCTGGTCGCAGCGGCGGAGGCGAAGGGGATCGACCTGGCGGGGTTGAGCCTGGCCGAGATGCAGGCGGTCGAGCCCGGCATCACCGACGCGGTATTCGGCGTGTTGACGGTGGAGGCGTCGGTTGCCTCCCGCACCAGCTACGGCGGCACGGCGCCCGCCAACGTGGCCCGGGAAGCGGCACGCTGGCAGGCGGCACTGGCATGAAAGCGGCGCTGGTTCTGCTGGCGGTGCTGGCGCTGGCCGGATGCGGTAAGAAGGGTTCGCCCTCACCGCCCGGCCCCGCCGATCAAATCATCTTTCCACGCAGCTATCCAACGCATTGACGGCAGGCGAGGGGGAAAATCCGGCAGAGTGCAACACATGGCTCCGCCGGTCGTTGGTCCCGCTGCAAGCCAGACCCAGCCCAGGCCCCGTTGTGATGCAGTGAAGCAGGCCGAACCAGATCGCGAACCCGGGGAGCCGCACTCAGCAACCCGGCGTTGGGCGCCTCTGCTGGCGTTTTTCCAAAGCAGCACGGCAGGCGGCGCCGTTCTAGTCGCGTCCGCTTGCGTGGCGTTGCTATGGTCCAATTCCATGGCTGCACCGGCCTATGAGTGGCTGCAACATCTCACCCTCGGCGTCAGCGCGGCGGGTAATGGGTTCAGCCTGTCCGTCCACGACTGGATCAACGACGCGCTGATGGCGATTTTCTTCCTGCTGGTCGGGCTGGAAATCCGGCGGGAGATGACGGATGGGGAGCTCAACTCCGTCCGTCGGGCCGCGGCGCCGGGGGTGGCGGCGCTGGGTGGCATGATCGTCCCGGCGGTGATCTACATCGCGCTGAACCGCGCCAACCCGGGAGCCTTGCGCGGCTGGGCCGTGCCGGTGGCCACCGACATCGCGTTTGCCCTGGCCGCTCTCAGCCTGCTCGGCAAACGCGTGCCACTGGCGCTGAAGGTGTTCCTGACGGCGCTCGCCATCCTGGACGATCTCGGCGCCATCCTGGTCATCGCGGTATTCTACACCGACCGGCTGGATCTTCAGGCATTGGGCGCCGCCGCCTTGGTGCTAGCGGTGCTATGGGGGTTATCGCGCGCCGGGGTGCGGGCGGTGGGGCCGTATATCATCGGCGGCATAGTGCTGTGGGCGGCCGTGCACCGCTCGGGCATCCACGCAACGCTGGCCGGAGTGGCGCTGGCCTTCGTCGTCCCGATGGGCGAACGCCCGGGCAAGCCGAGCACGGCGGCCCGGCTACAGGCGGGGCTGGAGGGTTGGGTCGCCTACGCCATCCTTCCGCTATTCGGCCTGGCCAACGCCGGGCTGCGGTTCGACAGCATCTCCACCCGCACCTTGGTCGACCCAGTGTTCCTGGGCATTGCCGGCGGGTTGTTGCTGGGCAAGCAAGTAGGAGTGTTCGGCGCCACGATGATCGCGGCCCGACTAAAACTCATTCATCTCGGAACCGGGCTGCGCTGGCCGGTGCTGTATGGCGGCAGCCTTCTGTGCGGGATCGGCTTCACCATGAGCCTGTTCATCGGCAATCTCGCGTTCCCGACCGTCGAACGCGATGCCGAAGTGAAGCTTGCGGTGTTCTGCGGCTCACTGCTCTCGGCGGCTGCCGGGTTATTGGTCCTGCGTTTGACGACGAAACATCCGACGCCGGCCGAAGTGCATTGAGCGCGTGCCGGACCGCCCCCGTCGCAGCGGCCGCAAGCGACGCCCGTGCGGTGGTGTTCGACATGGATGGCACACTGATCGACAGCGAGGATCTATACCGCCAGGCCTTCATCGCCGCCGGGGCCGAACTGGGCGTGGCCGTCACTTCGGCGTTCCACGACCGGCTGGTTGGCCTGTCCAGCCGGGACCGAGTGCCGCTGTTGCTGGCGGAGTTCGGCTTCGATTTCCCCGCCCCAGTGTTCTTCGCAGCGTACAAGCGCCGCAAGGCGGACTATCTGGCCGGCGGCATTCCCCTGCGGCCAGGTGCGCTGGATCTGGTGCGCGCACTGGCCGGGCAAGGTGTCGTCTGCGCCGTCGCCACCAGCGCCACCCGCCGCACGGCGGAAATCGCGCTTGGGTCGCTGCGCCCCCATTTGGCCGCCCTGGTAACCCGGGACGACGTGGAACGGGGCAAGCCGCATCCGCAAACTCACCTGCTCGCCGCCGCCTGGCTGCAGCACCGCCCGGAGCATTGCCTGGCGCTGGAGGATTCCGGCCCAGGCCTGGTAGCGGCCCACGCGGCGGGCATGATCACGGTAGCAGTGGGCAGCACGCCGCCACCTTCTCACGCAGCATTGTTGTGCCATTGCATCGTAAGTAGGCTGGTGGACTTGCACCGGCATCTGCCGCAATGGCAGCTACCGATCCAATGAATATCGTCATCTTCGGCCTCGCCGTCAGCTCCTCGTGGGGCAATGGGCACGCCGCCCTCTGGCGGGGGCTGATCAACGGGCTGCTGCAGGACCGGCACTCGGTGACGTTCTTCGAGCGCGACCAGGCCTTCTACGCCGGTAACCGGGACCTCACGGAATTGCCGCCGGGGGGCGAGTTGGTGCTGTATCACGACTGGCCATCCGCCCTCCCGCACGCACGGCGCGCCCTCGGCTCGGCAGACGTGGCGATGGTTACCTCATATTGCCCGGACGCACTCGCGGCGATGGAACTCGCGACCGGCTCGCGGGCGATGTCGTGCTTCTACGACCTGGACACCCCCGTTACCCTCGCCCGCCTGGCCGCTGGCGAAAGCGTCGACTACCTCGGCCCGGACGGGTTGGCGCCATACGACCTGGTGCTCAGCTACACCGGCGGACGCGCCCTCGACGCCTTGCGTCGCGACCTCGGCGCACGCCACGTCGTCCCGATCTACGGCTCGGTGGACCCGGCACTGCACTGCCCGGTCGACTCGAAGCCGGACCGCTCCCTGTTGTCCTATCTCGGCACCTACGCGGCCGACCGGCAGCAGGCATTGGAGGCCTTGTTCGTCGAACCCGCCCGCCGCCGTCCCGCCGACCGGTTCGTCATCGGCGGCGCGCAATACCCGCAGCATTTTCCCTGGACGGACAACATCTGGTTCGTCCGCCACCTTCCGCCCAGCGAGCACCCGGCATTCTATTGCTCGTCGCGCATGACGCTGAACGTCACCCGCGCGGCGATGGCGCAAATGGGCTACTGCCCCTCCGGCCGCCTGTTCGAGGCCGCCGCGTGTGGCACCCCCATCCTGACCGACGACTGGGACGGTCTGGCGCAATTCTTCATCCCCGGCGAGGAGATCCTGGTGGCGCACGACACGGCGGAGGCGATGGCCGCACTCGACCTCCCGGACGACACGCTGGCCGCAATCGCTCGCCGGGCGCGCGACCGCACCTTGGCCGAACACACCGCCCAGAAGCGCGCGCGCGAAATGGTCGCCGCGTTCGAGCGGGCGCGGGTAACCGCCTGATGTGGGGCATCATCCCCGCCGCCGGGCAAGGCACGCGCATCCAGCCGCTGGCCTTCTCCAAGGAACTGCTGCCGATCGGCAGCCGGGTGGACGAGCGCGGCGTGGAGCGGCCCCGCGCCGTCAGCGAATACCTGGTCGAGCGCATGGTGCGCGGCGGAGCCGACAAGATCTGCTTCGTCATCTCGCCGTGGAAGTCCGACATCCTGCAGTATTACGGCGGCTCCCTGGGTGACACGGCGTTCGCCTACGTGGTGCAGAACCATGCCACCGGGTTGTGCGACGCGATCTTCCGCGCCCTGCCGCTGATTGGCGTCGACGAGCCGGTGCTGCTCGGCTTGCCCGATACCGTTTGGTTTCCTGCCGACGCGCTGGCCACGCTGCCGGACGATCGGTTGACCTTCCTGCTGTTTCCCGTAGCGCAACCCGAACTGTTCGACGCCGTGCTGCTGGACGAAACGGGCCGGGTGACCGAGATCGAAGTCAAGGCCGCGGCGCCCCGCACGAATTGGGTATGGGGCGCGTTCAAACTACCCGGCGGACTGCTGCACCAGTTGCACGCCTTCTGGCTGGCCCGCGAGCGGCAGGACCAATTCATCGGCACGCTGGTGAATGCGTACCTTGCCGCCGGTGGCGAGGCATGGGGCGTGTGCGGGGGCGAGCGTTACGTGGACGTCGGGACGTTGCATGGCTATCGCGAGGCGATGGGTGCGCTGGACGGTGCACTCACCGCCGGGCCGGTTGCCAGTGCGCTGCATCACGCGGAGGGTGCGATCTTGGAACGAGCCGATATGGAAACGAAGCGCCGATGAGCACCACAGCCACCGAGACCTGGACCACCGAGCGCATTCGCGAACGCGCAGCCGCCCTCGGCCCATGGTTTCACAACATGGAGCTGAAGGGCGTGCGAACCGCGCCGGAGCATTTCCTGGGTGACTACCCGGCGGTGAAGTGGCGCCATTTCGCCAGCAATATCCCCGCCGATCTGACGGGCAAGACGGTGCTGGATATCGGCTGCAATGGCGGCTTCTACTCGATGGAGATGAAGCGGCGCGGCGCCGAGCGCGTGGTGGGGATCGACTTCGACGACGACTACCTGGCGCAGGCACGGTTCGCCGCCGAGGTGGAAGGGCTCGACATCGATTTCCGCCAGATGTCGGTATACGACGTCGCGGCTCTGGGCGAGACGTTCGACGTCGTGTTCTTCATCGGTGTGCTGTACCACCTGCGCCACCCGCTGTTGGCGCTGGACCTGATCCACGAGCACGTCACGCGGGACCTGATGGTGTTCCAATCCATGCAACGCGGCAGCCCGGCAATGCCCCCGGTGGCTGAGGACTATCCTTTCTCGGAGACGGAGATCTTCGATCAGCCCGGCTATCCCAAGCTGCATTTCATCGAGCAGAGCTACTCGCACGACAACACCAACTGGTGGGCGCCCAACCGGGCCTGCGCCGCAGCCATGCTGCGCAGCGCGGGTTTCCGCATCGAGGCCATGCCGGAGGAAGAGGTGTTCATCTGCCGCCATGTGTCCGGCGGCGACTCGGGAGCCGCCTATCCCGCCCGTGGAGGAGCCCGGCCGTGATCGAAGCCGCGATGATCTGGAACGAGCCCAACAACAAGTCCCACTGGGACCTGGAGGGCGATCCAGGGTGGGTGGTATTCGGGCAGACGGCTCGGCTCGCTGGTCAGGCCATCGCGGCGGAAGCCCCAGGCTTGCCGCGGGTGCTCGGCGGTATTTCGCCGATCGACCCCGACTTCATCCGCGTGCTCGCCGGCCAGGGCGTGCTCGACCAGCTGGACGCGGTGGCGGTGCATGGCTTCCCGCTGGATTGGAACCACTGGCTGATCGGGGAATGGCCCGAGAAAATCGCTTCCATCCAGGCAGTGACATCCCTGCCGGTCTGGGTTTCGGAAGTGGGTATCTCCACCTTCGGCGCGGAGGAAGTGCAGGAATGGGGGCTGCGCCGGACGGCGGAGTTGTTGCACGACCGAGCGCCTCGCATCCACTGGTATAGTCTATACGACCTGCCGGCCGCCTGGCCCGCCACCACGCGGCATCGGGAGGCGGAAGGCTCCTCCTATTTCCGCCATTTCCACATGGGGCTGTTCGACGAGCACGGCCAGCCCAAGCGCGCAGCCAAGATCTTCCACGAGTTCACCCCCGAGATCGGCTTGTGTCAGTGGTTCCACTTCGAGGACCACCGGCTGGACGATGCCGTGGTCAAGATGCGCGATCTCGGCGTGAAGTATCTTCGGACCGGGTTGAGTTGGGCGGATTTCTACCGGCCAAACGCACTGGAGTGGTTCGACCGGCAGATGGCGGCGCTGGAAGAGTTTGCCGTGACGGTGACGTTCTGCTTCACGCCAGAGCACAAAGGCACCTGGCCGCACTACACCGCCCCGCCCACTGACCCGGCGGAATTCGCCGACTTCTGCGCCACGATGGTGCGCCGCTATGCTCCCGGTATCACGACCTCGACCTTTGAAGTGGCGGAGCTTGACCGCAGCTGAGTCTGTTCTCGGCCGGCTTGCCGCCCGGGAGCCGATCGACGAGGTGGTGGCGCTAGTGGTGGCGCACCCGGATGACGAGGTTATCGGGGCAGGTGCGGTCCTGCCGCTGTTCCGTCGTTTGGTGTTGGTGCATGTGACGGACGGAGCACCGCCCAATCTGGCCGATGCCAAGGCGCATGGCTTCGAGGACGCTGCTGGTTATGCGGCGGCACGACGGGCCGAGTTAGGCCAATCATTAGCCCACGCCTGCCTAGTTCCTCCCCCGCACCGCGGGGGAGGTGGCGGTGAAGCCGACGGAGGGGGCGCTCTGGCGGTTCCCCCGCCCCCTCCACCATGCTTCGCATGGTCCCCCTCGCCCGCTTCGCAGGGGAGGATCGTGAGTTGCGAACTTGGCGCTCCGGATCAGGGGGCGTCTGACCGAATGGCGCCCCTCGCACGGGACCTGCGAGCTCTACTCGCGCAACACGGCGTTAGGTGCATCCTCACCCACCCCTACGAAGGCGGCCACCCCGACCACGACGCGACCGCATTCATTGCGCGTCACGCCGGGCTACCGGTGATCGAATTCGCCAGCTATCACGCAGCGCCCGGCGGCGGCATGCGGACGGGCTGCTTCCTGCCAGGCCCGGAGCCTCTCGTCCTCGACCTCACACCAGACGAGCAAGCCCGTAAACGTGCCATGCTTGCGGCTTTCGCAACACAGGCTGCCACCCTGGCGCCGTTCGGCACGGAGCGGGAAGCCTTTCGAACGGCGCCACATTACGATTTCACCCAACCACCCCACGCAGGCAGGCTCCACTACGAACACTACGACTGGGGGATGACCGGGGAACGTTGGCGGGCTCTTGCGGCCGAGGCTCACCAGGCGCTGTGCTGACCATCCTCAGCGTCGCCTACCCGCTCGCCCCTGTCGGCCCAGATGCCGTCGGCGGCGCCGAACAGGTATTGGCGACACTCGACCGCGCCCTCGTCGCGGCCGGACATCGCTCCCGCGTGGTGGCGTGCGAAGGCTCGGTGGTATCGGGCAAGTTGCTGCCCATCCCACGCGCGCAAGGCACGCTGGACGACGAAGCGCGCGCGTCGGCGCAGTCGGCGGTGCGGCGTGTGCTGGCGACGGAAACGGCCGATGTAATCCATTTGCACGGCATCGATTTCGACACCTACTTGCCACCCTCCGGCCCGCCTGTGCTTGCGACGTTACACCTGCCGCCAGGGTGGTATTCCCCTAATGCGCTCAACCCCTCGCGCAACGACCTTTGGCTAAACTGCGTCTCCCCCGCGCAGGATCGCGCGTTGCAGGCAATACGCCACACACCACAGATCCTGCCGCCAATCGGCAACGGAGTGGACGTGAATGCACTCGGTTCGGCCCGGCATGGCAAGCGGCACTATGCACTCACCCTCGGACGCATCTGCCCGGAAAAGGGCCAGCACATCGCTCTGCAGGCCGCGCACCGGGCGGGTGTGGGGCTACTGATCGGGGGTAAGGCATTTCCTTATCCCGTGCACCAAGACTATTTCGCGTCGGAGGTGGCGCCGTTGCTGGACCAGCGGCGCCGCTTCCTGGGTCCGCTCGACTTAGGCCGTAAACGACGGCTGCTGGCGGGAGCACGTTGCCTGCTGGTGCCGAGTAGCGCGCCGGAAACCAGTTCCCTCGTCGCCATGGAGGCACTGGCTTGCGGCACCCCGGTGATCGCCTTTCGATCCGGTGCGCTGCCTGACTTGGTCGACCATGGCCGCACCGGCTTTCTCGTCGACTCGGTCGCCGAGATGGCGGAAGCGATCGCGCGCGCTACCGCGATCGACCCGCAAACCTGCCGCACCGAGGCCCGTAAGCGGTTCAGCGAGGCGGGCATGATCGCGGGCTACTTTGCCGCTTACGAGCGACTGGCGTGCGCGTGACCACGGCAATCCTGGATACCGAGCACTCCATGCAAGCGCTCGTCCCGGAGTGGGACGCGCTATGGCGACGCGCCGGGTCACCGCCGTTCCAATCAACCGCCTGGCTGCTGCCGTGGTGGCGCGCGTTTGGCACGGGGCAGCCACGGCTGGTAACCTTGCGCTCCGGCGACACGCTGGTGGGTTTACTGGCGCTGTATCTGCTGGACGAGGGGGTGGAGCGCAAGCTGCTGCCGCTCGGGATCGGCATTACTGACTACTGCGATGCGCTGATCGACCCGGCGGCGCCTCCCGATGCTGCAAGCCTCTTGCTGCACGCCGCGCTGCTCCGGGCGCAGCGGGATCGTGTCACCTCCTGCACATTGCCGGACCTTCCGCCGGACGCGGCGTTGCTTGGGGCGAGCATACCGGATTGCTGGCGGGAGATGACGCTGGCCGATACACCCTGCCCCGTGCTCGTTCTGCCGGACGGTCCGGATGCATTGAAGGCTGTACCTAAGGGCATGTTGCGGGATTTGCGCCAAGCTCGTCATCGGGCGGCGAAGCGCGGCGGTTGGAGTGCGGAAATCGCGTCGCAGGCAGAAGCGTTGTTGCAATGGCGCGCGCTGATGGACATGCACCGGGCGCGGTGGGCGGCGCTCGGCCAACCCGGCGGCGTGCTGGCGGACCCGGCAGTGGTGTTGTTCCACGAGACCGCGGTGCCGCAACTGGCGGCTGCAGGACTATTGCAAATGCAGGTATTGCGTATCGGCGAGCGCGTCGCGGCGCTGTATCACACACTCGCAGCGCCCGGGCGCCTGCTGTTTTACCTAAGTGGGTTCCAGGCGACGGAAGCGTTTGCAAGCCCCGGGACGTTGTTGCTCGGCCATATCGTGGAACAGGCCGCAGCAACGGGGGTCAAGGAGTTGCATTTTCTGCGAGGCGGCGAAGGCTACAAATACCATTGGGGCGCCGTTGACCGGCTCAACCGAAGCCGGCTGTTCACGCCCTGAGGTTCCTTCCCTTTTAACGGGGTCTATCTAGTCTCAAGCAGCGAGCTTGGTTTGCGCCAAGCAAGGATGCTCGATGATCGCCTCATACCACGCGGCCAATTTAGGACGGCCCTCACGCCACGGTTCTGCGGCAAACCGTAAGTCCAGATAACCCAGCGCACAGGCAACTGCGATACTACCGATGTCGAGATGCTTGCCCGGCGGATCTGCCTCGAGCACGTCGAGCGAGCGCGTGACCTTGCCCTTCTGGGTCGCAATCACCGCCGCACGCGCCTCATCCGACGAGCGGCCCTGCTCCCCCCGTCGCAACACCGCCGCATCCGAAATACCATCCCCCAACGCCTGCATCCGGAGCGCCCGAAACCGCAGCCCGTGAGCGGGGAACATCGGGAACACATTGCCCTCGGTGTCGAGGAACTCGCAGATCACTCGGCTGTCGTACAAAGCCACGCCATCGTCGGTGATCAGGCACGGCAACTTGCCAAGTGGATTGGCGGCGGCGAGATCCGCGCCCTCGCCACTTGCGGGCACCAGCGTGATGCGAGTCTCGATACCACGGGCGATCGCGCAGGCCATGACCTTGCGGGCAAACGGGCTAGTAGGGGAGTGGAACAGCTTCACCGAAATCGATCCTTGCGTGAGCGGATGGCGCCGAGTGTGGCTGCGTCCGAAGCGTGGAGAAAGGGATTCTGCACCAGTTCGTCACGCAATGTGCTTGGCACAGTCGGCCGTCCTGCACTGCGCAAACGGTCTACCTCGGCTGCACGTTCGCGAAGGGCAGCGTTATCGGGCTCCTCGGTGACGGCGAACCGCGCGTTGCTCTGCGTATATTCGTGTCCGCAACACACAATAGCTTTTGGCGGGAGTGCTGCGAGCTTCTTGAGGCTGCCGAACATGTCCGCAGCGGTGCCCTCGAGCAGCCGACCGCAGCCTAAGCTGAACAGCGTGTCACCGCACAGCAGCACCGCGCCCGGCTCAATGAAATAAGCGATGTGCCCCACCGTATGCCCCGGCGTATCGATCACTTGGGCCGACGCGGAGCCGAGCTTGACGGTCTCGCCTTCCCGTACCGCCTGATCCAGCTTCGGAAGCCGGTGGGCGTCCGCCTGCGCCCCTATGACGAGGGCTGCATACCGCTTACGGATCGGTTCAACGGCGGCGATGTGGTCATCGTGGTGATGGGTCAACAAGATGGCATCGAGGCCACCGCCGGCGGCTTCAATGGCAGCAACGATCGGGTCTTCTTCCGCCGGGTCGACGATGGCAGTGAAGCCCGATTGGTCGTCGCGGATCAGCCAAGCATAGTTGTCAGACAGGATGGGGATGGCCTGCGCCGTCACGGTCATTCACTGCGCCTCCAGGTTGACGGTGATGTAGCACCGAAGACCCGGCGTGCAATCATGTCGTCCGGCCATCCCCGCCTTGGTCGTTAGATGCCCGCGCCCGGCGTCACGCGCGCGCGCTCGGCGGCGAGTTCTTCCGGGGTCATGGCGCCGCGGCTCTCGTCGAAGCGATCCCAGCCGCCAGTGCCACGGTAGTCGGTGCCGCGCTGTGCGACGTCGACCGGGCTGTACTTGGCCATGATCGCCTCGGCCTCGGTGACCTGCGCATCATCGGCACGAACCGTGACCAGGGTGCTGCCCCGGCGCACGCCTTCGGCATACACATGGGCGTGGTCCTCTGGGATGCCCGCGCCAGTCAGCGAGCCGAGCAAGCCGCCAGCGGCAGCACCGGCGCCGGCGCCGGTCAGCGCTGCGACCAGCCAGCCAGCGGCGATGATCGGGCCGATACCCGGAATCGCGAGCGCGCCGATGCCAGCCAGCAGTCCTGCGCCGCCACCGATGATGGTGCCGATGGAGGCACCCGTGCCAGCGCCGGTGCTGGCGGCGGGAGCCGTGGTCACGGCGGACGTGTAGTCGCCCGTGGTCGTGGCCGTGGTTGTAGTCGGCGCCGTGTTATAAGCGTCGCTGACGCCCTGGTTGGCCACGATGCTCACGTTCTCATGTGAGAAACCGGCGGCCTCGAGTTCGGTGACGACGCTCTGGGCGTGATCGTACGTATCGTAGAGGTGCGCAACTGTGCGCATGGTGTTTCTCCTGGTTGGTAGGCTTATTCGCCGGTGACGTTGCCCTGGTAGTCGAGCGAGACGGCGGTCGAGTTGCCGTCCTTCATGGCCTGGCCGCGCCAGATGCCCTGGGGGTCTTTCTTCAGCCCGGTCACCTTGGTGTAGCCGGCCTTGGCAATACGCCCAGCCGCCTGTGACATGGTGAAGCTGTTGCGGCCCGGGACCGGGGCGGCGGCAGTACGATGCGTGGTGTTGGTCGTCTGCACCGCACTCGGATTGCGCGCCGAGGTCGTGGCGGGCGACGTGTTCATCGTGGCGCCCGGGGTCTGTCCACCGGTGGTGGTTGCCGGCGCCATCGGGGTGGTACCCTGCATCGTCGCACCGGATGGAGCGGTCGTCGTCGTGTTCGGCGTGCTGGCAGTGCCGGTCGTAGCAGTGCCTTGCGCCATTGCCACGCCGCTGGCGGCGACCAGGGCCGCTGCAGCTAGGGTCAGTCTCATAGCGTCGTCCTCATGATGTTGTAGCCGTGGAGTGACAACGGCAAATGCCCAGGGCCGTTCCCTCGGCGTCGTGATCTGCTACCTGTTGACCCGAACCATGATGTGGAACGCGCCATGCCCCGTCCGTTGAAGGTCGCCGTCCAGATGGACCCGATCGAGCATGTCAACATCGATGCCGACTCCACCTTCGCCCTGATGCTGGAGGCGCAGCGGCGCGGCCACGCATTATGGCACTACGACGTGCGCGACATGAGCCTGAACGAAGGCAAGCAGGCACCCGGGGAGCCCGGCCGCAGCGAACGCCTCACCGCGGTGGTGCGGCCGATCAAGGTGGACCGGGTGCAAGGCGGTCACTACGTGTTCGGCCCGGCCACCCGCATCGATCTGGGCACCATGGACGTGGTGTTGATGCGGCAGGACCCGCCGTTCGACATGGCGTACATCACCGCCACCCACATGCTGGAGCACATTCACCCCAAGACGCTGGTGGTGAACGACCCGGCGAGCGTGCGCGACGCGCCGGAGAAGCTGCTGGTGACGCACTTCCCCGAGCTAATGCCGCCCACACTGATCACCTGGGACACCAACGCGATCCGCGCCTTCCGTGCCGAGCACCGCGACATCATCGTCAAGCCGCTGTTCGGCAACGGCGGCGCCGGCGTGTTCCGCATCAA
>CAXTWC010000162.1:0-12944 GCA_964247805.1 uncultured Acetobacteraceae bacterium | reverse complement strand
TCGCGCGAGATACTGTCGTTGCGTTGTTGCTCCAAGGTGGTCTTCCACTTCTAATTCCCGCCGCACACCTGATGTTCGAGATGGGCTTGCGACAGACGCCCCACGAAGATCCAAGCTCAGCTAACTGAGAGGCAAACAGACTGGCCCGGATATAAGCCCCCCGCGGAGAGCCTGTTTACCGGATTACCTGGATTACGCCGCCCGCAGGACCTCTCCCCCCACTCCACAAGCCTTGCCCGAATCGCATCGAGTTCGGCCCGGCTATCCACCCACGGTGCGCAGCGTTCACCCGGCGCAGCCACGTCCTGATAGAGCGTTGTGTGCTCGGCCGCGTTGTGGAACGTGTCGCGGCATTCGATTGCAAGCGGCCCCACCCATGAGGGCAAGGCGGCTGTTGCAGGATCAGTGAGCACGCATTAGAGCCCGCGAAATGTGCCGGTTGGCTGTGCGAGCGCCACCCAGTCGATCGTCCGGCCGTGCCCCGTTGATAATCTTTGGCTGAGCAATCAGCGTGGACAAAAATGACGCGGTGTGGGGCAGACCAACATATTGTTCGGACAGCAGCTTGTATCGCCAGGCGCTGCTTGCCAGGCGGGGTTATAGGGCTGGCTTCTGGCGGCTGCCGCGTTGGCCGTGGCCGAAGTGCAGAAGTGCCGGCCGACGGGGCACACCAACATGTTGTTGGGGCAGCAATTGGTGTCACCTGGGGCAGCCTGCCATGCCGGATTGTAGTTTTGACCGGTTCCCGCCGCCGAAGCGGCTGGTGAACGTATAACGCCGGATACACAGCAACTGTCGCCGTTGGGGGGAGGCACACTATTTTTGAGCCAGCAACGTTGCGAGGCGCCTTGCACGTTCCGATGAACAAAAGTCCAGGCGACACACTGCCGATCATTGGCACAGGCGGATTGGCAAGCAGCAGGGCCGCCATAGATGTCGAAATTGTGGTAATCGCTGCCCTGTCGGTCGATATTCGGCTCGTAGCTGCCCTGGGCTAAAGCGCCCTGAAACACCGCCATTACCAGTGCAACCGCAAGACTGACCCATATCGTTCGCATTGAGACCTTCCGGCTTCGTTACCATCTCCATTAAGTCCTAAATATGCCGGTTACGCAACGACTGAGAGAGTGATTAACCCGCCGGACGCATGTCGGTTCGGCCCTCAACAATGGGCAAACGCCCCTCCCGCCCGGCGCCGGCTTCTGGTGCTCGGCCGTCATCTGCACAGCCTGGGAGGTAGCCGGCATCGAGTTCACCACCGGTGATCAGTCCAGAGTTCGCCCGAGGGAAGCAGCACCGCGACGCACGGATTTTAGCTGCGAAAAAAGTTTGTCTAGTCCTAGACGGCATCCTCCTGCCCAGACCGAAACCATTGCATTTCCATCGATTTTAGGCTTCCCTCATCGTAACGAAGGTCAGGGCGCATTATGGCTCTTGAGGTTTGGTTCCGAGGCACCGGCGGGCGCTACAGCCCCGTGCATTGGAAGGGCACAGCCTTGCTCGCAGTCGGTATGGGCTGCGCCGCGCTCGGAGTCATCGGTCACGGCTTGTTCGAGGCCACCGCCCCGGTATTAGCAGGCTATTCCATCGGCTTCGTAGTTGCTTCGATCATCACCACGATCATTGTAGCAATGTTGCATTCGGCCCCTAACGTGGGCTGAGCGACCCCCAGCCGCCGCAATCCTCCGCGCCCACATCGTCTGCTGCTCCGTTAAGGAGCCGCGGTTACCGTCCCCGACAATTTTTGCGGAGAGTGATTTGGGCGGGGCGACCTTTTTGGTAAGGGCGCGGCAATGCTGAGGCCGTGGGTAGTTGCCTGCGCGATAAGATATATGGATGCCGTGTCTGGCTTAATCCTGATCTGCTTCGGGCTTCGGATTGGCATCGCCTATTAGGGCCGCCCGGGTCGGTCAGACGCTCGAGGCATCATCGGAGGACGCGGATCTTCGCATCACGTTCCCCCTCATCTCATCCGTACGGTTGACGCGCCGTCGATCTGGCCGCGCCACAGTGCCTCTTTAGGCCCATACGGGCTGTAGGGCGAAGGAGTTGATTGATGGGCACCTCGCGTAGGCTTATCGTAACCAGCCTGCCGACCGGGCTGGCCTTCATTGGCGCCCGCCTGGCACGGGCCGCCCCGGCGAGCGATGGGCATGCAGCCGGCTACGACGTGGCGGCTGCACCCGAGCCGGTGGCACTCGTCCCTCGCCGTGCGGGCGAGCCGGTTGTATTCACCGCCTCCTTGGACCGGGCGCCCTTGAAGGCGACGTCCGGCGGTTGGGCCAGGGAGGTCACGGCCCACACCCTGCCGATCGCAACGGGCCTCGCTGCCGCCCACCTCTTCGTCAATCCTGGCGGCGCACGGGAGATGCACTGGCACAATTCCGACGAATGGGCCTACGTTCTGGGGGGACATGCCCAGATCACCGCGCAGGATCCGGCCGGAGAGCTCGAGGTCGTCAACGTGTCCGCCGGCGACCTCTGGTATTTCCCCCGCGGGCATGCCCACGCGATACATGCCCTCGGCGAGACCCCTCTGAATGCGTTGCTGGTCTTCAACGACGGCCTGTATGCCGAGCACGGCACCTTCGGCATCAGCGACTGGATGAGCCGTATCGACCCATCGATGCTGACTGACGCGTTAGGCCTGGCGTCGGACCGGATCGACCAACTGCCGCGTGGCGAGACCTATATTATGCAGGGTCCGGTGATACCGCTCGACAGCCCCGAATCCCGCAGCGAGCAGCAATGGCCGGCCGAGCGCAGCCACCGCTATGCGCTGCTGGCAAACGAGCCGGCAAGCACCACGCGGGGTGGCACAATATACCGGGCTACCCAGGCACAGTTTCCGATTTCCGCGATGGCAGGCTTGGTGATTCGGCTGCAACCCGGAGCGATGCAGCAGATACAGTGGCATCCCAATGCGAACGAGCTGCACTACGTCGCAAGCGGGCGTGTGCGCATGACGATGTTCGCACCCGATAAGCGTATGTCCGTTGCGGAACTGGGGGCTGGAGATTGCGCCTACGTGCCGGCGAATTGCGGCCACACGCTGCAGAATGTGGGTGAGGTTGAGTCTGACGTCATAAGCGTCCTCGATAGCCCGAACTACCAGGAGGCAATGCTAGTAGACTGGTTGCAGAAGGCGCCGCCTCATCTGCTTCGCAACAATCTCGGCAGTGATCAACTGGCTTCTCCGGTCACGGAAGCCAGTCAGCCGGTTGCCCGGCGTTGACCTGCTCGGATGGCGATGGCCCGTCTGCGATAGCCTGCGACGTGTCTCATATCGATGAACATGCCATGCCGGGCCGTGTGGTCAGCTGCATGTACCGTCCGTGGCAGCTCGCTTCTCGGATCGGTGTCGTAGTCGGCCTTGCGATGATCGTCCGTGTTCCGCCGGCCATGGCAGACGGATCACGGACAGTAGCGGGAGCGGGAACCAGTCTGTGTTCGACGTTTTTGCGGGAGTATGACCAGGATCCCCAAACGACGGCCTGGATCTATCTCTCCTGGGCCCAAGGCTATCTGAGTGCCGAGAACCTGCAGCGGGCCCAACTCGGGGAAATCACCGTCGACATGCTCCCGTTCGACTTCGGCCTCTCGAGCCAGACTAGCTTTCTCTATGCCTATTGCCGCAGCTGGCCAGATCGAAGATTCGACCAAGCTGCCACCGAGATGTACCGCGAGTTGCGCGTGCGCCATCCCGTTGCGGCGGACGTGCAGCCGGTGCCGTAAATAGCAGCCTGTCCTACATGCTAGCCGATGTTCAAGACGTGACGACGAGCCTGAGAAGCTCGGCCTGCCGCCGGGTCCCGGTCTTTTTGACCACCCTTTGAAGATGAGTTGTCGCGGTGGCGAGGCTAACGTCCAGGCGGTCTGCCGCGATCTTCAATCCAAGGCCCTGTGCGACCGCGAGGGTCAGAGGAGCTTCTGCAGGCGTCAAGCCATACTGGTAGCAAAGTTCTTCAGCTGAAATCTTAGGTCTAGACGGATGCCGATGTTGTCGACTGTGAGGCCAGTGCTGGTTTGGCCGGCACTGATGGTGAGATGCTCGCCGCTTGAGACCGTTGCCATTCTTCTGACCCGTTGCTTTCCTGACACATAATCTACCAAGACCTGCGTCGACAATCTCGTCCTTGGCTTATGCCTGATCTATGTTCCGCGGACTCGAAAGACGCCAGCACCCTTGTTGCCCAAAAAGCACTTCTGGGCCGGAAGCTCGACATCCAGACAAGTCAGGCAGCGCCGGGCCGGACTATGGCTTCGCTCAAACGCAAACCGCCCCATCCGTGAAGGCGCGGCGGCCGTTGCAAACGCTAGTCTAGATGGGCCTTGCTTTGTTCCGCGTCGGAGGGTCCGACCACTGCGGATACATCACTAGCGGTAGATCCGGCTTGCGCATCAGCGCGAAGCCTAACAAAATTCGAACGCAAAGAAGTATGCAACCCATCCAGCTGTGGCGATCAACTGGACTGCCAGTACTACACCGCAGAATGTGTCGGGGGAACTAAGGCTGATACCAAGTAAATCGGGGTCCTTAGTTGCATTGAGGACCGGAAACGGACCGTCAAACCCAATGTCCAACTTTCCATAAGCTGACATCTTAAGATCTCCGAAACTTCCGCCGATCCCAACTATAGGGGCGCACACGACGAAGGCGCATCCCCCAAAGCGGGTATACGACTCGCACGCAAGACCTCGGACGATTAACGTCGCTCGGCCACTAGATCACTCGCCGAAATCTGCCCGGCGGGGCGCGGGCGTCAGTCTTTCGGCTTCTTGGGCGGTTTCAGCGGTGGCGGCTTGGCACCTCCCGCGCACGAACTGGACAAGGGCCACCTGAACGGACGGCCGGTCATGCCACTTCCCTCCCGGCCAGCAAGTCCCGCACGATCGCCGCCGTGAGCCGATCGCCGATGAAGCATCGATCAGGCCTCAGCATCTCGGCATCCCACAGCGCCAGGCTGCGGGCCCGCGCCGCCTGCCCCTCCCGTGTGACCGCCTGCAGATCGCAGATGCGATCCACCAACGGCTCCTGCGCCTCGGACCGCCGCTCCCGTTCGCCCTCGGCAGCCGCCTCCTCCGGGGTGCCGGGCTCCTATCTCTGGAACATGGCGAGTGACGCCCGCTCCAACGCGTCAAATTCGGCGCAGGCTTCCAGCAGATCGGCGTCCGGCGACGGTGGTACCGGGACAACCCCCACCGACCCGCCCAGCGCCGCACTGTCGCGCATGAGGTAGACCAGCAGCCGCCCCATCATGCTGTCGAAGCAGTCGAACGAATATCCCAAGTGCCCACCGTGTAGGGCGAGGCTATGTGCCCTGGCCTGGATACCGGCGGGCGTGGTGGCCCGCAGTTCCTACATCCGATCAAGCAGGACGTGCATGCGGGTGAAGATCGGGGCAGAGACCAGGTTCGCCTTGTCGTCGTCCACTACGCAGTCCGGGCCGGTGCCGTGAATGATGGCGGTCTGTCGCTCACAGGCATCGAACTCGGCGCAGACCGCGATTAGCTCCGTGTCTGGATGCTGCACCGGCCCAGCGCGGGTAGCAATCGGCAGCACCGTCTTTGCCACCACTGCGCCGGCCGTGAAGGCGAAGAGGTCACGCCGGGTGCTCATGCCACTGCTCCATGGTCAGCCCATACCAAGTCGCGAAACATGGCCGACTTGAACCGGTCCTCCTCGGCACCAAATAGATTCTCCTGGCAAATCTGCGCATGAGGCAGGAAACAGATCGTGATGCACTTGGCCCGCGCCAAATGCTCCTCGGCTGTCACCGCACGCGACGTTGCGATCGTCTCGGTTAGCCCAGGCAGCGGGTCCAGCATCGCCCAACCCGGGTCTTCGTCGTCCAAGCCGTCAGCGGTCTCGTGAGCGATGTAGTAGGCCTCGAAAGCGCGCTTGATTGCGGAGGTATTCGTTGCAGGCGGCGAACAGGGGTGTTTCCACAGGTGGCGCCGTCTCCACCCGTGCTGCCACAGGCAGACTGCCGGCAAACACTGCGGCGGCTGCACTCGCTAGGACGGCTGCGCCACCCAGCAAGCCGCGACGGGTTGGGACTCTCATGCGCCGGCTCCCGCCCGGGTAGCCCGCACGGTAACCTCGATCGCTTCGTGCGCCTCTTCCAGCCGTTGACCGAGCCAGTCAATCGCGCCCGGATCAACAGGCGTCTCGCCGTCACCGAGTGCCCTGAGAATGAGCGCGATAGCCTGGACGGCGAACACCGCCTGGTTGGTCGCGTCGACCTGCGCGCGGGTCATGCGCCGGCCCTTCCCAGCACGTCGCGGGCGAGAGAATGCGCCATCTCTGTTGCCTGCCCTTCCTTTTCGAGCCGCTCCAGGACGACGCGAGCCTTTGCCTGCAGCCCCTCGGGTGTGCGGGCAGGCAGTTCGACTGCGCGTTCCCTCAGGTCGTAAGCCTCCTCCCTCAATGCGTCGGCCGCTTCCCACTCCGGCGAGCGACCAGACGACGGGACGCCCTTGGTCATGGCCTTGGCGGTGACTTCCAGCGCGTCCGCCTCCGCACAGCACTCCAGCAGTTCGCCATCCAACTCCGCCGCCTTCGCCGTCCCAGCCTCGGCCGCGCTGAGCAGCAGCATGGCGCCCATCGTGCCAAACAGGTTGCGCCGGGTGGCAATGGCCACCGGCGGCGCTGCGTGCGGGTCAGGGGCCCGCATGAGATTGCGGCGGCTCATGCTGCATCTCCCAGCGCAAGCACGTCGTGAAGCAGGCGCCACGCCGCCCACTTGTGCGGCTCGGAATCATCCTCCACCGTCGAGCTAATGCCGCTTGGGACATCAAGTTCGAAAGCGGCGATCACGGCTCGCGCTTTAGCCTGCGTGATTGGCCGCATGTCGCCCAGATCCTCAAGCGTGTCGTGCCATTCGATGTTGGTAGCCGTCAGATCGTCCCAGTCGCACGCCGTCGCAGCGTTCATGCGGTGAATGGTGGCGGTGAGGTCTGCGAAGGTGGCGCACGTCGCCAGCAGCACTGCGTCAGGGTGGTTGGGCAACGTTGTGGGAGTGATCGGCGGCACGGCCGCCGGGATGGCAAATGCCGCCGCGATGGCGGCGAAGCCCGACCCGGCGAGCAACAGGCGGCGTTTTTCGCCTCTTACGATATGTGGCAGACCATCGCAGCGATCGCGGAGACTGCCGGCTGCGTCATGTCCGTCTACATGGACGACATCACCCTCTCAGGCGAAACCGTACCCGAAGCGGTCGTGTGGGAGATCAAAAAGCAGATTCATAGCCGGGGCCTGCACTATCACAAGGAACGACACCACACTCGGGGGCTTGGGGAGGTGACGGGCGCTCTGATCAAGAATGGCTCCCTATCGCTCCCCCATCGGCAGCGTAAGAAGGCGTTTGACACACGCCAGAAGCTGGAAGCATCGCGCGACCCGGATGAGGTGGCGAGACTGTCTTCCACGTTGCGCGGGCTGAACGAGCAACGCCGGCAAGTCGAGGGATAGCCGTTCGCCTGCGCCCATTTGCCGAAAGTTTGCCCAAAAATGAGAGTCAGCCTTGACGCGCGGCTTAGAGTTGACCCGCAACGCATTGTAAATGAAGAGAGTAAGTGGTGCCGGCGCGCGGAATTGAACCGCGGACCTACTGATTACGAATCAGTTGCTCTACCCCTGAGCTACGCCGGCAGCGCGCGGGATATATCGCTGCACAGCGATACACGCAACTTCCACCTCAACCCCTCTGCGCCATGCTCGCAGCCACGTGCGCCTGCCTACACTGGCGTGGAAGCGCCGAGTCCGGCAGGTTGCGCGCCATGAGCCCTGACAATTCGTCCCCCAAGGTCCTGCACCACGAGCGGCAGTGCCCCGATTGCGGCTTGCTCCAGGTGCTCCCGCCATTGCCGCCCAACGCCGAAGCCAACTGCCTGCGCTGCGACGCAACCCTGCGGCGGACACGGGTGAACTGGTCCACGCGGGTCCTGACACTCACTTTGACGTCGCTCGTACTCTATCTGGTCGCCGTCCTCGGACCCTTCCTGTCCGTCAATATCGTCGGCCAACAGCGGCAAACGACGATGGTCTCGCTGCCCGCCTCCTTCACCAACCATGGCGCGTGGGAACTCGCGCTCATCGTCACGGCGACAGCCATCATCGCTCCCTTGGCGAAAATCTTGGTCGTGCTGTTCGTGCTGCTGGGATTGCGCACGGCCGAACCGCCCAAAAACCTGCCATTGGTGTTCAGATGGTATAGCCGCATCGGACCTTGGGCGATGGTCGAGGTGTTCCTGCTCGGGGTGTTTGTGGCCTTCACCCGCCTCGGGGCGATCGCCACGGTCGATACCGGAGTGGCGCTGTATGCCGTGGGGGCGCTGATGATCTCCATGGTGACGGCCGACTACCTGCTCGACGTGCAAGGCGTCTGGGAGACGATGGAGGCGCGTGGCCTGGTCCCGCCGGCCAAGCCCGGGCCCGGCAAGCCGATCGGGTGCCACGAATGCGGCCGCGTCAATTACGCGCAGGACGGCGATCGGTGCAATCGCTGCAACGCCGCCCTGCACGAACGCCTGCCCAACAGCCTGACGAACACGTGGGCGCTGCTGATCGCCTCGGCCGCACTCTACATCCCGGCCAACGTATTCCCCGTCCTCACCACGATACGCCTCGGACGGGCCACCCCATCCACCATCTTGGGAGGCGCTCAGGAATTGTTGGACGCCGGGATGTGGCCGCTGGCGCTGCTGGTGTTCGTCGCCAGCATCATGGTGCCGCTGCTCAAATTGCTCAGCCTGACGTTCATGCTGATCACCACCCACCGGCGCTCTGCCTGGCGCCTGCACGATCGGACGCGGCTGTTCCGGCTGATCGACTTCATCGGACGCTGGTCGATGATCGACGTGTTCATGCTGTCGACCCTGGTGGGCTTGGTGCAGGCCGGCGTCATCGCCAGCATCGAGCCCGGCACCGGTGCAATCTGCTTCGGCAGCGTCGTGGTGTTGACGATGTTGGCGGCGGCGTGCTTCGACCCTCGCCTGATGTGGGACGCAGCTGGCGCGGGCGCGCTCGATCACCTCTTCCCACACGACGCATCCACCAGTAGTGATCGCCCGGCCGGCTTGCCGGCCACCGCGGGAACCGCATGAGCGATAATCAGACACCGAACACGAACACCACGCAGACCGATCAAGCCGCCATCCCCCTCGCCCATGTCAGGCGGAAATCGGCCTTCTCGTTCGTATGGATCCTGCCGATCGTCGCAGCCCTGATCGGCGCGTACCTGGCGTTCACGACGCTGCAGCAGCGCGGGCCCGAGATCGTGATCACCTTGAAAAGCGCGGACGGGTTGACCGCCGGGCAAACCAAGGTGAGGCACAAGGCCGTCGATCTCGGCACAGTCAACAGCATTCGCCTGGCGCAGGACATGAGCCATGTGATCGTCCACGTCCGGATGAACAGCGAGGCGGACGCCTATCTGACCGACCACGCGCGGTTCTGGGTGGTGCGCCCCCGTCTCTCCGCCAGCAACATCTCGGGGCTGGAGACGCTGATCTCCGGCGGCTATATCGAAATGGACCCGGGTGAGAAGGGTGGCACTAAGAAGACCGAGTTCACCGGCCTGGAGGATCCGCCTGGTGTCCGGTCCGACGAACCCGGCACCACGTTCGTGCTCAGAACGGCGCGCATCGGCTCGCTGGGCAGCGGATCGCCGGTCTTCTACCGTGATATCACGGTCGGCGAAGTGCTCGGCTACCACTTGCCGGAGGGTAACGGGCTGATCACGGTCAACGTGTTCGTGCGGGCGCCTTATGACAAATGGGTGCGCACGGCCACCCGGTTCTGGAACGCATCCGGCCTCAACGTCGCGTTTGGCGGCACAGGCCTGCACCTGGAACTGGAATCGATCCAGGCCGTGTTGTCGGGCGCCGTCGCCTTCAACACCCCCGAGGACGGGCGCGACACGCCCAGCGCCAAACAGGATGCTTCGTTCGACCTGTTCTCCAACGAGGGCGACGCCGACGCGGCAGGGTATAAGCAGCGCATCCAAACGGTCATGTACTTCCAGACATCGACCAGCGGGCTCGGCAACGGTTCGCCCGTGCAAATCTACGGCCAGCAGATCGGCACCGTCAGCGACGTCAAGCTGCAACTGGACCCCACCAACGGGAGTGCCCGCGTGCGGGTAACGGCCGAAATCCAGCCAGAACGGCTGACCGCTGTCGGCGGCTCGAAGGGTGAGACGCCGGCCGATGTAGCTCGCAGGCTCGTCGACCATGG
This sequence comes from uncultured Acetobacteraceae bacterium, assembly GCA_964247805.1. Classification (GTDB taxonomy): domain Bacteria; phylum Pseudomonadota; class Alphaproteobacteria; order Acetobacterales; family Acetobacteraceae; genus LMUY01. The sequence goes on along the minus strand of CAXTWC010000162.1, from coordinate 2,704 downwards.
CATGCGCGCGGAGTTGGTCACGACCAGCTACGTGACGGGGGCTCTGGCGATTTCGCTCGAGTTCCCGCCCAATCCGGTGCCGGCCCAGGTGTCCATGGAGGGTGATGCCCTCGTCCTGCCCACGTTGGGCGGCGGGCTGAGTGGGCTGATCACCTCCGCTTCGGAGATCATGCAGAAGGTCGACGCGATCCCCTTCACCCAGATCGGCAACAATGCCAATGCCCTACTCAGCACACTGAGCGCCACCATCGGTGGGCCCGAGGTGAAGCAGGCGCTGAACGCCGCAACCGGCGCATTGGTGGACGTGCAGGGGCTGGTCAAGCGAACCGATGCGGGTCTGACGCCGCTGATGAAGCGGCTGCCGGAGATCAGCAACAACCTGGACCAGACGCTTTCCCGGGCAAGTCAGCTCGTCGGCTCGGTGGACAACGGTTACGGCAGCAACTCGCAATTCTCGAGGGACTTGGAACGGTTGATGTCGCAGTTCAATGACGCCGCCCGCTCCATCCGGCTGCTCGCCAACTTCCTCGATGCGCATCCGGAAGCGCTCATTCGCGGCCGCACCAACCAAGGGGCGGACCGATGAGGCGTCGTGATGTCCTGCTCGCGCCGGCGCTTGTGGCGTTGTGGGGCTGCACTTCGGCCGACCCCGCCATCTACACGCTGCGCGCCGTGCCGGGTGAGACGACCGGAGGTGGCCCCACGACCGTAAAGTTGGCCCGGCCAGGGTTGGCTGGTTATCTCGACCGGCCCGAGATCGTTCGCGACAGTACCGCGAACCGCCTGAAGCTCAACAGTGGCGAGCGGTGGGGGGAGCCGGTGGGCGACATGATTGGCCGCGTGTTGGCGCTGGATCTGTCACAGCGCTTGCCGGGCACCAGCGTGTTCACCGAGGCGGGCACCATCTCGGTCGACGCGGCGGCCACTGTGGAGCTGGATATCCAGCGCTTCGATTTGGACACCAGCGGCATGGTCGTACTGCTGGCCCAGGTCGCCGTCGAACAGGCCAACAGCCATGAGCCGTCACTGACACGCTCCCTGCGCGAGACCGTCACACCGTCCGGAACTGGCACGCCGGAGTTGGTGACGGCGATGAGTGCGGCATTGGGACAGATGGCCGACCAGGTGGCGGGCCTGCTCCGCGGGCTGACCCCGACCGCGTTGCCGATGGCTGGTTCCAGCCGCTCCAGGCGGTAGCTGCTCCTCCCCGTTGGGGAGAGGGTGGGTGGGGCCTCATGCCGTCTGCAATATGACGAACGTGCCACTAGCCCCCTCACCCAACCCTCTCCCCAAGGGACAGGCTCTAGTGGCGCGATGTTGCGCTGCCACCGTCAGGGTCGGACCGCTTAGGCCAGCACGTAGCCTCGGGCATGATCCTGCGCGGTGTCTTTGGCAGTCCGCGATGAGGGCAAGCCGAAGCCGCCGCCGCCCGAGGTCTCCAACCGGATCAGGTCGCCCCGTTGCAGGCGCAAATTGCCGATCTTGGACGGCAGGGCGCGTTCCACGCCGTCCCTGACATGGAGCAGCCGGCCGGACGCGCCGGGTTCGCCGCCGCTCAGGCCATAGGGGCGGAACTTGAACCGCTCGAGGTTTGCGGTGAACACCGCGGCCGGGCAGTCGATCCGCCATTCCCGCACCAGCCCGAGCCCACCGCGGTACTGCCCGGCGCCCCCCGTGCCCGGCAGCAGCCCGTATTCGGTGATGGTCAGCGGCAACTCGCTTTCCACCATTTCCACCGGGATATTGGCGTTATTGTGCATGCCATGACTATGCGCGTGCAGTCCGTCGCCCTGGGGGTGACCGCCGCCACCGCCAACCTCGATCTCCACCAGCACGGCCCGCGTGCCATCTTCGGCGATCGTCTGGAAACTGCACACATAGCTGGCGCCGTAATAGGCCGCTGGGATGCGCTCCGGCACCGCTTGGGCCAGTGCACCCAGGATCGTGGTGGCCAGGCGGTGCGTGGCGGTGACTCGGTTGGCCACGGGGGCCGGGTGGCGCGCGTTCACAATCGTGCCTTCGGGTGCGATCAGCGTCACCGGGCGGTAGCAGCCGGCATTGGCCGGGATCGGCTCGTCGGCGCAAGCCATCACGGCGTAGAACACGGCCGAAAGCGACGAGGCGAGCGTCGCGTTCACTGGGCCCAGCGCCTGGGGACCGCAGCCGGACAGGTCCACCACCATGGCCTCACCCTGCACGGTGACGCGGGCGTGGATTCGGATGGGGTCGGGCGTGATGCCGTCATCGTCCACCCAGTCCTCGAAGCTATACTCGCCGTCCGGAATGCGGCCGATCATGGCCCGCATCGCGCGTTCGGAGCCGTCCAGCAGCTGGGCGCAAGCGGCACGCAAGGTGGGCACGCCGGTTCGGGCTGCCAAGCGGTGCAGGTTCGCCTCGCCTACGGCCAAGGAGGCAAGTTGGGCCTGTAGATCGCCCCACAGCATGTCGGGCCGGCGCACGTTCTGCCGCATCATGGACAACACTTCGGTGTTCATCACGCCGCGGCGGATCAGCTTCATTGGCGGGATGCGCAGCCCTTCCTGGAACACTTCCGTCGCCGTTGCGCCATAGCTGCCGGCCGAGATGCCGCCCATGTCGAGGTGGTGGCACAGCGTGCCCACGATCGCGATGCGCTCCCCGCCCACGAACACGGCGCGGAAGGCGAGGATGTCGGGGATGTGCTGGCCGCCGCAATACGGGTCGT
>CAXTWC010000161.1:0-13017 GCA_964247805.1 uncultured Acetobacteraceae bacterium | reverse complement strand
CCTCGCCACGCGGACGGAGGAGGAGGCCAAGCAGGCCCGGCAGGCGCAGGACGCCGCCGAACGTGCCCGCGCCACCGCGGCCGAGCAGGCGAACCAAGCGCGGCAGCGGGACAGCGCCGCGTCTGCCGCCCTGGCCAAGATTTCCGCCGAGACTGGCGCGCTCGCCGAGGTGTTGGCGGTCAAGGACGGCGAACGCTGGCCGCCGATGGTGGACGCGCTGACGGTGCCGCCCGGGCTGGAAGCCGCACTGGGCGCGGTGCTGGGCGAGGAACTCAGCGCCGCCACCGACCCGGCCGCCGCCCGGCATTGGCGCGCCCTGCCGCATTTGGCTACTTCCCCCCTCCCTGGCCCTCCGCTGGCCGAGCTCGTCACAGGCCCGGCCGTGCTGGCCCGCGCGCTGGCTGGGATCGGACTGGTGGAGACGGACGCCGAGGGCGACGCCAAGCAGGCTAGCCTGTCCGCCGGGCAGACGCTGGTGTCGCGGGCCGGCGCCGTGTGGCGGTGGGACGGCTATACGATCCGCTCGGGTACCCGCACCGCGGCCGCCGTACGCCTGCAGCAGCGCAACCGGCTCAACGGGCTCCGGGGGCAACTGTCCGACGCCAAGGCCGCCGCCGCTGCGGCATCCGCGACACGCCAGGAAGCCGACCAAGCCGATCGCCAGGCCGCCGCCGCCGATACCGCCGCCCGCACCGCACGCCGCGACGCCGAGCAGCGCTGGGAGCGGGCCCGTAACGAGAGCACGCGGATGGCGGCTCAGGCCGAGGCCGCCCGTGCGAAGCTTGCGGCGCTGGACGAGCAATTGGGCCGCCTCGCGCCCGAAGCCGCAGAGGCTGACGCCGCCTTGGCCACGGTGCAGGCAGAGCGTGCGGCGCTGCCCGATCTCACGATGCTGCGGCAATCGGTCGAGCGTAGCCGGGCCGCCCTGTCCACGGCGCGAGCACGCGAAACCGCCGCCGCCGCCAGCCTGCGTGACCTGACGCGTGACGCCGCCACTCGGACGGCCCGGCTCACCGCGATCAGGGCGGAGGCGCAGAACTGGGCGATGCGGGCGCAGGATGCTGGCAGCCGGGTGGCCGACCTGCGCGCCCGTGCGGGGGAGGCCGAAGCCGAGCAAGCCAGGCTGCAGGACGGCCCCGCCGCAGTCACCGCGCAAGCCGCCGAGGCGACCGAAACGTTGCAAACCGCCGAGACCGAGCACCGCCGCGCCGCCCGCGCGCTGGACGACGCGGTGTCCGCGGAAGCCAAGGCGGCCAGCGCCGCGCGTGCTGCCGAGGCCGCCCAGGCGACCGCGCGGGAGAACGTGGTCCGCGCCGAGGCTTATGCCGCCCAGGCCGACCACGCCTGGGGCACGGTGGCCGAGCGCATCCTGGAGAAGCTCGGCGCCACCCCCAACCTGCCGCCGCCGCCGGCCGACGTGTCGCCCGAAGCGGAGGAGAAAGCCCGCCGCCGAATGGAGCGCCTCAGCCGCGAGCGGGAGGAGATGGGCCCGGTGAACCTGCGCGCCGCGCTGGAGGCCGAGGAGATGGAAACCCGCATCGCCGGCATCGCGGGTGAGAAGGCGGAACTGGACACCGCCATTTCAAAGCTGCGCGGCTCGATCGGCCACATCAATCGCGAGGGACGGGAACGTCTCAGCCAGGTGTTCACGCAGGTGGATGCGCATTTCCAGCAGCTGTTTGCCCGCATGTTCGGCGGCGGCCGGGCCCACCTGGCGCTAGTCGGCTCGGAGGATCCGTTGCAGGCGGGCCTGGAGATCTACGCGCAGCCACCGGGCAAGAAGCTGGCCACCCTGTCGCTCCTGTCCGGCGGGGAACAGGCACTGACGGCCCTGTCGCTCATCTTCGCCGTGTTCCGCTGCAACCCGGCCCCGGTCTGCGTGCTGGACGAGGTGGACGCACCATTGGACGACGCCAACGTAGAGCGGTTCTGCAGCCTGCTCGGCGAGATGGTGAAGGAGACCGGGACGCGGTTCCTGGTGGTCACGCACCACCATTTGACGATGGCGCGCATGGACCGGCTGTACGGCGTCACGATGCAGGAACGTGGGGTCTCGCGGCTGCTATCCGTGGATCTTGCACGGGCGGCGGAGATGGTCGAACAGCGAGTGGCTGCGGAGTAATCAACCTGACCATAACTTAGGGTCCCGCGAATGATGCAGCCTTTGGCTGGCCTGACGATCTTCGTACGGTGGAGTGCGCCTTGGCACTCAACCACAAGGCCCCCGAGGGTGCGTTGCCAAAGCGCGACGCACCCTACAAGTCGGAGTGGTTTCGCTGCACTAGGATCGCTCGGATGATGCAGCCCCTCGCCGGCCTGACAGTGATCGAAGTGGGGCAGGCGCTCGCCGGGCCGCTTGCAGGGGTGATCCTGGCCGATCTGGGCGCCGACGTGATCAAGGTCGAAAAACCCGATGGCGGCGACGATGCCCGCGGCTGGGGACCGCCGTTCGCCGGGGACGCTTCGCTGTACTTCCACAGCCAGAACCGCAACAAGCGATCCGTCACGCTCGATATCAAGGACCCGGCCGGCGTGGCAGCGCTGAACCGGCTCGCGGCCGGGGCGGACATCCTGATCCAGAATCTGCGACCCGGCGTCGTCGAGGATTGCGGCATCGGGCCGGAGACTATGCTGACCGCGCATCCGAGGCTGATCTACTGCTCCATCTGGGCGTTCGGCTACAAGGGACCCCTGCGGATGAACCCGGGGTTCGATCCCCTGTTGCAGGCCTATGGTGGCATGATGTCGGTCACCGGGCGACCCGACGGCCCTCCCACCTTCTGCGGCGCATCGATCAACGACAAGGGCACCGGGCTATTCTGCGTCATCGGCGCACTGGCGGCGCTGCGGCACCGCGACATGACCGGCCGCGGCTGCCTGGTGGACACCTCTCTGCTGGAAACGGCGACGTTCTGGGTGGAGCAGCAACTGAACGGCTACCTGGCGAATGGCCGCGTGCCGCAGCGCCACGGCACGGCGTCCAACGTCATCACGCCGTATCAGTCGTTCGACGCTTCCGACGCGCCGTTCGTGCTGGCGGCCGGCAATGACCGGCTCTGGGCGCGATCGGCCGGTGTGCTGGGGCATCCCGAATGGGCGACCGACCCGCGTTTCGCAACCGGGCCGCAACGCAATGCTTACCGGCCGGAGTTGGTGGGATTGATCGCGGCGGTGGTGCGGACACGCAGCCGGGCCGAGTGGCTGGCGGCGTTCGAGGCGGCGGGAGTGCCGGTGTCGCCGGTCAATGATATCGGCGAGTTGGCGGCGAGCGAGCAATTGGCGGCGGTGGAGTTGCTGCAGCAGTTTCCGGATAGCGGGCTGACGATGGTGGGGCTGCCGATCTCGTTCGATCGCGAACGGCCGGTGTCGCAACGTGGGGCCCCGGGGCTGGGCGAGCATAATGCGGAGGTGTTAGGGGGCTAGCTGTAGATCCTCCCCCGTCCTCAACGGGGGAGGTGGCGGCGAAGCCGACGGTAGAGGGGCGCTCGGTCGTTGCCCTACGCCCCCTCCACTATGCAAGCGCCTGGTCCAGCTCCCCCGTGAAGAACGGGGGGAGGACCTTTGAACGAAGGTGGCTCAGGCTGTCGGGCCGACGTGCCACGTCCCTTCGGCATACTCGCCGATCGTGCGGTCCGAGCTGAACCAGCCCATGTTCGCCGTGTTCAGCACGGCCGAGCGCCACCAGGCATCCGGCTCCTGCCACTTAGCGTCCACTGCGTCCTGCGCCCTGTCGTAGGCATTGAAGTCAGCGGCTACGAAAAACGGGTCGCCATGGGTTAGGCGGTCCGCCAGAGCGGTGTAGCGGCGAGGTTCCTCCGGGCTGAACACGCCGCTACGAAGTGCCTCGATCACGTCGCGCAACGCCGGGCAGGCCTCGATCACACCCGTCGCGTCGAGGCCGTGGGTGGTCCGGCGGGCTTCCACCTCGTCCGTCGTCATGCCGAAGATGAACATGTTGTCGGCACCCACGCGCTCGCGGATCTCCACGTTCGCGCCGTCCAGCGTGCCGATGGTCAACGCCCCGTTCAACGCCAGCTTCATGTTGCCAGTGCCGCTCGCCTCCATTCCGGCGGTGCTGATCTGCTCCGACAGGTCGGCAGCGGGGATCAGCAACTCGGCCAGGCTCACGTTGTAGTTCGGCATGAACAACACCTGCAGCAGGCCGCGCACGGTCGGGTCGCCGTTCACCACCCGGGCGACGTCATGCACCAGGCGGATGATCTGCTTGGCGAGCAGATAGGACGGAGCCGCCTTACCCGCGAAGATCTTTACGCGCGGGCGCCAGGCGCGCGTGGGTTGCGCGCGTATGGCATTGTACTGGCTGATCGCGTGCAGCACGTTCAGCAACTGGCGCTTGTACTCGTGGATGCGCTTGATCTGCACGTCGAACAGCGCGTCCGGGTCGACGGTGACACCGAGTTGCGCCGCCGCCAACCGCGCCACCGCCAGTTTGCGCGGCCGGCGCTGGGCCCGGAAGGCGTCGCGGAACGCCAGGTCGTCGGCGTAGGGTGCCAGGTCGGTCAGCGCCTCCGGGTCGCGCAGCACGCGGTCGCCGACCGTGTCCACCAACAGCCGGGTGAGCCCCGGATTGGTCTGGTGCAGCCAGCGGCGGAAGGTGATGCCGTTGGTACGGTTCACGATCCGCCCGCCGACCGCGGTGTCCAGCTCGCGGAAGGTGGTGCGGCGCATCAGCTCGGTGTGCAGGGCCGAGACGCCGTTGACGGAGTGGCTGCCCAGGAACGCCAGGTGGCCCATGCGCACCCGGCGGCCGTTCGACTCGTCGATCAGGCTCAGCGCGGCCAACAGACGGTCGTCGGCGCCGGCGGCGCGCTGGGCGTCGAGATGGCGAGCGTTCAGCAGGTAGATGATCTGCATGTGCCGGGGCAGCAGGCGCTCCAGCAGCAGCACCGGCCACATCTCCAGCGCCTCGGGCAGCAGGGTGTGGTTGGTGTAGCTGACGCAGCCTTGGGTGATCTCCCAAGCCTGCTCCCACTCCAGCCCGTGCACATCGAGCAGCAGGTGCATCAGCTCGGCGATGCCGATAGCGGGGTGGGTGTCGTTCAGCTGGATGGCCACCTGTTCGTGCAGGTTTGCGACGGTGGCGTGCTCCACCAGGTGGCGGCGCAGCATGTCCTGCAGGCTGGCGGAGGCGAAGAAATACTCCTGCCGGAGTCGCAATTCCTGCCCGGCGGAGCTGTCGTCGCCGGGATACAGCACGCGGCTGACGGCTTCGGCGCGTACCCGGTCGGTCAGGGCGCCGACGTGGTCGCCGCGATTGAACGCCTCCAGCAGCAGCGGGTCGGCGGCGCGGGCGGACCACAGGCGCAGCGTGTTGGCGTGCTGGCCGCCATAGCCGATCACCGGGGTGTCGAACGCGACGGCGAACAGGGTTTCCGCCGGGTTCCAGGTATAGGCAGTGCGGCCGCCCTCGGTCGCTGCGGCGACTGCCCCGCCGAAGCCGATGCGGTAGGACAGTTCAGGCCTCTGGAACTCCCACGGGTTGCCGGCGCTCAGCCAATCCTCCGGCTGTTCCTGTTGCCAGCCGTCCGCAATGGTTTGGCGGAACAGGCCGTGATCATACCGGATGCCATAGCCGAAAGAGGGGATGCCGAGCGTCGCCATGCTCTCCATGAAGCAGGCCGCCAGCCGCCCCAGCCCACCATTGCCGAGGGCGGCGTCGGGTTCCAACGTGCGGAGGTGGTCGAGGTCGATGCCCTCCCGCGCCAGGGCGGAGCGCAGCCCCTCGATCAGCCCCAGATTGCCGGCGGCGTCGAACAGCAGGCGTCCGATCAGGAACTCCAGCGAAAAGTAGTGCACCCGCTTGGCCCGGCGTGCCCGCGCCCCGGCGGCCGAGGAGGTCCAGACGTCCACCACCCGGTCCCGCACCGTAAGCGCGGTTGCGGCATACCAGTCGCGCTGGCTGGCGCGATTCGGGGTCTTGCCGATGGCATAGAGCAGCTTGCGGGTGATCGCATCGTGCAGGTCGTCCGCAACGTCGATCGCCACGGGCTCGGCGGGAACATCCATGGTGCGTCTCCAAGGCGGTGTAGGCGTGAGGTTGGCACAGAAACCTGTTCCTCGTTAGCCAGGGCCGTTCGAATCAGCGTCAAGTCACGACCCTTCCGCCTACTTCTCAATGACCAAGGCGGCGTATGTCGGTCGGTCCATCCGTGAGCTTATGGGTCGTAACCACATCTTAACGCGGACCGTGCTATCCGGGATGACAGGTGGGGCAAGCCCCGCCCTCCCAATGACCTGGGATGGTCACTAGATTGCGGTTCGTTGATGGAGTTTCCCGGCATGACCCGCCTTCGGCTTCCGATCGCTGCCGCCTTGGCTTTGGCTGTGGCACTCGCCCCCGGGCTTGCCCTGGCGCGAGTGGGCGGTGGCGCGTCCATGGGCAGCCGCGGCGGGTTCACCTACTCCGCTCCACCGGCCACCGGCACATCGCCATTCTCTGCGGCGCCGATGCAGCGCAGCTTCACGCCCCGCGCGCCCGAGCCTTCCTATAGCGCACCTGCCCCGGCTTATGGCGGCGGCGCGTTTGGCGGACGTAGCGCGTTCAGTTCGGGGCTGCTTGGCGGTCTGGTGGGTGCCGGGATCGGCGGAATGCTATTCGGTCATGGCATGTTCGGCGGCATGAGTGGTGGCGGCAGCATCATCGGCCTGTTGATCCAGTTGGCGCTGATCTTTTTCATTGGCCGCTGGATCCTGCGGCTGGTCATGGGCCGGCAGCCGATGTTCGCCGGGTTCGGTGGCTTTGGTGGGCTCGGTTTCGGTGGCGGAGGCCGCCCGGCCGGAGCGGCCCCGCGTAGCCCGAGTGCACCGCCGATCAACATCACCCCAGCGGATTACGCCGCGTTCGAGCAACTGTTGAAGGCGATGCAGACTGCCTGGTCCCGCGGGGACTTGGCTGGGCTGCGGACGGTCGCCACCCCCGAGATGGTTGGCTACTTCAACGAACAGATGTCCGAGCTGAGCAGCCGCGGCGTATACAACATGGTGCAGGATGTCCGGCTGGAGAAAGGTGATCTGGCGCAGGCTTGGTCCGAGGGCTCACGCGAGTACGCGACCGTCGCAATGAAGTTCTCCATGCTAGACTGGACGGAGAACGCGAACCAGGAAGTCGTGGACGGCAGCCCTAGCGAGCGGCAGGTGGTGACGGAAGTCTGGACCTTCGTGCGGGCGCCGGGTGGGCGGTGGATGCTGTCGGCGATTCAACAAGCTCGGTAAGCGCTCCCGTCTTCTCCGCACTCCACGGAGAAGACGGTGTCAGGCGCGGGGGACGTCGTTAAGCCGGTCGTTGGTAACCAGCCTGGCTTGACACTCGCCGGTCTTTCGCACTGCATGGGGTAGGCACCGCCCTACAAGCGCCGCGACAGGAGCAGTTGCATGCCCTACATCGAACCCGACCTAAAGCGCTTTGAAGCTAAGGTTCGCTCGCAATTTGGCGAAGACGGCGTGATCAGGGAGATCGCTCGCTGTCTTGGAATAGCCAACGGCACGTATTTCGAATTTGGCATAGGCCCTGCGTGGCCGCACCCGATCGAGTCCGGGCTTGAGGGCAATTTAGTTCTGATGGCCGAACACGGCTGGACCGGTGTTTTCCTGGATGGGCATTCCTATCCACCAGAATACAAGGTTCGCCAGGAATTCGTAACCGCGCTCAATATCAACCAGTTATACCAAAAGCACGGTCTTCCTGAAGACCTCGACGTGATGTCGATCGACGTTGATGGACAGGAATTTTGGATCTGGATGGCCTTGCAGTATCGGCCGAAGGTGATGATCGTCGAGTTCAACGGCAGTCTCGGTCCAGATGCCTCGATAACTGTGCCGTTCGATACATCATTCACTTGGGATCAAAGTGTTTACCAGGGCGCTTCCCTTCGCGCCTTGGACAAGTTAGCCAAGGGAAAGTTTTACACATTGGTCTATTCCAATGGTGTAAATGCCATCTTCATTCGGGATGATCTCGTTTCAAACACGTCAGACTTCAAATTCGAAGATATCTTCGTAAGTTATCCACCTCACGCTCCTGACACCCTGCAACGCGCGTGGTTAACGATTTAGCTGGGTTCTCGTGCTCAGCAGTGTTGCTGAATGATTGCGTGCCGCCGCGCGCGCCGCGAGGTCTATGTTACCCCGATATCCCGACGGCAAAACCCGCCGTTCCACATCACCTTGTCGACTGCCGCATAAGCCACCGCGCGGGCACTCGCCGCGTCCGAACCGGTGCCACATAGCGTCAACACGCGACCGCCCGCCGCTACCACCTGCTCGCCCCGCAGCGCCGTAGCCGCGTGGAACACCAACGCACCCGGCACCGCAGCGGCATGGTCCAGCCCGGCGATCACGGTACCGGTCTCTGGCTCGTCCGGGTAGCCGCGCGCCGCCATTACGACGGCGCAGCTCGCATCGGGGCGGAACCGCAGTTCGAAATCACCCAATTCACCCTGGCAGGCGGCGAGCAAGGCGGGCAGCAAGTCGCTCTGCAGCCGCGCCATCAGGGCCTGGCACTCGGGGTCGCCGAAGCGGACATTGAATTCGATCAGGTCGGCCCCCGACTCCGTCACCATCAACCCGGCGAACAACACCCCGCGAAAGGGCGTGCCACGGCGCGCCATCTCGGCCAAAGCTGGGCGGATGATGCCGTCCATGGCAGGTTGCGGGTCGAACCCGGGAACGGGAGAGATCGCACCCATGCCGCCGGTGTTGGGCCCGGTGTCACCATCGCCCACCCGCTTGTGGTCGCGTGCGCTACCCAGGAAGATCGCGTCGGTGCCGTCGCACAGGGCGAACAGGCTGACCTCCTCGCCAACGAGGCACTCCTCGATCACGATCGGCCCGGCGGCGATGAAGCGGGCGATCGCCTCGTCCGCCTCGGCCTCGGTCCGTGCCACCACCACGCCCTTGCCGGCCGCCAAGCCATCCGCCTTCACCACGACCGGGCTGCGCCGGCTGGCGAAGTCGCGCGCCTCGGCGGCGTCGGTGAAACGCTCCCACCGAGCCGTCGGGATGCCGGCTGCGTCGGCCAGCTCCTTGGTGAAAGCCTTGCTGCCCTCCATCTGCGCCGCTGCCAAGGTGGGGCCGCAACACGCGATGCCCGCTTCCGTCATGGCATCGGTGATGCCCGCCACCAGCGGCGCTTCCGGACCGGGAAACACCAAGTCGACCCTGTTGTCGCGGGCGAAGGCCACCAGGGCGGCGATGTCGGTCGGCCCGATGGGCACCAACTCGGCCAACGGCGCGATGCCCGGGTTGCCCGGCGCCACGAACAACTTGGTCAGCAGCGGCGAGGCAGCCAGCGTCCAAGCCAGCGCGTGTTCCCGCCCTCCGGACCCGATCAGCAACACCCGCATCCGTAGCCTCCTTGGTTAGACGCCGCTGCCTAGCATAGGTTCACCGCATGGACACGCAGGCCCCCACCTCTCCCGCAACCAACGTTCCCGAATACTCGGTGAGCGAGATCGCCGGCGCGGTGAAGCGCACGCTGGAGGGCGCGTTCGGCCGGGTGCGGGTGCGGGGCGAGCTGTCCGAGGTCAAGCGCTACGCCTCGGGCCACACCTATCTTTGCATGAAGGACGAGGGTGGGCTGCTGCGCGGCATCATCTGGAAGACGGCCGCGCGCACCATCGGGCTGAAGCCGGAGGATGGGGTGGAGGTGATCGCCACCGGCCGCATCTCGGCCTACGGCGACAAGAGCCAGTTCCAGATCATCATCGAGCGGCTGGAATATGCCGGCGCCGGCGCCATGCTGGCCCGGATCGAGGCGCTCCGGGTGAGACTGGCCGCCGAGGGCTTGTTCAATCGCCGCCGCCCGCTGCCGATGCTGCCAACCGTAGTGGGGGTGGTGACCTCGGCGCAGGGTGCGGTGCTGCACGACATCCACACCACGATCGCCCGCCGCTTCGGTCGCCCTATCCTGCTGTGGCCGGTTCCGGTGCAGGGCGAGGCGGCGGCCGAGAAGATCGCCACCGCAATCGCCGGGTTCTGCGGCCTACCGCGCAATGGCGTGCCCCGTCCCGACGTGCTGATCGTGGCGCGGGGCGGTGGCAGCCTGGAAGACCTGATGGCGTTCAACGACGAGGCGGTGGTGCGCGCCGCCGCGTGCTGCTCGATCCCGCTGATCTCCGCCGTAGGGCACGAGACCGACCATACCCTGATCGACCTCGCCGCCGATCGCCGCGCCCCGACCCCTACAGCCGCGGCCGAGATGGCGGTGCCGGTGCGGTTGGAGCTGCTGGCGGACCTGCAGCAGCGCGGCGCCCGGCAGTCCGGCGCCCTGGCCCGCTTGCTCGGCGAGCGTCGGATGCGGACGGCGGGGTTGGCCGCGCGGTTGCCGGACGTGGCTTCGCTCGCCGGGTCGGCGCGGCACCGGCTGGACGACCGGGCACACCGGCTCGTGCTGGCGATGCCCAACCTGCTGGCGAAACGCTGGGCGACGCTGGTGCGGGTCGAGCGCGAGTTGCCGGACGCGCCGGCGATGTTGCGCAGTCTGTCGCAAGTGCTGGCAGACCGTGGCGCGCGGCTCCGTCTGGGGTTGCCGGCGTTGGTCGCCACGCGGCGGGGGGCGCTGATCTCGGCCGAGCGCCACATGCCGCCGCCCTCGAGCGTGCTTGCCGCGGCCCGCCACCGGTCTGCAACCGCTGCGGCCGCGCTGCCGTCTGCCCTGCGCCATGCCGTGCAGCGCCACCGCATCGAAGCGGCCCATACACTGCCCCGACTGAGCGAGGCCCCGGTCCGCAGCCGGATGCGGGAGGTGGCGGCGCGGCTGGACGGGTTGGCGGGACGGCTGGAGGCGGCCAACCCGCGCGCCGTGCTCGCCCGCGGTTACGCCCTGGTGACCGACCCGGCAGGCCGCCCCGTCACCAGCGCCGGCGCCGTCCGCCCCGCGGCGCGGTTGCGGTTGGAGTTTGCCGATGGCGCGGTGGACGTGCAGCGGGTGAGCGAGAAAACGGCCAAGCGGCAGCAGGAACTGCCGTTGTGATAGGCTGCGGCCCAGCACCGGATCGAGGCTCCCTCATGTCGCACGCCACCACGTCGAAGCCGATCGCCGCCGGCACCCGGATCGGGCATGTGCACCTGAAAGTATCCGACCTCGATCGTTCGCTCGCCTTCTATGTCGGTGTGCTCGGCTTCGAGTTGATGCAGCGTTTGGGCGACCAGGCAGCGTTCATCTCTGCCGGCGGTTACCACCACCATATCGGCCTCAACACTTGGGAAAGCCGCGGCGGACAGCCGCCTGCCCCGGGGACGACGGGGCTGTTCCACGTGGCGATCCTCTACCCGGCCCGCGTGGATCTTGCCGATGCACTTCGGCGTCTGATGGCGGCGGGCATCGAACTCGACGGCGCCTCCGACCACGGGGTGAGCGAGGCGCTGTATCTGTCCGACCCGGACCGGAATGGGGTGGAATTATACTGGGATCGCCCAACCGAATCGTGGCCACGAGCGACGGACGGCTCGCTGGCCATGTTTACCCGGCGTCTCGACCTGCAAAACCTGTTGGCTGATTGGTAGCCCAATCGGAGTTGGCCGCCGCCCGAGACGGCCCGGCAAGTTTTGCTACACCGGCGTCCCAAACCCTGGATAAAGCCCTCCCCCAGGGGGAGAGGGCTAAGCTTTGGGGAAAGGTAACTACGGCAGGCTACATCCGGTCCAGTGCGTAGCGGACTTCGCAGTATGGCGACGACACCGTGAGGTCCATGTGCCGGGCGGAAATCTGCCCGTCGATGTTACCGCGACCGTCGCTGCCATGGATGCTGCCGTCTGAACCGACGTCTGCCGCCAAGGCGTAGGACGCGCGCTCGCCCCGATACTGCAGCGACAGCGCGTTGCCCTCCACGGTCACGATCCGCGACCCACTTCTCGGGCAGCCGCGAATATTGGCGCGGGTGAGGCGCGCGATGCCACGATACCGGCCATCGATCCGGTCCGGAGGGGGCGGTGCAGCAGCGATTGGGGCAGGCGGCGGCGAAGATGCGCAGGCCGCCACTGCCAATACCCCGAGCAGTGGCAGCCAGTGAACGGCGTGCACGCTCAGCCGACGATTTCCGCGTCGGTGAAGAAGAACGCGATTTCTTCCTTGGCCGTTTCCGGGCTGTCGGAGCCGTGTACCGTGTTGGCCTCAATGTCTTCGGCGAACAACGCGCGGATGGTGCCGGCATCGGCCTTCTTCGGGTCGGTCGCACCCATGGTCTTGCGGTTGAGCGCAATGGCGCCCTCGGCTTCGAGCACCTGCACGACCACCGGACCCGAGGTCATGAACTTGACCAGGCCGGCGAAAAACGGACGCTCCTTGTGGACGCCGTAGAACTGCTCGGCCTGCGCCTGGCTCATATGGATGCGCTTCTGGGCGACGACGCGCAGACCGGCCTCCTCAAGAACAGCAAGCACCTTGCCAGTGATGTTGCGCCGGGTAGCGTCGGGCTTGATGATGGAGAACGTGCGCTCGAGCGCCATGACGACCTGCCTCAGGAATGGGGATTTCGTGGCGGGTGTTAGACGACGGGCACCCACCGGGCAAGGGCCGCCTCACTAACCCTCTGCCCCGGGGGGAAGGGCCGTCTCCCCGAGCACCGCTGTCCGGTTGAAAAAAACCACTTCTCTCAATCACTTACCGTCATGCCAGGGCTTGACCCTGGTATCCATGGCGTCCCGTGCAGCCTGGGCTGCACCGTGTGGCGCACTGCGTTGCCAAGTCGGCGCTCGACGTCACCAGCCCGACCGCGTGGATACCAAGGTCAAGCCTTGGCATGACGGTGTTGCTACTTGAAGTGCGGAGGTAGCCTAAGCTGGACAAGCCTGCCCTCCGCGGGAGTACGCAGGCGCTTCCGGCGACCGCCGCACCCGGGTCGTTCTAGTCGGCCGTGCCGAAGCCAAGGCCTACGCCGGTCGCCGCCTGGGACGGCTCTTCGTTCGTGAGTTTGGTCGTGCTGATCACCGACATGAGGCCGTACACCACCTTGGACACCAGATCGATGATTGCGATCATGGCTACGCCGGCCGTGGAGC
>CAXTWC010000160.1:10881-13110 GCA_964247805.1 uncultured Acetobacteraceae bacterium | reverse complement strand
TTGCCCACGGGCGGGGCGGCGTAGGGGACATTGCGGAACACCGCGCAATCGCCCTCCATCGCACCGCGGAGGAGGCCGGCTTGCGTGTGGACGAGCGCCCCCATCATGCGTCCTTCGTCAGGCCCCAGAACCGGATCAGCCCCCCGGGCGTCATGTTGGCGATTGAGCGGCGATATACCGTCGGGTCGAAATACTGGCCCAGCGGGATGAATGGCACGTCGGCCGCCAATTGCGTCTGCAGGTCCGCCGCGAGCCCGCGCCGAGCTGCGTCGTCCGGCGCATCGATCCAGCGTGTGTAGAGCGCCTCGACTGCCGCACTCTTCATGAAGCCGTTGGCGGGCAATTCACCGGTGCCGCGCAGGTTGGGCGCGGTGGCCGGGTCGGCGATGTAGTAGCCGGGGGTGGGGACGACGAAGCAGCTCCAACCGCCCTCGGCCAATGGCTTGCGGCTGATGCGGCGCTGCACGACGGAACCCCAGTCCGACACCTGGAAGTCCAGGTTGATGCCGGCCTGCCTCATCGCATCGGCCACGACCTGGCTCGCCGACATGATGTCGGGGATGTCGGAGCCGACGATCATCACAACTCGCTCGCCGCTGTAGCCGGCGGCCTGCAATGCCTGCTTGGTGCGCGCCGGGTCCGGCTTGGCCATCAGCGGCGCCATGCCGGCGCTGTTGGCCCAGGGCGAGCCTTGGGGCAACCAGCCGACGCCAGTGCGGTAATAGCTGTCGTCATTGCCGGCGACGGCTTGCATCGTGTCCATCTGGCTGAACGCGCCCAGCAAGGCGCGGCAAATGGCCGGGTTGTCGAACGGCGGCTGCCCGTGGTTCAGCACGAGCGTGCTGGTCTCGCCCAGCGGATCGTTCTTCCAGATCACTATGTTGCGGTCGCGCGCGAGAGAGGGCAGCAGGTCGAACACCGGGCGCTCCCACCAATCTACCTCGCCGGATTGCAGCGCGCCGAGGGCGGTGGCGGGATCGGGGATGATGTGCCACTCCACCCGGTCCACGTTCACCACTTTCGGCCCGGCGGTCTGCGAAACCGTGCCACCGCTGCGCGGGGTGTAGTCCGCGAACTTCTCGTAGATGAAGCGGTCGCCCGGCACTACCTCGTTGGCGACGAAGCGGAATGGGCCGCTGCCGACCATCTCCGTCATGTTGGCAGTGGCCGGCATGGCGGCCAGGCGCTCCGGCATGATGGCCAGCATGTTAGGCTGTACCTTGCCCAACGCGAGCGGCAGCAATGGGAACGGCTCCCGCAGGCGGAAGCGGATCGTACGGTCGTTGGGTGCGGACAGCTCGTCCGTGCGCGCCATCAGTCGCTGGCCCAAGCTGTCCACGGCGGCCCAGCGCTTGATGCTCGCCACCGCATCACGCGCCAGCACCGGCGAGCCATCGTGGAAGCGCAGCCCGGTGCGGAGCGTCAGGTCCCACTGGCGGCCATCCTCGTCCGTGCGGTGGCCCTCCACCATCTGCGGCTCGACGTTGAACGCGGCGTCCATGCCGTACAGCGTGTCGAACACCATGTAGGAATGGTGCAGCGTCACCTTGGCCGGCGTGCGGATCGGGTCGCGCACCGCCAGGTCGCCCAGGGGCACGAAGCGCACGACACGACTCTTCTGCGCGCCGGCGCGGCCTGGCAAGGCGAGGGGGGAGACGGCCGCAGCCGCCAGCAGGGTTCTACGTTTCATGGCGGCTACGGTCCCCGGGGATCAGAAGGCTTCGAAATACTCGCGGTGTTCCCAGTCGGTGACGTGGGACAGGAAGCGGCCGATCTCGTGGCGCTTCATCGCCAAATAGTGGTTGACGAAATCGTCCCCGAGCGTCGTCCGGAACATTGCCGATTTATCGAGCGCGTCGATGGAGTCCATCAGGCTCGCGGGCAGCAATTCCATGCCGGCCTGACCATACGGGTCGTCGTTCAGTGGTCCGCCCGGATCGATCGCGTTCGCCATGCCGTCCAGCCCGGCGAAGATCTGTGTCGCCATGAACAGGTACGGATTGGCCGCGGGTTCGCCAGAGCGGTTCTCGATATGCGTCGCGTTATCGCCGGGTCCGCCGATCAGCCGGCACATCGCTGCCTTGTTGTCGTGCGACCACACGGCCCGCTTCGGCGCCAGCGGGTTGGCGTTGAGGCGCTTGTAGCCGTTGATGGTGGGATTGGAGAACGCAGTGCCGGCGCGCACATGCCGCAACACGCCGCCCACGTAGTGCAACCCGGTTGGCGACA
>CAXTWC010000160.1:0-10781 GCA_964247805.1 uncultured Acetobacteraceae bacterium | reverse complement strand
TGCCGGATTGCCGCCACTTCAGGTGGGGTGGAGGGCTGGGTGCAGTCCGCCAGATCCGTGCGCCCATTCACCAGGCGGAAGATGTGGCACTCCACCTCCACGCCGCCGACATAGGACAAGCCTTTCTGCCCGAGTGCCGCGATCGCCTTGCGCATCACCAGGCGCGGGTCGAAAGGACAGGGCTCGCCATCGGACAGGTACAAATCCGACAGTACGGAAGCGGTCTTGCGAGCCCACGGCAGGATGCGGAAGGTGTCCAAATCCGGCACCGCGAGCATGTCGCCGGCGCCGCCCATGGTGTCGCGCCCGAAGCCGCCGTCCTTGGCGAACACGTTCTGGAAGATGTTGTTGGACGAGTCCATCGCGAACAGCGCCGTGGTGAACGGCACGCCATTGCGAGCCGCCTGCGCGAAATGCCGTGCCTCGATCGGGCGGGCGCGCGTCAGCCCATGCGTGTCCACGAAGGCGACGCGCACGACCTCGATGCCGCCCTCCTCGATTTGCGCCAGCACGGACTGCAGCTTTTCGGCGCGCTCCGCGGTATCCAGGCCGATGCGCGCGACGAAATTCGTTCGCCCGATCGATCCTGCCGAAGCTGCCTTTTCGGCCTTGGTCTGGTCGAGCGCCATGCAATCAACTCCGTCGTGAGGTCATAGGGTGAAGCTATTATTGTCTTGCGGCAGGTCGGCATCGAACAGGCTGATCCGTTTGACCACGATCTGCCACGACGCACCCGCGCGTCGCAGCACGTAGCCGTTCCAACCGGACCGCTGGGATATCCGACCGGCCAGATGCGTCTGGATCAGGAAGGTGCAAAGCACGTGCACCTCGCTTTCCCCGGCGGTGAGCGTCTCGACATTGGTGTACAGGTGTGTCGTCCGGGTAGGAGGCGCCTGCGAATAGGCGCGTCCTGTTCCCAGCCGCTCGACCCGTTCCTCCAGCCGGCGGCGGTCGTTCATCTCCCACGTCACCATGGTCCGCGGGTCGGCACCGTCCACGTCCGTGGGCAGCCAATACACGCAGTCGTCGGTGAACAGGTCCAACCATTCCGGCAGGCGGGCCGCGTCCAGCAGCCGGGCCTCGAAATGTAGGAAGCGGCAGACGGAGGCATGATCCTCGGCGGTGGGGACGCGCTCGGGCGGGATCTCGCCCAGGCTGCGCCAGCCCTGCACCAGATCCACCAGCCATTGGTAGTGCGGCAGGTCAAAATACCCGACGGTGGGCGGCACGAGTGTGCGGCGCGGTTCCGTCATGGTGCGGACGCCTGTTCCATGATGCGCCGCCACGCGCCGTAATAGCAGCGCAGATGCAGGTCGGAGGAGATCGGCTCGCGCCAGTAGCCGTCGGTATCCGGATGGCCGACGCCGGTGTCCATGTGGCGGCGGATGTCCACCCACTCCACTTCCGGCACGTCTTCCAGGCCGTGCTGGCAGGACTCGAATTGTGCCGTGTCATCCACCTCGCCGAATGAAGGGAAATCCTCCTGCAGGCGCATGCGGGTCGCGTTGACCTCCGGCGGCGCACCCTCGAGCGTGGTGGAGAACCAGTGCACCACCGTGCGGTTCACCGCGACCGGCTCCACCATCTGGATCTGGTTGCCGATGATCAGCAGGTTCGGGAAGATATTCAGATTCAGACCCGACCCGGTGGACGCGTCCAGCATGCGCAACGCTTCCTCCGCCCCGTAACGCTCGGTTAGCGCCGCCTCCAACGCCTCGCGACCCGGGCTTACATGCTGCCGGCGCCATGCTGACTCGGCATGCATTTCCGGGCGCTGATCGAGCGTGGTGTGACCGTTGCCGAGATCCTTCGACAGGATCGGCGACTCGTCGAAGTTCTTGGCGTAATACTGCATATCCACGTCGCCATACCGGTCGGCGAAAACGCGCAGCATCGAGGTGTGGGAGAATGGCGGGTGGTAGCCGTCGCCCGCATTGTCGTAGACCGTCTTCCAGTTCGCATGCGTCTGGAACTGCATGTCGCCGTTCTGCACCAGCACCGGGCGCGCGCCGTCGCGGTCGAGCCACTGGTCCAGGAACGTCTTTGCCCCCGCCAGATGTTCCAGCAGCGGTGGGACGGACGGCGACACCGACGCGAAGATAAAGCCGCGATACGAGTCGGTGGTGATGCTGCGCAGGTTCTGGTCCGCGCGGTTATAGGCCTCGCCGTATGCGTGTTTCAGCGGCACGCCGGTGCAGCGGCCGTCGTTCAGGAACGTCCAGGCGTGATAGCCGCAGGTGAAATGCCGGGCATTGCCGCGCGGCGTGCGGCACACCAGCGCGCCACGATGGCTGCAGCGGTTGAGCAGCACGCTGAACGCGCCATCCTCCTTGCGGCACAGGATTACCGGCCGCCGGCCAATCGTGCGCATGATGAAATCGTTCGGCTGCGGGATTTCGCTGGCATGCCCGACATAGACCCAGGTGTTGCCGAACAGGGACCGCATTTCGGCGGCAAACAGATCCGGGCTCGCGTACAGGTCCCGGTGCACATAGCCCGGCCGGAACAGATGGCCGTAACGGCCCGGCTCCGAGGTGAACGCTGTCGGCGCGCGCGGCATGGACGTCGCAGACATGGTGGAACTCCGTTGCAACCTCCTCGCCTTCTAGCAAGGAGGGCGAGCAACCCAAGGTGCGATGGCGCTAATCGAATTCGCAGATTTGCAAGGACGGGTCGCTAATCCGCGTTCCCGACGAGCGCCGGGCCGTGCGCGCGGAAACTCTCGGTCAGAAAGTCCAGCACCGCGCGCACTTTCGGCAACTGGCTGACGTCCTGCCGGATCACGGCCCACACCCCCACCTCCATGGTCGGTTTCGTGGGCCGGATGCGCCGCAGCCGGGGGCTCGCATCGCCCAGCAGACAAGGCAGCATGGCAAGACCCATGCGTTCCTCGCACAGGCGGAGCAAGGTCGGGTAGCCATCGGCGCGGGCGACGATCGTTCCGTTGCCAAACTCCTCGTGCCACCGCTCGTCAGCCAGCAGGAAATCGTGGTCCATGCGGCCATGATGCGGGTACAGGGCGAGCAGCGCTGGCCTGTCCGCGTCCGGGTCGGCGCCGTCGCGGGCGCCGTAAATCGCGAAATGCATCGTCGCCAGCCGCTTTAGTCCGTTGCCTCCGCGCAAGGGGCGCGCCAGCCGGATGGCGAGGTCGATCCGTTCCCGCTCGAGATCGACGAAATGCGGCTCGGTCGTCAGCTCGATCTGGATGTCGGGATGCCGACTGTGCAACTGCGCCAGGTCGGGCGCCAACAAGGTGGCAAAGATATCCAGCGTGGTGATGCGCAGACTGCCACCCAGCCGGGCCATGCTGGAGCGGGCCAGGAACTGACTATACGCCGCCTCCATCTGCAGTGCGTGGTCGAGCAACGCCTCGTGCTGTTCCGAAAGCACGAACTGGCCGTCGCGCCGGGTGAACAGCGAGATGCCGAGTTGCCGGTCCAGCGCTTGGATGCGCCGGCGTACGGTGGTGGAGTCGATTTGCAGGCTCGCCGCGGCGCCTTCGAATGTCCCAGCCCGGTGCAGCGCGAGCAGCGCCTTGATCAGATCCCAGGATTGCGTGGCAAAGGTGTCGGTCACTCACGATCCATGGGGGAGGTCTGGCGTGCAGTAACGGGTTGCAATCTGCATGCCATGGCCCACGGGAGACCCGCAGGGTTAGTTTCTTTCGGGGCGTTACCCAAGCGCCAGCAGGATGCCCGCGAACAACCGGGCGCGCTCGGCCAAGCTCGCAACGACGATGTGCTCCTCCAGCGTGTGGGGCTTGTCGCCACGCACGCCGAGACCGTCCAGGCTCGGCACGCCCATTGCCCCGGTGAAGTTGGCATCCGAGCCACCCCCCGAACTCTCATGCGGCAAGGCCAGACCGAGCTTTCCGGCGACGGCGTTGGCCTTCTCGTACAAGCCAAGCCCCGCCTCATCCGGCTCCCACACGGGGCGCGTGACACCACGCGTGACGGTGAACTCCGCCCCGTTCGGCCTGCCTTTCAGGGCCAGCATCGCCTCCACGCCGCGGTCCAGGTCGGGCTGCCGCTTGGCCATGCTCAGCGCCTCCGCCGTGCAGGTAGTGGCGACGCAGTTCACCCACTGCCCGCCGTGGATCACGCCGACGCTGAACGTGCAGTCCTCGGTCGTCATGTCCTCGATCGCGATCACCTGGTGCGCCATCTCCCGGATCGCGGAGCGGCCATCGGCCAGGCGCGCGCCGGCATGGCTCGGCTTGCCGGTCGCCACCAGGTCGAAGCGGGCGATCGCGTAGCGTCCGGTTACCACGCCGCCATTGCCACGGGCGGGCTCCGGCACCAGCACGGCGCGTGCCCCGGCGGCTTCGGCCTCGATCAGGGCGCGGCTGGACGGGCTGCCGATCTCCTCGTCGCAAGTCAGCAGCACGGTCAGCGGCTTCGGCAGTGCCCCGGCCCGCAGCAATTGCCGGATCGCCTCGAACGCGGCGTAGGTACCGCCTTTCATGTCGAAGATGCCGGGGCCGTAGCAACGCTCGCCGTCTTGGCGGAAGGGCAGTTTCTCCAGCGTCCCGATCGGGTGCACGGTGTCCAGGTGCGCCATCACCAGCACGCCGGGTCCATCGGTGGTGCCGCCGCCGAACCGCGCCCGAACGCAATCGCCCAGCCCCATGGTGCCGGGGATGCGGTCGATGACGGCCCCCATCGCTGCAAGGTCCGCGCTGGCCAGGTCCATCATCCGGTTCACCGCCGCCGCATCCCAGGTCGGGCTCTCGCACTCCACCCAGGGGCGCAACCCGTTCAGCATGGTTTGGCTGTCGAATGGCAAGTCGGTCGGATCCACGGCAATGCTCCTGCGAGTCTCGCCTGTGACGCTAGACGGCGGCATTCTGGGTGAGCAAGCCCGATGGGAGGTGACCATGACCGGCGCGACCGCCCACTCCCGGCAACGCACTCGCCTCCGGGAGGGCCGCCGCACCGCGTTGGCCGCCCGGCTTTCGTTCCGCCCAACGATTTGGGGTGCGGCAGCGCGTAATGCTGGTCCGCTGCGAGCGGAGCAAGTGAGACGCGCCCGAAGCTGCGACGACTGACGGATTGACTCCGTCGCACACTATCGAACCACAGCAGCCATCGTGCCAGGGATGTTCCTTGACAGGGCTACGCCATCGCCAGAGGGTCCGCCCCAGAGTAAGACGGCGGCTGCGGCGTCGTCATAGCCCGGCGCTTATTCGGGAGAGAGGGTTTGTCTGCAACCGCCACGCTGCCTTCAACCAGCGGCAGCGCCGCATGACGGCACGGATCGCCTGCATCGGCGAGTGCATGGTGGAGTTGCGGGAGTTGCCGGATGGCACGCTTCGGCGCAGCTACGGCGGCGACACGCTGAACACGGCCGTGTACCTGGCCCGGCTCGGCATGACGGTGGATTACGTGACAGCCCTGGGCGACGATCCCTGGAGCGACGAGATGCTTGCCGCCTGGCAGGCCGATGGCGTGGGAACCGGGCTGGTGCACCGCCTGCCGGGACGGCTGCCCGGCTTGTATATCATCCAGACCGACGCCTCCGGAGAGCGACGGTTCCTGTATTGGCGGGATAGCGCAGCGGCGCGGCACCTGTTCGACGTGCTGGACGTGCGCGTCCTGGACCAGTTCGACGTGCTGTATCTGTCCGGCATCACGCTCTCCATCTTCGCGGAGGCGGCGCGATCCATCCTGTTCGACGCGCTCGCCCGCGCTCACGAGCGGGGCGCGCGGGTGGTGTTCGACACCAATTTCCGCCCCCGCGGCTGGCCCGACCGCGTCTTGGCCCGGGCGCTGTACGAGCGCATGTTCACCGCGGCCGATATCGTGCTCGCCTCGGTGGAAGACCTCGCCTTGCTGGACCCGGAGGGTGGCGAGGGTGCATTGCTGCGCCATGCCGGCGATACCGAGATCGTTCTGAAACTTGCCCACCCGGCCTCCCGCGTGCTGCATGATGGGGGGGAGTGGCTGGTCGCTGCGACGCCCGTGATCCAGGTCGTGGACACCACGGCGGCCGGCGACAGTTTCGCCGCCGCGTATCTGGCGGCACGGCTGGGCGGAGCGTCGCCGGAGCAGGCGGCCCGCGCCGGGCACGACCTGGCTGGCACGGTGGTGGCCCATCCCGGCGCCATCATCCCGGCCGCCGCCATGGGCCTGGCGCACCCAGCCGGAAGCAGGAGTTCAGTGCCTTGACCGATGACGCCTCCCGCCAGCAGCAACTGTCGCAACTGCTCACGCTCGGCCGGGTCATCCCGGTGATCACCCTGCACCGGCTGGAGGACGCGGTGCCCCTGGCCCGTGCGCTGGTGGAGGGTGGCGTGCGCCTGCTGGAGATCACCTTGCGGACCGAGGCCGGCATGGCCGGGGCGGAGGCCATCATGCGGCACGTGCCAGGCGCCGTGGTCGGCATCGGCACCGTGCTGACCCCGGCCGACATGCGGCGTGCGGTGGAGATCGGCGCCCGGTTTGCGCTCAGTCCGGGTGCGACCCCCGCCTTGCTCGATGCTGCGGCGGCCGCACCCATCCCGTTCCTGCCCGGCATCGCCACGGCGTCCGAGATGATGGAAGCGCTCTCCCGCGGCTTCACCACAGCCAAGTTCTTCCCGGCTACGGCGGCGGGCGGTCTTACCGGCCTGCGGGCCCTGGCCGGGCCGTTCCCGCAGGCGAAGTTCTGCCCCACCGGGGGGATCACGGAGGAGAATGCGGCCGAGTGGCTGGCGCAACCCAATGTGGTGGCTGTTGGTGGGTCGTGGCTGACACCCGCCACCGAAATCGCGGCCGGGAACTGGGACGCGATCCGCAGCCGGGCGGAGCGGACCCGCAGCAAGCTGGAGGGCGCGACGGCCGACTGATACAGCGCTTCCGAAGGATTGCTCCAAACGGCTGGTGGGCTGCAAGCAGCCCACCCTACGCGGTGGCGGAAGCGTCGCCTCGAAATCAATCGAAGGGAAATGCGGGTGAAGATCACCTCGATCGAAACGCTGCGAACCGCCGAGTTCTCCAACGTGCTTTGGGTGCGCGTGCACACCGACGTCGGCGTGATCGGCTTGGGCGAGACATTCTATGGCGCCGGGGCAGTAGAGTCGCACATCCACGACACGCTGTGCGGACGGTTGCTGGGCAAGAACCCACTGCATATCGAGGCAATCCATCGGGACATGCTGAACCTGCCGATGGCGCAGTCCAGCACGGGCGTGGAGTACCGCGCCGCCTCGGCCGTGGACATCGCGCTGTGGGACATCTTCGGCAAGGTCTGCAACCAGCCGGTGCACCAGATGCTCGGCGGGCTGTGCCGGCCGAAACAGCGCATCTACAACACCTGCGCGGGCTACGGCTACGTCCGCTCCCACAACATCAAGCCGGTTTCCACCTGGAACTTCGACGATTCCGCGGGTCCGTACGAGGACCTGCACGGCTTCATGACCCGGGCGGATGCGGTGGCCGAAAGCCTGCTCGAATCCGGCATCACCGCGATGAAGATCTGGCCGTTCGACCCGGCGGCGATCGCCAATGACGGCCTCCATATCACGCCGTCGGAGCTGAAGGCCGCCATCGAGCCGTTCGAGAAGATCCGCCGCGCGGTGGGCGATAGGATGGAGATCATGGTGGAGTTCCACTGCCTGTGGAACCTGCCGATGGCCAAGAAGCTCGCCAAATGGCTCGAGCCCTACGCGCCGACCTGGTACGAGGACCCGATCCGCATGAACTCTCCCCAGGCGCTGGCGGAGTTGGCCCGGTCCACCGACGTCTGGATCTGCGGCAGCGAGACCCTTGGCAGCCGTTACCCGTTCAAGGACATGCTGGACCGGGACGCGATCGGCGTGGTGATGGCCGATCTGTGCTGGACCGGCGGGCTCACCGAAGGGCGCAAGATCGCCGCCATGGCCGAGACGTACCATCGCCCGTTCGCGCCACACGATTGCGTCGGCCCGGTGGGCTTCATCGCCGGCATCCACGCCTCGTTCAGCCAGCCCAACACGCTGATCCAGGAGAGCGTGCGCGCCTTCTACACCGGCTGGTACAAGGAGCTCGTCACGGAGATGCCGGTGATCAAGGATGGCTACGTGCTCCCGATGGAAGGCGTCGGGCTCGGCACCGAATTGCTGCCGGCGGTGTTCGAACGCTCCGACCTAACGGTGCGGCGGACGGACCTGTCGTGACCAAGCTGTTCGATCTGACGGGGCGGACCGCGCTCGTCACCGGCTCCTCCCGCGGGCTGGGCCGGGCGATGGCGGAAGGGTTGGCGGAGGCCGGCGCCACCCTGGTGCTGAACGGCTCCGACGCGGGCCGGCTGTCCGAGGCCGCGTCCGCCATGCGCGCGGCCGGATACACCGTGCACGAAGCGCGCTTCGACGTCACCGACGAGGCGGCCGTGGTCGCAGCGTTCGAAGCGCTGGATGCGCAGGGGATCGCGGTCGACATCCTGGTCAACAACGCCGGCATCCAGTTCCGCAAGCCGATGGTCGAGCTGGAGACCGCTGATTGGCGCCGGGTGATCGAGACCAACCTCACCAGCGCGTTCGTCATCGGCCGCGAAGCCGCCCGGCGCATGATCCCGCGCGGACGGGGCAAAGTGGTCAATATCGGCTCGCTGACCAGCGATGCCGCGCGCGCCACCGTGGCGCCGTATACCGTGGCGAAGGGCGGCATCAAGATGCTGACCCGCGCGATGACGGCGGAATGGGCGGCGCACGGCATCCAGGCCAACGCGATCGGCCCCGGCTACATGCTGACCGACATGAACGAGGCCCTGGTCAACAACCCCGAGTTCAACGCCTGGGTGATCGGCCGCACCCCCGCACGCCGCTGGGGTAAGCCCGGCGAGCTGGTCGGCACCGTGGTGTTCCTGGCCTCGGAGGCGTCCGACTACGTCAACGGGCAGATCATCTACGTCGATGGCGGGATGCTCGCCGTGCTCTGACCCGCAAACTGGCGCACGTTGTGTTCAAGCCGGCTGGCCGGCTCGCCGTGTCTGATAAGCCAACCCGCGGACCCAAGGAGCGTCACATGGCTGAGACAGTCGCAGACCAGATGGTGGCGTGCCTCGCCGCCGCCGGCGTGGAGCGCATCTATGGCATCGTCGGCGATAGCCTCAATGGCTTCACCGACTCGCTGCGGCGACATGGCGGCATCCGATGGCTGCACACGCGCCACGAGGAAGTCGCAGCCTTCGCGGCGGCCGGGGACGCCCATGTGACCGGCAAGCTCGCGGTGTGCGCCGGGTCGTGCGGGCCTGGCAACCTGCATCTGATCAACGGCCTGTTCGATTGTCACCGCTCGCGGCTGCCGGTCGTGGCGATCGCCGCCCATATCCCGTCGGCTGAAATAGGGTCGGGCTATTTCCAGGAAACCCATCCGGAACAGCTGTTCCAGGAATGCAGCAGCTACTGCGAACTCGTCTCCACCCCGGCCCAAATGCCCCGCGTGCTGCAGACGGCGATCCGCCGGGCCGTGGCGGAGCGCTGCGTTTGCGTGATCGTCATACCCGGCGATGTCGCACTGAAACGGGCCGTCGACAGCCCCGCCTCCACCCCGGCGAGCCTATTGCTGCCCACGCCCGCCGTGGTCCCTCCGCCGACCGCGATCAGCGCACTTGCCCAGTTGCTGAACGCGAGCCAACGCGTGACCCTGCTGTGCGGAGCGGGATGCGAAGGCGCCCACGACGAACTGATGCAGCTCGCGGAGACACTGAAGGCGCCGATCGTGCACTCCATGCGCGGCAAGGAACACGTCGAGTGGGACAACCCGTATGACGTGGGCATGACGGGGCTGATCGGCTTCGAGTCGGGTTATTACGCGATGGGCAGTTGCGACGCGCTGCTGATGCTGGGAACCGACTTCCCCTACACCCAGTTCTATCCCAAGGGCGTGCGGATCGCGCAGGTGGATCTGCGACCGGAGGCGATCGGGCGCCGGACCCCGGTGGAAATGGGCCTCATCGGCGACATACGCTCGACGCTGCAGGCCTTGCAGCCGCATTTGACCGGCGTGCGGGACGACAAGCACCTCCGCGTCTGCGTCGACCACTATCACAATGCCCGCAGGGGCCTGGACGAGTTGGCGACCGGACGGTCCGGCGGGCGTCTGCACCCGCAACACGTCACCCGCATCATCAACGAACTGGCGGCCGAGGACGCAGTGTTCACCTGCGACGTCGGGTTGCCGACGGTTTGGGCTGCCCGCTACCTCAAGATGAATGGCAAGCGGCGGCTGATCGGCTCGTTCTGGCATGGCTCGATGGCCAACGCGATGTCGCAGGCGCTCGGCGCACAAGCGGCCTGCCCGGGGCGGCAGATCGTGTCGATGTCGGGCGACGGCGGGTTCACCATGCTGATGGGCGATCTGCTCTCGGCCAAGCAGCTCAATCTGCCGCTCAAGATCGTGGTGTATAACAACGGCGCACTTGGATTCATCGAGTTGGAGCAGAAATCGTCCGGCTTCATCGACACCGGGACCGAGTTGATCAATCCGGACTTTGCAGCGATGGCCAACGCGGCTGGCATCTACGGCGTCCGCATCGAGGATCCAGCCGAACTGGAGGGCAAGATGGCCGAGGCGCTGGCTCATCCTGGCCCTGTGGTGATCGATGCCGTTGTGGAACGGATGGAACTCGCCATGCCGCCGAAAGTCACCGCAGGAATGGCGGAGGGGTTCACGCTGTACATGCTCAAGGCGGTGATGAACGGCCGCGCCGATCAGGTGATCGAACTCGCAAAGGCCAACTTACTACGTTAGCCCAGCTTTAGGTCCGTCCTATCCTATCCCGCTTGAGGCAAAGCCCTCTCCCTCTGGGAGAGGGTTGGGTGA
>CAXTWC010000159.1:0-13116 GCA_964247805.1 uncultured Acetobacteraceae bacterium | reverse complement strand
GACGGAGATCTACCGCAGCGTGAAGAGCCTGCCGCCCCAGCTCGGCTATGCCAGCGCGTTCTCCGTCGTGATGCTGGTCGTCGTGGCGGTGCTGTTGTTCTTCTACGGACGCCTGTCCAAGCGGGCGGAGCGTTTCGCGTCCATCACGGGCAAGGGATACCGGCCGCGGCCTTTCCGCCTGGGACGGGCGCGCATTCCGATGGCCTGCATCATCGTATTCAACTTCATCGTCGTGCTCGCGCTGCCGTTGGCGGCGGTGGTTTGGATGGCGCTGATGCCATTCGTCAGGCCCATGCGCTGGGCGGCGCTGCCGTTCGCCTCGCTGAAGAACTTCGCCAACGTGATCGCCTCGCCATACTATCTCGGCCTCGGCGTCAACACGCTGTTGGTTGCCGCCGGCTGCGCGACCGCGGCCATGCTGCTCACCATTGGTGCTGGTTGGATCGCCGCTCGCCGCCGACCCGGAGGGACGATCATCGATCAGCTCGTCACGATGCCGCTGGTGTTCCCCGGCCTGGTTCTGGGCGTGGCGCTACTCGAGATCGCGCTACAACTGCCGATCCCGATCTATGGCACGCTGTGGCTAATCGGGATCGCCTTTCTTATCCGCTATATGCCGTATGGCATGCGCTATACCTATACCGGCGTACTACAGGTTCACCCCGAGCTGGAGCAGGCCGCGGGTGTTGCTGGCGCGACGACTTTCCAGACGCTGCGCCGGGTCGTCATGCCGCTGCTGTGGCCGGCGATCGCATCAGGCTGGCTGTTCATCTTCCTGATCGCCGCCAAGGAAATGTCGCTGCCGTTGCTGCTGGCCGGCCCCAACTCACAGACCGTGGCGGTCGCGATGTTCGACCTGTGGTCCAACGGGCAGGGCGGTGAAGTCTCGGCTCTCGGCCTGCTATGGGCCGCATTGATGACCGTGTTCGCCTCGTTCCTCTACTTCATCCTGCGCCGCCAGTCGGCGGCGACCTTTGGGGAATAAGCCATGCTGTCCGTTGAGAACCTGAGCAAGGTCTACGCCTCCACCGATGGACCGTCCGGCGGCGTCCGCGGTGCAAGCTTCACGCTCGAGCCCGGCACGTTCTTCACGCTGCTTGGCCCCTCTGGCTGCGGCAAGACGACGACACTGCGCTGCGTCGCCGGACTGGAACAGCCGGATGAGGGCGTGATCCGTGTCGGACCGGAGGTCTTCTTCGACGCGTCCAAGCGCATCAACGTGCCGCTGAACCGCCGCCAGGTGGGGATGGTGTTCCAGTCATACGCCATTTGGCCGCATATGACGGTGTTCGAGAACGTCGCTTTCCCGCTGCGCGTGGCCAAGGACCGGCGCTACGATCGCAACGAGATCGCCACGATGGTGAACGCCGCCTTAGAGACCGTGAGCCTCGGCGGGTTTGGCAGCCGCCCGGCGACCCGTCTGTCTGGCGGGCAGCAACAGCGCGTCGCACTGGCCCGCGCCATCGTCGCCCGCCCCAAGCTGCTGCTGCTCGACGAGCCCCTCAGCAATTTGGACGCAACGCTGCGCGAAGAGATGCGTAATGAATTGCGCTCGTTGCAGCAGCAGATCGGCGTCACGACGGTGTATGTGACGCACGATCAGACCGAGGCGCTGGAGATGTCGGACCTGATCGCGGTGATGGAAGGTGGCCGCATCGTCCAGCTTGCGGCTCCGCGGGAAATCTATTTCAGGCCGCGCAACATGTTCGTGGCTAAGTTCGTCGGCTCCTCGAACTGGCTTAGCGGCACGATGATCGAGGCCGACATCGACGGTCAGGGCCGGATGCAGCTTGGAGATGGGCGAGCTATCAATTGCCGCGTACTCGAGGGGCGGACGGCCGTGCCCCGTGCGGCCACCATCGCGATACGACCAGAAGCAATCGTCCTGGCCCGGCCTGGCCAGGAATCTACCCTCAGCGTCAACCGCCTCGATGGCACCGTGCTGTCCACCGGCTTTCTGGGCAGCAACAACCGCTACCGGATCGACCTCGGCGGCCCGGTCTTCGAGGCGCATGGCAGCGCGAGCGATACCTATGCTGTCGGCGAGAAAGTCGCGGTTGAGTTCACTGCTGCGTCCGCCATGGCGCTGGAAGACTGAGCGTTGCGACTCTATTGGTCCTCGCGCTCCCCCTTCGTCCGCAAGGTGATGGTGGTGGCGCACGAGAAGGGTCTGGCTGGACGAATCGAGACGGAACGCGTGGTCGTTGGCGCGTCCGCTCCCAACGCCGGCGTGATGCGCGATAACCCGCTCAGCAAGATCCCCACCCTAATCCTCGACGACGGTAGTTCGCTCTACGACTCCCGCGTCATTTGCGAATACCTCGACCATATCGGTATGGTTCCAAAACTGTTTCCTACCGGGCCGGATCGCTTCACCATGCTACGACTGCAGGCGCTGGGCGACGGGCTGATGGAGGTGATCGTGCTGCGCATCGGCGAGAACAATCGCGCCGAAGCCATCCGCTCCGCAAAGCACCAGGCCGCTTTCCCGGTGAAGATCGCCGCCACGTTGGACCGACTGGAGACGGAGGTCCCCG
Organism: uncultured Acetobacteraceae bacterium; assembly: GCA_964247805.1. GTDB lineage: Bacteria > Pseudomonadota > Alphaproteobacteria > Acetobacterales > Acetobacteraceae > LMUY01. Next base: position 10,579 of record CAXTWC010000159.1, on the reverse strand, counting down.
CCCTATCGGCCCCGCTGCATATCGGCGCTATCACCGTCGCCGCCGCCCTGGCCCATCTGGACTTCCGTTTCGCGTCGGACAATTGGCGCGACGGGCATCCAGCCCTTGCTGCATGGCATGCCGGATTTAGCGAGCGCCCGTCGATGCTCGCCACGCAATTTCAAGACGAGTACTGACGTGAAACGCCGTACCTTCGTCGCGGCACCGCTGGCAGCGTTACTCGCTGCGGCCGCGCCCGCCGCGTCAGGGGCGATCGACCCGGGGCTCGTCGAGGCGGCGAATACGGAAGGCGAGGTGGTCTGGTATACCACGCTGATCGTCGGCCAAGCCGTCCGCCCGCTGGTCGCAGCTTTCCAGGCCGCATATCCGAAGATCAAGGTCAGCTTCGTTCCCGGGCCACCCGTCGAGACGGCGACCCGGCTGCTGAACGAGGCCAAGGCTGGCAGCGTCCGGGCCGATGTTTTCGACGGCGGCAGCACATTTTTTCCGCTGAACCAGGCCGGCTTGGTCGACAGCTATTCGCCAACGGGAGCGGCCGGCTGGCCCGACGCCTACCGTGACGTCCAGGGCCAATGGGTGGCGACGAACCTGTATATCCTGAGTCCGGCAGTGAATACCGAACTCATTCGACTGGACGAGATCCCGAAGACGCTCGACGATCTGCTGGACCCGCGCTGGGCCGGCAAGATGGCGTGGCCCGACACGCCCAGCGCCTCAGGACCTCCCGGTTTCATCGGCAACCTGCTGCTGAGTATGGGCCAAGAACGCGGCATGGCGTATCTGCAGAAATTGGCCACCCAGCGCATCGCCAACGTTCCGGCGGTGCAGCGCGTTGTGCTGGATCAGTGCATTTCCGGCCAGTATCCGCTGGTGCTGTCCATCTACAACAACCACGCCCAGATCAGCATCGAGCAGGGTGCCCCGGTCAAGTGGCTGCCGATCGAGCCGCTGGTGCTTACCTTCGGGACCACCGGTCTGTTGAAGAACTCGCCGCATCCTCATGCGGGCAAGTTGCTGATCGAGTTCCTGGTGTCCGAAGCAGGCCAACGCGTGTTCCGCGACGCCGGCTACCTACCCGCCAACCCGGCGGTGCCGCCGAAGTCGCCGGATTTGGTTCCTGGCCGCGATGGTCTCCGCACGACCGTGATCTCGCCCGCAACCTACGCGGAGCACGAGGCGGAATGGCTGAGCATTGAAAACCGGTTGTTCCATTGAGCGAAACGATAGAAGCCATGCAGACTGGAACGCGCTGGGTCGAGGCGAACGGCACGGTGTCGCGCGTGGCGATCGACGGCACCGGACCGGCCCTGGTGCTGATCCATGAGATGGGCGGAACGCTGGAAAGCTGGGCTCCGATCGTGCCGGCGCTGACCCGGCGGTTCCAGGTGATCCGCTACGACGTCCGAGGCGCCGGGCTATCGCAGAAAGTCCGCGGCACGCTGTCGATCGAGACGCTCGCGCGGGATCTGGATGCGCTGCTCGACGTACTGGGCGCACCCCGGCGCGTGTCGGTGATGGGCTGCGCCGTGGGGGCCGCGATCGCGATCCAGTTCGCCGCCGACTTCCCTGAGCGAACCGCTGCACTAATCGCGACATCACCCGCAACCGGGGTGCCGGAGGCGCGGCGGGCTGCGGTGCTGGCCCGGGCCGACGAGCTGGAGCGGGATGGGGCGGCCGACAAGATGGAGGAGCGGCTGGCCCGGTCCTTCCCGCCCGTTCTGCGCCATGATCCGGCGGCATTCGAACAGGTACGGGCCAGCCGGGCTGCGGCAGATGCTTTCGGCATGGCCGCGGCCACGCGGATGCTGGCTGAACTGGACATGAACGCCGCGTTGGCTCGCATCGCTTGCCCGGCGCTGGTGCTGGCTGGCGAGCATGACGGCGACCGGCCGCCGGCAGGGGTGCAGGCGGTGGCCGCGCAGATCAAGAACGCGGTGTATCGGGTGCTGCCCACCGGCCACTTCATGGCCCTTCAAACACCGCAACTACTACTGACGGAGATCGAGGCCTTCCTCTCTCCTGAGAGGATTGCCTGACATGCGCATCGTTGCCACCGGCTTGCAGTTTCCCGAGGGACCGATCGCCCGGCCCGACGGCTCCGTCCTGTTGGTGGAGATCGCGCGGGAGACGTTGAGCCGGGTCACGCCGGATGGTCGGGTGGAGGTGGTGGCCGAGATCCCCGGCGGGCCCAACGGCGCGGCGGTGGGGCCGGATGGACGCATCTACGTCTGCAATAATGGCGGCTTCACCTGGTTGCGGGAGCGCGGCACCATTCGGCCGACCGGCACCTCGGCGAGCTATACGGGCGGCAGCATCGATGTGGTGGACCCGGCAACGGGTCGGGTCGAACGGCTGTATGATTCTTGCGACGGGCGCCGGCTTTGCGGCCCCAACGACTTGGTGTTCGACGGAACCGGCGGCTTTTGGTTTTCCGACCTCGGCAAGCGCCGGGATCGCGACATGGATTATGGCGCGATCTATTGGGCACGCGCCGATGGCTCGGAAATCCGGGAGGTCGTGCACGGCATGCTGATGACCAACGGCATCGGCCTGTCACCAGATGGCCGAACGCTGTACGCCGCCGAGACGATCACCGGCCGTCTCTGGTCGTGGGACGTCACGGCGCCCGGCGAACTCCGCAAACGGCCCTGGCCGGTCCTGCATGGCGCGACCCTTGCCGGGGCGGCTGGCGGCGCGGTGCGGTTCGACAGCCTGGCCGTCACGCAGTCGGGCAAGGTCTGCATCGCCGCCCTCGACCGCTGCGCCGTCGCTGTGATCGATCCCGCGACCGGCGGCATCGACTATGTGACCGCGCCCGACATGATGGTGACCAATATCTGCTTCGGCGGTTCGGACCGGCGCACCGCCTATGTCACCCTATCCTACGAAGGCAGGCTCGCGGCGCTCGATTGGACCGAGCCGGGCCTTGCTTTGGCCCACGGCGGTTGAGGCTCAATATCCCCGGTCGGGTTGGTAGAGATACGGTGGTTTCTCGCCGCGCTCGAGCACCGCAATGCCGTTGACGACATAGGCCGCACGCGTGTGCCGGGTCGCGAATCCTGCGATGTGCGACGTGACCGTGATGCGCGGATGCGTCCAGGCGGGATGACCCGGCGGCAGCGGTTCCGTATCGAACACGTCCAGCACGGCGCCACCGATCTGGCCTGAGTTCAGCGCTTCGAGCAGGTCGGGCAGATCGATCAGCGATCCGCGGCCGGCATTCACCAAGCCGGCGCCTCTCGGCATCCAGGCCATCGTCCGTGCACAAAGCAGCCCGGCCGTCTCCGGCGTATGCGGCAGCAGCCCGACCGCGATGTCCGAGGTCGCCAGGAACGGCTGCAAGCCATCCGCACCGTCGAAGGTCACGACACCGTCGATCGCCTTCGGGCTACGAGACCAGCCCTGCACGGTGAAGCCGAGGCCGTGCAGCATGCTGCTGACCACCAGCCCGATATGGCCGAGGCCCATGACGCCGACCGTAGTCGTCGGCGCCGTGCGGGTGCCGAGGAAGGGGTCCCATCGCTGGTCCTGCTGCGCCAAAGCGAGGCGCCGCCAGTCACGCAGCAGGCCGAGCGTGGCGAGGCAGGCATATTCGCCCATAGTCTGCGCCGTCTCTTCGGTCGCCATGCGGATAATCGGCAGATGCCGCGGCAGGGTTGGATCGCGCACCAGGTGGTCGACGCCGGCGCCGCCGCTGAAGATGGCCTTCACCCGAGGCATGCGGGCGATGCGACCCGGCACGGGCTGCCCGACCAGAACGTAGGTCACGTCCTCGTCGTTCACGTCGGGGTCGTCCCATTCCCGGACCATGAGGCCGGGCCGGGCTGCGGCGAAGCCGGCTTGCCACTCATGGAACCAGGCGGGACCCCCGGACTTCACCAACAGCAAGTCAACCATCGTCCGCCTCTAAAAGTAGTGCCAGACATCGCCGGCACGCGCTTCGTCCGGCGTGCCGGAGAAGACGATCTGCCCACTATTCATGATCAGGACCCGGTCCGCGATCCGCATGGCCGCGGCCACGTTCTGCTCCACCAGCAGCACGCCCATCGCGTGGGTGCGGCACAGGGAGCGGACTTGCTCGAAGATGCGCTCGACCAGGTTCGGGGCCAGGCCGATGGACGGCTCGTCCAGCATCAGGCAGCGCGGCTTGCCCAGGATGGCCAGGCTCAACGCCAGCATCTGCTGCTGGCCGCCGCTGAGGCTGCCGGCTCGGGCCGCCAGGCGTTCGGCGAGCACGGGAAACAGCGCATGCACGTCCGCCATGCCGCATAGATCGTCTTTGCCGGTGCAGTTGGCGGCGGCGACCACGTCGAGGTTTTCGCCGACACTGAGATCTGGAAAGATGCCCCGCCCCTCGGGCAGCAGCCGCAGGCCGAGCGTTTGCCGCCGTGCCGTGCTCAGGGCGCTGATGCCGGTAGAGTCCAGGGCGATGCTGCCGCTGCGCAGCGGCAGGATGCCCATGATGGCTTTGAGCGCGGTGGTCTTGCCGGCACCATTATGGCCCAGCAGCGTCAGCACCTCGCCGGGCCGCAGATCGAAGGATAGCCCGTCCAGCACGGTTTTTGAGCCGTAGCCAGCCACCGCGTCCCGCACCTCCAACACTGGCGAGTTCATAGCGCGCCGCCGAAATAGACTTCAGTCAGCGCCAGGTCGGAGGTGATGGCCTGGGGCGTGCCCTGTGCCAAGACGTGGCCCTGATGCAGGAAGACGACGTCGTCTGCGATCGCCATGACGACCCGGGTGTTGTGCTCGACCACGAGCTGCGACTTGCCTTCCGTCTTGAGGCGACGCAACAGCGCCATGACGCGATCGAGCGCTTCGCCGCTGAGGCCGGAGGTCGGTTCGTCCAGTAGCAGCAGATCCGCGCCGGTGGCCAGGAGGCGTGCGATGCACAAGAGCTTCTGCTCGCCATAGGAGAGGTTGCGAACCGGCGTGCCGCGCTGCGGCAGCATGCCCACGTGATCCAGGATGGCGTCGGCGATGTCGTTCACGCGGCGTAGTTCGCGGGCGGTGCGGACAGGCCGCAGCAGAGCACCAAACACGCCCTCGCCGAACTGATCGGGCACGGCGCTGGCGACGTTGTCGAGCGCGCTCATGTCTTGATAGAGCCGGAGGTTCTGAAAGCTCCGGGCGATGCCGGCGCGGACGATCGCCTGCGATGACATCCCGTTCAGCACCGTGCCCTGAAACGCTACGCTGCCGGCGTCGGGGCGCAGAAATCCGGTGATCGCGTTAAACACGGTGGTTTTGCCGGCACCGTTCGGGCCGACCAGGCAGGTGATGCGGCCGGGCTCGACCGTGAAGCTGCAATCCCGAAGCGCCTGAAGCCCACCGAACCGCTTATCGACGCCCTGCACGGACAGATAGGCGTCGCTCATAGCTTTTCGCCGAGCAGGCCCTGCGGCCGGAAGATCATGAAAGCGATCAGTAAGGCGCCATACAGCCCTTGCCGGGCGGCTGCGGCGACGGTGGTCGGGATGTCGAGCAAGGTCAGGACTTGCGGCAAGCCGAGCAGCACGAAGGGGCCGATGATCGACCCGGCCAACGTGCGGGCGCCGCCCACGACGACCATGGTCAGCAGCAGGACGGAGGCGCTGAGGTCGAACGAGGACGGATCGATGAAGCTCAGGAACACGGCATACAAGCTGCCGCCCACGGCGCCGAACACGCCCGCCAAAGCGGCGACCCCGATTTTGGCATACAGCACGCTTTTGCCCGAGGCCGCGACGGCGAGCTCATCCTCGCGGATCGCCCGGAGCAGGCGACCCCAGGGTGAGCGCATCGCCAGGTAGAAACCCAGGCAGCACAGCAACATCAGCGCGGTGCACAGCGCCAAGTTCTGCCAGGCCTCGGCCAATTCGACCCCGAAGACCGATGCGGCCGGAATGCCCGGTTGTCCTGATGCGCCGCCGGTCGCGGCGGTCCAGTTGGTGAAGGTCGCGGTCGCCAGGAGTTGGATGCCAAATGATGTCACGACGAAATAGTCGCCCGACACGCGCAGGGCCGGCAGAGTGATCAGGACGTTGACCAGCACGCACACTGAAGCGGCCAGCACCATCGCCGGCAGAAACCCCATCAGGTCGTTCAGCAAGCAATAGCCGGTGACGTAAGCGCCGACCCCGAAGATCGCCGCCTGCGACACCGAGAAGATGCCGACGATGCCGACCAGCAAATTGGTCGACAGGCTGAGCGTGACGTAAATTGCGGCGAGCGCCAGATAGGAGAGGAAGAAGTCCATAAGATCTACGCCGCCGCGGCGAACAGGCCACGCGGGCGCCACAGCATGAAGATGACGAAGACAAGGAAGGTGATGCCGACACTCCACTGGCCCGGCATCACCAGTAGCGACAGGTTCTGCATCACGGTGATTGCGATCGACAGCAGAAACGCGCCAGCCAGGCTGCCGACGCCGCCCGCGATCATGGCCACCGTCCCGGTCAGCAGCACCGTCGTGCCGGTATAGGGCTGCAGGCCAAGGTCGAGGCCGACCAGGATCCCCGGCACGGCGACGATCGCGGAGGCGAGCGCCATCACTGCGACATACGTGCGGGCGGGCTGCAAACGAGTGATCTCGGCCAGGAAGGGGTTGGAGGCAACGGCGCGGATACGCTTTCCCAGCACGGTTCGCTTGGTGATCAGCACGGTCCCGCCATAGAGAAGGACGCTGGCCAACACGGTGGCGACTTGCACCAGGGATAGGGTCAACCCGGCGATCGACACCGTCATGCCGCGCCAAGCGCTCGGGAATTGCAGGATGTCAGGCGTGTAGACCGCCGCGATCGCATTCTGCACGATCGCCAACAATCCCAGCGAAGCAATCAGCACGCCGAGATGGGTGGCGCGGCGCCGTTCCAGCGGCGCGTAGAGCAGGATTTGCACCAGGGCGCCGGCCCCGGCGCAGATGATCGGCACGACGACGAAGGCGGTCCAATCCGGAAAGCCGAGCCGGGCGGTGGACAGCGCCAGATAACCCGCCAGCGTGTAGATCCCGGCATGCACGACGTGGAAGATCCGAGTGGTGGAATAGACCAGCGAGAAGCTGAACGCGACGACGCCGAGAGCGCAACCGGTGACGATCCCATTAACGAGCAGTTGCAGCAGAAGCACTCGGCTGGTTCCTATTCGGAGACGTAGCTTTTGATGAGCATGTCCTTGCCTTCCTCGATCCGCACGATGTCCACCTGCATCGATGCCGTGTTGCTCTTGAAGGTCGTCGGCATCAGTTCGTTGAACTGGCTGGTGGCCAGGAGCTTGGTGCGGATCGCCTCGCCGGTCGGATCTTTGCTATCCTTCAGGAGGCTCTCGATCGTGCGGAACACGATGGACGCGGCGTTATAATATTGGGAGCCGAAGAACTCCATTTCGGTTCCAGTCTGTTTGTGAAAATCGGCGACAATGTCCGGCGGGGCGGTGACTCTGACTTGTGTGTGCACGAAGCCCTGCGCGCCCGGCAGTTTGCGAGCGCTCGGGTCGGAGAAAAACGATGAGCCGGCAACCATGAAGGAGGGCTTCAGCTGGGTGATCTGCTCGGCAAAGCCGGCGAGGCCGTCGGTCAACATCACAAACACCACGTCGGGCTTCAGGTCCATCAGCTTCAGCAGCGCCGGCCGGAAATCGGTCTGGCTGAACGATGACTGCTCCTGCCCCAGGATGGTGCCGCCGAGCTTGGTGTAAGACGCGGTGAAGTCGTCACGGCCCGGCGTGCCGGCCGCGTCGTTTTGGAACAGGATGGCCGCGCGCTTCTTGCCGATCTCGATCAGATATCGGCTCAGCACGCCAACCTCGTCGTTGATCACCGGCAGCGTGTTGATCAGGTAGGGCGATGCCGTGGCGAGACGGTCCGCTTGTGCGCCGCCATTGACCAGCAGCACTTTCTTGCGGGTTGCCAGCGGCGCCATCGCGAGCGACGGGCCGGAGAACCCGGTGAACACCACCGGCACCTTGTTCAGATCGGCCAGCTTATTGAACGCCAGCACCGATTGGTCCGGCTTGGCCTGTCCATCCTCATACAAGATCGAAACTGGCCGCCCCGCGATCCCGCCGGCAGCGTTCCAGCGCGAGACCGCGAACTGCAATCCCCGTTGCTGCTGTGTGCCGGGGGCGGCGCTCGGGCCGGTCAGCGGCAAGACGGCCCCGAGTTGGATGGGCTCCGCCGCCCACGCCCGCTTGCCGCTGCCAGCGGCCAACAAACTCGCCAGAAGGCCGCCCACGACCCTGCGCCGCGTGATCGAATACTCTGAATCAGTCGTCACGGTGTTTCCCGGTGTCAGAGTCATTGTCGTTTCCCTCGTTTCTGGCGCCCGGCAGTTCGAAGGTTTACGGCGCGCGTCCCATCGCAAGCGCCTGCACCTGTTCCGGTGACATTCCGCGGATCTGGCTCGCGGTGACACGCTTCGTCAGGGGCGTGAAGGTGTTGCTGTTGGCGGTGCTGCCGTCGACGGCGCCGACCAGCACCGTGGTGCCGCTCTTCAAGCCGCGATTGACCCGCTCGAACACCGCGGGCAGATTGTCGGTCTCGATCTCCCAGATCATCATGTAGCGCTGGGGATGGGTGCCCACGAACTGGGTATCGGCCAGCGTGAAGAATTGTGCGGCCTCAAAACCATCAATGGCCAGCAGGTCGTGGATATGCTGGCCGGTATACCAGTTGACGAACAAATCTTCCTTCCCAGCAACGGGGTTGCTGAGAAATATGAAAGAGTAGGGCTTTCGTTCGGCAGCTACAGAATGAGCAGGTAGTCCGACGGACACCATCCCGACACAAAGCAGTATTAATGCTGCAAAGCATTTCGCCATATCGTTTCTCCCGACCGGCCCTCTATCGACTTGGGGCCTTTGGCGTCAGGACATTTCATGTAAGACAAACGGGGTCAACATCAGGCTGCTATCTTCACTGCTTGTTCGCTAGGCGAACATGCGATACGATTGCGGCTATGCTGGCGGCAGCACCGCCTCATCTCCGGCGAGGTCCATGGACCAAGCGTCCGGAAGCAGGCGGAAGCCGTTGCCATCCCGTGCGATGTGGGCCAGGCCAGGGAAGTGCAGGTGCATGCCCGCGATGGCCTGGCGCTCCGTCGCGACACGCTCGAGGATCGCGCGCCGGGTCACGACGGTCTGTTCGGGGTCGACGTCCACGGCCATCCCAACCTCGGGACGGGCGACCTGCAATTCCTGCACGTGCACGATGTCACCCCAGATCAGCAGCGTCTCGCCTTCGGATGCGATGAGGTAGCCGGTGTGGCCCGGCGTATGACCCGGCAACGGCACGGCTGTGACGCCCGGTACGACTTCTCCGCCCGTGAAGGTCCGCAGCCGGTCGCGGTATGGCGCCACATGCGCCCGCGCCGACTCGAAGAACATCTTGCGCCGGGTGGGATCCTGCACGCCCGCCATGGCCGCGTCGTCGTGCCAGTGGTCGAACTCGGTCTGGCTCAGCACCAACTCGCTGCCCGGGAACAACGGCGTTCCCGACTGGTCCGTCAAGCCGCCCCAGTGGTCTGGATGCATGTGGGTCAGCAGCACGGTATCGATTTCCGCCGGGCTCACGTTCGCCGCCGCGAGATTGGCTGGCAGCCATCCGACCGTGGCGCGGACGCCGGGACCGAAGCCGGTGTCGACCAGCGTCGTGTGGCTGCCGTCGCGGATGAGGAAGCAGTTGACCGAGGTGCGGCGCGCGGGGCGGAACGCGGCGTGCAGCAGCGCGACCGAGTCCGCTTCCGGAATGTTCTTGACCGTCGAGATCGCGACGTCTTGGTAGCCGTCGAGCAGGGACGTCACGACGATGCGGCCGACCCGGCGGTGATAAACGGCCGGCACTTGCTGCGTGGGAAGCGAATTCATCAAAGATCTCCTGGATCTAATTCGGCTTTGGTCGGGTCATCGCCGTGCCGATAAATAGGGTGTTGGTGCATGGATCGGCTGAGGTTCGAGCTGACCCTCCCTGCCTACCGGTCACGCAACCCGGACGGAAGCGGGCTTTGCCGTAGGGATCATCTGGTTCAGCACCGCGACGGCGATGGCGACCTCGCCCTGCTGAGCAGGCAGACTCCGGGCGCGAAGCTTGGGGCCGATCAAGTGTTTGTAGCGCGCCATTGCCGTTTCCGCCTGGTTCCTCCTGCCATACCCAGTCGCCCTTTGCCAGCCGATGCGACCACGCTCGGTCATGAGTTGGATGTGACGGTCGCGCAGGCTCTGGGGCACCGTCAACTTGTTGAATTGAGGTCGCGATGAGGCGCAATTAGCACGGCGTGCCCGTAGTTATGCCGCGGTGGCGACGCCGGTGATCTCGGCCCAAACCTGATAGGCTTGGGTCCGGGCGGCTCGATACTGGGCGGCGTGCACTCGGTGACGGCGGAGGTGGAAAAGGTTGCTGGTCCCGTCATGGGCGGACAAGAAGCGTTGTGCCTGGCCGGCTGATTTGAACCGCTTCATCTGACGCTCTCGTTGTCGCGTGGGCTGGTGCGAGGTCTCCGCCCTGTTGTTCAGCCCCTTGTGCTTCCTGTGCTCGACGGAGGGCATCACCTCGCACTTGGCTGCTCCGTAACTCGCCAGCTTGTCGGTGACCATGACACGAGGCGCC
>CAXTWC010000158.1:0-13184 GCA_964247805.1 uncultured Acetobacteraceae bacterium | reverse complement strand
GGCTCGCCCTGCCGCCACCGGAGCGGGCCGAGCACTGGGAGCACTGGCTCGACGAGCTGTTCACCGCCGCCGGCGAGCCGCGCGCCATCAGCCGCCTGGTCAACCCCAAGCTCGACGCCGCCGAGCCCTGGATCGGCGGGGTGGTGCTGGCCGAGCTCGCCCGCGTGGCGGAGGTGGAGGGCGGCCGCCGCGCCATCCGCCTGGCCGGGGCCAGCACGGCCCTGCTCACGCTCGCAGGCCCCGTGCTGCGCCGCCACGCGGGCCAGAAGGCGCTGGCCGGGCAGCTCGAGTACGACGACCTGATCGCGCGCACCGCCGCCCTGCTGTTCGACCCCGGCGCCGCCTGGGTGCTCTACAAGCTGGACGGCGGCCTGGACCACCTGCTGCTCGACGAGGTGCAGGACAACTCGGGCGCGCAATGGCGCATTGCCGACGCCCTGAGCGCCGAGTTCTTCGCGGGCGAAGGCGCCGACGCGCCGCGCCGGGCCAAGGCCGCCGACGCCCCGCGCACCGCCGGCCCGCGCGCGGACAAGGACACGTCCTCCCCCGAACCGGACGCGCCCCCGCGCACGGTGTTCGCCGTGGGCGACCGCAAGCAGTCGATCTACTCCTTCCAGGGCGCCGAGCCGGCGGGCTTCGACCTATGGCGGGGCCGCATGCGCAGTTCTGTCCAGGCAGCAGAGGGTGTGTTCCGCGATACCGAGCTGGACGTGTCGTTCCGCTCCACGTCGGCCGTGTTGAGCCTGGTGGATGCCGTGTTCGCCGGTCCCGTGGCTGCTAGCGGTGTGGTGCCCGCGGGCGAGACGCTGCGTCACGAGGTACATCGCTCCGGCCAGGCGGGCCGGGTGGAACTGTGGCCGCTGGTGCCGTTGCCGCAGGATGTTGCGCTGGAGCCTTGGGCGGTGGCCGACCGCAATCACGGCCTGATCACGGCGCCGCAGCGGCTGGCCGAGTCGCTGGCGCAGTGGGTCGCCGCCCAGATCGGCCGCACGCCCCTGCCGAGCAAGGGCCGGGCGATCAAGGCGGGTGACGTGCTGGTGCTGGTCCGGCGCCGGGATGATTTCGCCCGCGCTCTGGTTCGGCGGTTGAAGGGGCTGGGCGTGCCGGTCGCGGGGTTGGACCGACTTTACCTGACCGAGCAGCCGGCGGTGCAGGATCTGCTGGCGCTCTGCGACACGCTGCTGCTCCCCGAGGACGATTTGTCGCTCGCCTGTGTGCTCACCAGCCCGTTGGGCGAGCTTGGCGATGACGACCTGATGCAGCTGGCCATCGGACGCGAGGGTTCACTCTGGTCCGCCTTGCGAGCCCGCGGCCCGGAGCGCCCGGTCTGGGCGCGGGCGCGGGCGTTCATCGAGGCATTGCTGGCCCGGGTGGACTACATCTCGCCGCATGCTTTGCTGGTGGAGACGCTGGGGCCGCTTGGTGCGCGTGCCCGGCTGCTTGGGCGGCTTGGGCCGGAAGCAGCCGAGCCGATTGACGAGTTGCTCGGCGCCGCGATCACCCATGCCCGGACCCACCCGCCGTCGTTGCAGGCTTTCGTGCACTGGCTGCGGCAGTCCGGCGCAGAGGTGAAGCGTCAGGCAGAAGAGGCCGGGCGGACGGTGCGAGTGATGACCGTGCACGGTGCCAAAGGCCTGCAAGCGCCGGTGGTGATCTTGCCGGACACGACATCCCTGCCACCGGATGGCGGAGGCCTGGTCTGGCCGGAGGAGGGGTGCCCGTTGTGGTCGCCGCGGTCCGAGCTGCGCTGCGAGGCGGTGGAGCGGTTGCGCGCCGTTGCCCGGCAGCAGCGGATGGAGGAATACAACCGGCTGTTATACGTGGCACTCACCCGCGCCGAGGACCGGCTCGTGGTGTGTGGCTGGCAGACCCGGCACCGATTGCCCGAGGATAGCTGGTACGAGCTGGTTCGCCGCGGCATGGCGCAGCTCGGAGCGACGGCGGAACCGCTGGAGCATGCCGGAGACCCGTGGGACGGCGAGATGCTGGCCTTCGAGACAGAGCAGCGCGCGCCTGTCATCCCTGGCGAGGCGGTGCTGGAGGAGCAAGCTGCGCGCTTGCCGCGCTGGGTTGGCGGTCCGCCCGACTGGCTGCCGTCGGGAGTTCCCGCGGAGCCGCTGCGTGCCACCCCATTGGCGCCCAGCCGGCCCGCCGATGCCGGGCTGGGCGTCGTGCCGGCGGCGGCCTCGCCGCTCGGTGGCGGGATGCGGGCGGCCGAGCGCGGCACGCTGATCCACCAACTGCTGCAGCACGCGCCGTCGCTCCCATCGGCCGGGCGGCACGAGGCGATTCGCGCCTACGTCGAGGCGGCCGGTGCGCCCGGCGCGATCGCGGATGAGGTCGCGGCGATCCTCGACCATCCGATGCTGGAGGCTTTGTTCGGGCCGCATGGCAGGGCGGAGCAGCCGCTGGCCGGGTATGTGAACGGGTCGGTGGTGTCCGGCATCGTCGACCGTCTTGCGGTGTTGCCGGGCGAGGTGGTGGTTGCCGACTACAAGACGCACCGGGATGCGCCGTCGCAGGCGCAGGACACTCCCGTGCTGTATCTTCGCCAGATGGCGGCGTATCGCGCGGTGCTGCGGGCGGTGTTTCCCGATCGCTCAGTGCGTTGCTGCCTGGTATGGACCCGGAGTGCCACGGTCAGTGTGTTGCCGGCCGCATTGCTGGATGCGCACGAGCCGGGCCAGCTTGATCCACCGATCCATAACGCCCATTTCTTAGGGCGAAGCGCAGGAGATGTATCATGAGCGAGAACACCGTCGCCGTCAGCGACGACACCTTCAAGGCCGACGTTCTGGACGCCGAGGGTCCGGTCCTGGTGGATTTCTGGGCGGAATGGTGTGGACCCTGCAAGATGATCGGTCCGGCGCTCGAGGAGATCGCGGCCGAGATGAAGGGCAAGGTGAAGATTGCCAAGGTCAATATCGACGAGAACCCGATGACGCCGACGAACTATGCCGTTCGCGGCATTCCGACGCTGATCATGTTCAAGAATGGCAAGCCTTCGGACACCAAGGTCGGGGCGATGCCGAAGGGTCAGTTGAAGGCCTGGGTGCAGGGCGCGATCTAGCCTTTTTATTCGTCCCTCTCCCTCGTAAGGGAGAGGGACACGCGTCTGCTAAATCAGTTTACAGACCTGTCTTCACGTCGTTGGCGCCGCGCGTCACAGCCGCTCCTGTGGCCGACACATCCCTGCCAACTCCGGCGGTAGTATTGCAGCCGGCTAGCAGCAGTCCCAGAGCGCCGGCGATGGCCAGCCACGCCATGCGTGGGCGCGTCGTTAATGAATTTTGTGACTTAGTTGGCATTGTGTGACCTCGACTAGTTGAGCCTGTTAGAACATTGCGTGCGGTAGGGTTCAGGGCAAGCGGTTCTGCACCAATTCATCCACCACGGCCGGGTCGGCCAGCGTCGACGTATCTCCCAACCCATCCGTTTCGTTCGCAGCGATCTTGCGCAGGATCCGCCGCATGATCTTGCCAGAGCGGGTCTTTGGCAGTCCCGGTGCCCATTGGATGGCGTCGGGCGAGGCGATCGGGCCGATTTCACGTCGCACCCAGGACACAAGTTCCTTCCGGAGTTCCTCCGTCGGTTCCTCGCCGGTCTTGAGCGTGACGTAGGCGTAAATGCCTTGCCCCTTGATGTCGTGCGGGAAGCCGACCACGGCGGCCTCGGCGACCTTCGGGTGCGCTACCAGCGCGGATTCCACCTCGGCTGTGCCCATCCGGTGGCCAGAGACGTTGATCACGTCGTCCACCCGGCCGGTGATCCACCAATACCCGTCGGCATCCCGCCGCGCGCCGTCGCCGGTGAAATACATCCCCGGGTAGGTCGAGAAATACGTCTGGATGAAGCGCGGATGGTCGCCGAACACCGTGCGCATCTGCCCGGGCCAGCTGTCCGCGATGCAGAGGTTACCCTCCACGGCGCCCTCCAGCACCTTGCCCTCGGCGTCCACCAGCACCGGCATCACGCCGGGCAACGGCAGGGTAGCGGAGCCTGGCTTGAGCGCGGTGGCCCCTGGCATGGGCGCGATCATGATGCCGCCGGTCTCGGTCTGCCACCAGGTGTCGACGATCGGGCAGCGGTCGTCGCCAACTACCCGGTGATACCACAGCCACGCTTCCGGATTGATCGGCTCGCCCACGCTGCCCAGGATGCGCAAGCTGGCCCGGCTGGTGGCCTTTACCGGCGCCTCGCCCTCCCGCATCAGGGCGCGAATCGCGGTCGGGGCGGTGTAGAAGATGTTGACCTGGTGCTTGTCCACTACCTGCCAGAAGCGTGAGCTGTCCGGGTAGTTGGGGATGCCCTCGAACATCAGCGTCGTGGCGCCGTTGGCCAGCGGGCCGTACACTATATAGGTGTGCCCGGTGACCCAGCCGACATCGGCGGTGCACCAGTAGACCTCGCCCGGTTGGTAGTCGAACACCAGCTCGTGGGTGAAGCTGGCCCACACCATGTAGCCGCCGGTGGTGTGCAGCACGCCCTTGGGCTTGCCGGTGCTGCCGGAGGTATACAGGATGAACAGCGGATCCTCGGCACCCATGGGTTCCGGTTCGCACTCCGGCGAGGCGGCGGCGAGGAGGGCGGCGTAGTCGTGGTCTCGCCCGTCCTGCATGGCGACGTTGCCGCCCGTCACCTTGACCACCAGCACGTCCTTGACCGTCGGGCAGGTCTTCAGCGCCTCGTCGGCATTGGTCTTCAGCGCCACCTTGCGGCCGCCCCGTCGCCCCTCGTCGGCGGTGATCAGCAGGGTGGAGCCGCAATCCTGCATGCGGTTGGCCAGGCTGTCCGGGGAGAACCCGCCGAACACCACCGAATGGATCGCGCCGACTCGGGCGCAGGCGAGCATGGCGACAGCCGCCTCCACCACCATCGGCAGGTAGATGGTGACCCGGTCACCTTTCTTGACGCCCCGGCCTCGCAGGACATTCCCCAGGCGACAGACTTGCTCGTGCAGTTGGCGATAGGTGATCTTCGCCTGGGTCCCCGGGTCGTCGCCCTCCCAGATGATCGCCACCTGGTCGCCGCGCTGCTTGAGATGAGCGTCGAGGCAGGCGGCGGAGGCATTCAGCCGTCCGTCCTCGAACCACTTGATAGCGACATCGCCTTCGAAGCTGGTGTTCTTGATGACGGTGGGAGGCTTGATCCAGGGGATGCGCTTGGCTTGCTCGGCCCAGAAATGATCGGGGTCACGCGCCGCATGGTTGACCATCAGGCGGTATTTCTCCCCGTTCACATGCGCCGATGCCGCCATGGCGGGTTTGACGTGGAACAGGCTGGTCTCGGACATCGTTGCATCCCCCTGATTGTTTGGAGTCAACTACAGTAACTGGTCACGCTTTGAAGTTTCCCAGCTTGCACACGTGCTTCCACTCCGCCTCGGTCACCGGCCCGACGGACAGGCGCGAGTAGCGGACCAGCGCCATGGTCGCGAGCGCCGGGTCGGCCTTGACGGTGACGAGGGTGACCGGCTTGGGCAAGGGGGCGACCGCCTTCATGTCCACGCATGCCCATTTCTCGTCGGTAGGGTCAGGGTAGGCCTCGCGCACCACTTCGACCACGCCGACGATCTCCTTGCCGATGTTGGAGTGGTAGAAAAACGCGCGGTCGCCCAGCTTCATGGCCTTAAGGTTGTTCTTGGCCTGATGGCTGCGCACGCCGGTCCACGGTTCCACGTCGTGCGCGACCTGGTCGTCCCAGCCGAACACGTCGGGTTCGGACTTCACCAGCCAATATGACGTCACATGCGCTCCCCGTCTTTAAACACGGTGCGGTAGCCGTGGATGGTCACGCGCTCGAAGAGCCCGGCCAGCCCGTATGGGTCGCCAGCGACGAACGCTTCGGCGGCTGCGCGGTCGGGGGCGTCGATCACCAGCATCGAGCCGCAGGGTTGCCCGGCCTCGTCCAGCAACGGTCCGCCGATGACGACGGAGTGCTCAGCCGCGAAGTCGAGATGCGCGGGACGATTGGTCTGGCGGATCTCCGCACTGGCCGGCTTGTCGTGGCAGGTGATGGCGAACAGCATGGCGGACTCCCGAGTGTCAGCTAAATCTTACGTCATGTACACCTGACAGCGCTTGTAAGTCTTCTCAGGCGTCGGACGCGTGCTATGTTCGACCTTGTGGACGCAAGCGCAACCCTCGCTCCCCGGACTGGACGCGGCCTGCATAGGTTCGCAAATCCCGGTCGCTTCTTGCGACTGGCTGGAGCGGTGCAGCCTTGGCTGACGGTATCGGCAATCATCGTGCTCACGGTCGGGCTATATTGGGGGCTGTTCGTGGCTCCGGCCGATTGGCAGCAGGGCGACGCTGTTCGCATCATGTATGTGCATGTGCCGGCTGCCTGGTTGGCCTCCCTTGGCTATTTCTCGCTGGCGCTGTGTTCCGCCGCATCGATCATCTGGCGCCACCCGCTGGCCGACCTGGCCGCGGTCGAGATTGGGCCGGTCGGGGCTGGGTTCACCGCGGTCTGCCTTGCAACGGGCAGTCTTTGGGGCAAGCCGATGTGGGGCGCCTGGTGGGTGTGGGATGCGCGGTTGACCTCGGTGCTGGTGCTGTTCTTCCTGTATTTGGGCCATATCGCGCTAGTGCGTGCGTTTGACGACCCGCAGCGGGGCTACCGCGCGGGTGCCATCTTGGCTTTGGTCGGGGTGGTGAACCTGCCTATCATCAAATTCAGTGTCGACTGGTGGAACACGCTGCATCAGCCTGCCACCATCACCCTCACCGGGGCGCCCACCATGGCGCTAGACATGTTGTGGCCGTTGCTGGTGTGCGCTGTGGGGTACACGCTGGCTTTCGCCGCCATCGTGGTGGCCCGCACCCGGGCCGCGGTGATGGAGCGTCGCATCCGCGGCTTACTGATGGCTCGAAGCGAGGCTGCCGCGTGACCCACCTCGGCTTCATCGCCGCGTCCTATGCACTGGCTGTGCTGATACCCGCCGGGTTCGCAGTGACTGCGGCAACACGGCTTGCCACGGCACGGCGGCGCTTGGCAGCGATCGATCCGAGGGCGGCGCGATGACCCGCAAAAGCCGCCGGCTAGCCATTCTGCTTGCTTGCGGAGTCGGGCTTGGATCGGCGACGGCGCTGTCATTGTCGGCGTTCAGCAACGACATGGTGTTTTTCGTGGCCCCGTCGGACATGGCGGAGAAAGGCTTGCCTGGCCGTTCGCTGCGGCTAGGCGGCCTGGTGGAGTCTGGGTCGGTGCACCGGGTCACCGAAGACGGCCAGCCTGTAGCGCATTTCCGCGTGACCGACGGCCGCGCCACGGTGGACGTCGCCTATACCGGCATCCTGCCCGACCTGTTCCGCGAGGGCCAAGGCGTGGTGACGCTTGGCACCATGCGCCGCGACGGGACCTTTCGCGCCTCTGAGGTGCTAGCCAAACACGACGAGACCTACATGCCCAAGGATGTCGCCGACGCGCTGAAGAAGGCGGGGATGTGGGACCCGACGAAGGGGCCGCCGCCACCCGCGTCGACCTGGAACGCTATGGCGACGAAGGCCTCCGGATGATTCCGGAACTCGGCCATTTTGCGCTGGCGCTGGCGTGTGCGCTCGCGTTCGCGCAGGCGATCCTACCGATCTGGGGAGCGTATCGCCGCAACCCGCAGCTGATTGCTGCCGCGCCTGGGCTAGCTTTGGGCCAGTTGATGGCGTTGGGAACAGCGGCCGGCTGCCTGGTTTGGTCCCACGTGGTGGACGATTTCTCCGTCCTGAACGTGGCGCAGAACAGCAACAGTATGAAGCCGCTGATCTACAAGATCACCGGCACCTGGGGGAACCACGAGGGATCCATCATCCTGTGGGCGCTGATCCTGGCGCTGTGCGGTGGTGCGGTCGCAGGCTTTGGCCGCGGGCTGCCGGGGACGTTGCGGGCGCGGGTCATCGGAGTGCTGGGGGCGACCTCTGCCGGGTTCCTGTTGTTCTCGCTATTGACGTCTAATCCGTTCGTGCGGTTGTGGCCGGCCCCGATCGACGGACAGGATATGAACCCGCTGTTGCAGGACCCTGGGCTCGCCTTCCACCCGCCCATCCTCTACGCCGGCTATGTCGGGTTCGCCGTGCCCTTCGCTTTCGCGATCGCTGCCTTGCTCGAGGGCCGTGTGGACGCATCGTGGGGCCGCTGGGTCCGGCCTTGGACGTTGGTGTCGTGGTGCCTGCTGACGGGCGGCATCTCGCTCGGTTCCTGGTGGGCGTATTACGAACTAGGCTGGGGCGGCTTCTGGTTCTGGGATCCGGTCGAGAATGCCTCACTGCTGCCTTGGTTGACCGGCACCGCCCTGTTGCACTCCGCTATCGTGGTCGAGAAGCGCGAGGCACTGAAGATCTGGACCGTACTGCTGGCGATAGGCACCTTTTCGCTCAGCCTGTCCGGCACCTTCCTGGTGCGCTCTGGCATTCTGAACTCGGTGCATGCCTTCGCAAACGACCCGGCGCGCGGCGTTTTTATTTTGGGGCTGCTCGGCCTCGTGATCGGTAGCAGCCTGTTGCTGTTCGCCCTGCGCGCGCCGGCCTTGGCCGCCGGGGGCGTGTTCGCTCCGGTGTCGCGCGAGGGTGCGCTGGTGCTCAACAACGTTCTGCTGTGCTCGATCGCCGCCGTGGTGATCACCGGCACGATGTATCCGCTGTTCAGCGATCTGCTGCTCGGCGACAAGCTGAGCGTCGGTGCACCATTCTTCAACGCCACCGTGTTGCCTCTGGCCGTGCCCGTATTCGTCGCCATGGGGATTGGCCCGGTATTGCCTTGGAAGCGCGCCGCTTTGCTGCCAGCCCTAGTCCGCCTTTGGTGGGCGGCAGCGTTCGCGGCGGTGGTCGGGCTGCTCGCGGTCACTCGTCTGCCAGTGTTGCCCGCCTTGGCTTTCGGCCTCGCCGGCTGGCTGATCGTAGGCGCTGCGGCCGAGATCGTGGAGCGCGTCCGGTTGTTCCGCATGCCCCTTGCCGATAGCGGGCGGCGCTTGCGCGGCCTCCCCACCGCGGCATTCGGCGCGGCGCTGGCCCATGCCGGAATGGGTGTAACCGTCGCGGGTATCGCCGGTATGTCGCTCGCGACCCAGCGCGTCGTGTTGCTACACCCAGGCGAGCAGGTGCAAGCGGCCGGGCTGACTTGGGTGCTCGACTCGCTGAGCGATGCCGAGGGCTCCAATTATAGCGAGCGCGTGGCCAATATCCGCGTGCTCCGCCCGGGGATGCCTGACCTTGTGATGCACCCCTCCCGCCGCAGCTTCCCGGTCCAACGGATCACCACGACCGAGGCGGCAATCCACACCACAGGCTTCGCCGACATTTACGCCGTACTCGGCGAGGAGCGGGACGGTGCTGCGGTGATGCGGCTGCACTACAACCCGCTGGCGCCGTGGATTTGGCTAGGCGGCTTGGTGATGGCTATCGGCGGCGGCTTGTCTCTGTCTGATCGGCGGCTACGCGTGGGTGCTCCGGCGCGGCGTACGGTGCCGGCTGGGGTCTCGGCATGATCGATCGGCGCCAGATGCTGTTGGCCGCACCACTGGGTGTGGCGGTGATCGGCGGCGGAGCGTTCTGGGCGATGTTGCACGGCATGGAGAAGGGCACGTTCGACCCGCGCGGCGTGCCCAGTCCGGTGACCGGCCGGTCCGTGCCGCAGTTCGACCTACCCGCCCAAGCCCCAGGTGAGGGGTTCAGCAGTGCCGATCTTGGGCATGGCAAGGTCACTTTGCTGAACTTCTTCGCTTCGTGGTGCGTCCCGTGCGTGGAGGAGCACCCGGCGTTGTTGGCCCTGGCCAAGGTCGGGTTGCCGATATGGGCCATCGCTTACAAGGATCCGCAAGACCAGGCGACCCAGTTCATCGAACGCCACGGCAATCCTTATCAACGGATCGCCAGCGACCGGCCAGGCCGCGCCGCGATCGATTTCGGCTTGTCCGGCGTGCCCGAGAGCTTCCTGATCGATGGCGCCGGGGTGGTGCGCTGGCATTGGGCCGGGCCGCTCGACCAGGACATCATCGACCAACGGCTGCAACCGGCGTGGCACGCAGTCGCCTGACGTCGCGGGCATTGTTGGCGGTGTTGCTGGCGCTGCTCGTTGCAGGTCCGGCGTATGCCATCAGTGACCCGGCGGAGATGCTGCCGAACTCGGCGCAGGAGACGCGCGCCGAACTTATCGGCCGCCAACTCCGTTGCCTGGTGTGCCAGAACGAGAGCATCGAGGATTCTGGCGCCGATCTGGCCCGTGACCTCCGCGCAATTGTCCGTCAGCGCGTGGCAGCTGGGGACACGGACGGCCAGGTCACCGCCTGGATGGTGGCGCGCTACGGCGATTTCGTCCGGCTACGTCCGCCCTTCAACGCAGTGACCGCATTGCTCTGGCTGTCGCCGTTGCTGGCGGTAGCGATCGGCTTTGGCCTGGTCGCGTTGAGCCGTCGAACCCGGGTTGCTGCGCCGACGCCGCTCTCGGATGCAGAGCGGGCGCGGCTCACGGATCTTTCCCGGCCATGATCTGGCTTGCCGCGGCTATTCTTCTGTTGTGTGCGCTCACCCCGGCCGGAATCGCGTTGCGCCGCCGCGTGCAGGTCCGGGGACGGCGGGATGCGACGCTCGCGCTATATCGCGCGCAAGCGATAGAGTTGGACCGAGATTTGGGCGAGGGTCGGATTTCTGCCACCGACCACGCGACCGCTCTCCTCGAGGTTCAACGGCGGTTGTTGGCTGCCGCCGAGGCGCCGGATGCGCCGGTGAAGGCGGCCGACCGGGCGCCGCTGATGCTGGGGCTGACGCTGATCCCGCTTGCTGCGATCGGATTATACCTGATTGGCGGCCGCCCCGACCTGCCCGCGCAGCCGTTGGCGGCACGAATGCAGGCGGCGGACAAGCGTATGGCGGAGGAGGCTGCCATGGTCGACCAACTCCGCGCGGCTTTGGACCAGATCGATCCACACTCCGACCGGGCCCGGCAGGGGGAAATGATGCTTGGCAATCTCGAAGCTAGCCGCGGTAACTTTGCCGAAGCGGCGGAGGTCTGGCGCAAGGCGCTGGCGGTGAAATTCGACCCCTTGCTTGCGGCCGAAATCGCCGATGCTACGACCCGAGCAGAAGGGCGGGTGAGCCCGGCCTCCGCGGCTTTGTTCCGTGAAGCATTGGCGAATGCGCCGGCCGACGCGCCCTGGCGGGGTGAGGTGGAGCAACGTCTGGCCGACACGCCGTCTCCCTAGCTTGCCTGGCGAGCCTCCGCTCCCACATAGCGGTTCATGGACGAAAACCCCAAGCTGCAGCCCACCAACCCGCCCCCTAAGCCGCCACCAGAGAAGGAGATTGGGGGACCAGCCGGGCCGGAGCCCACGCGATACGGCGATTGGGAGCAGAAAGGGCGCTGCACCGATTTCTAGCGTTTCGAGAAACTCTAGCGTGCTGCGATAGTGGCACGGTAGGTTACTCAGGTGCGTAGATATGGCGCGTTATCGAATGCGGGCGAAGGTAATATTGGATTGCTTGTCCAAGAGTAACCATACCTTGGTGATTTTGCATAGATCGAGATTGTCCCACGTAGCTTGGGTGGCATTCTTAAATCTGACTACAAGGTCGTAGCTGCAGACGTTCATACTACTATCGAATGTGATGTTCGCCCGTTCGCCGTCTCTCAGTTTATCTCGACCGATTACGTCGTTACCTAGTACTTTAGTACCGGTCTCACCGACATAGATGCTTTCGATCTCGTATCCAGTTCCGTTTACGACAATGAAGTCCTGCATCGCCGCTCTTGCTGCAACCGGGGTTGTAAGAAGAAGAATTGTGGCAGCTAGTTTGTGGAAGTGCATCTTTCGCT
This sequence comes from uncultured Acetobacteraceae bacterium, assembly GCA_964247805.1. Taxonomy (GTDB): domain Bacteria; phylum Pseudomonadota; class Alphaproteobacteria; order Acetobacterales; family Acetobacteraceae; genus LMUY01. The sequence continues at coordinate 1,382 of CAXTWC010000158.1, read as the reverse complement.
CCTGTGCGGCGGGCTAGATGACTCGTCGGATTATGGCCGCAGACACTGTGTTTTCCAACAAACAGGCGATAGTCATCGGGCCTACACCACCTGGCACAGGCGTGATCGCACCTGCTACCGCTGCACACTCGTCATAGGCGACGTCACCCACTAGGCTTCCAGCCGAGGTCCGATTGATCCCGACGTCGATAACTATGGCGTTTGGCGCGAGCCAATCTGCTCGCACTAGTTCCGGCCTGCCCACTGCTGCTACGACGATATCGGCCCTGCGGCACTCTGCCGCTAAGTCGAGCGTGCGCGAATGGGCCACTGTGACAGTGGCATCGGCGGCGGTCAGCATTGCAGCCACAGGTCTTCCAACCAGCGCTGAACGTCCGAGCACAAGTGCCCTCTTGCCTCGCAACGCCGGGCAAACCCACGCCAGGAGAAGCATCACGCCACGCGGGGTGCATGGGGCGAGGACGCGTCCCTCGGGCTGGTCCAGCGACAAAACAGTGTTCGCCTCTGCGAGGCGGCCGGCGTTGATCGTGGTAAGGCCGTCTACATCCTTCGCCGGGTCGATCGCTGCGATAACAACCGCGGCACGGATGTGCGCCGGCAGTGGAAGCTGCACGAGGATGCCATCGATCTCGTCGTCGTCGTTAAGTCGGTTGATGACGGCCACAAGCTCGTCTTCGGCCGTCTCGGCAGCAAGGTGGGTCGTCTGGACGGTAAGGCCAGCCTCCCGCGCCGCACGGTCCTTGTTGCGGACGTAGACAGCACTTGCCGGATCGTTGCCAACCAGCACCACGGCCAACCCCGGTTTGAACGTCAGTTCCGCCACCCGGGCCTTGACCCGGGCGCGTAGAAGAGAAGCGTAAACCTTACCGTCGATGACATCCGCGACCATGGTCCGCGGTCAGTAGAACAAAGGTTGCAAGCCGCCAACGACCACCGCCTGGTAGATGCGTGCAACCACGTTGCGGGCAACCCAGATGAGCAACAGCAGCACGAGTGGACTCAGATCGATCCCGCCGAACCTGGGAAGGAAAGCCCGAATACGGCGCAACGCCGGTTCGGTGATCCGATACAGGAAGTCTGTGATCGTCCAGACTAGCCGGTTGCGCGAATCGACGACCCCAAAGGCAACTAGGTTGCTCATGACGGCGGCCAGGATTACGGCCCACCAATAAAGGCCCAAGATCTGGTCGATCAATTCATATACGATGGTGACCAAGCGGCTTTCCCCCGGGACGGCGGCGGACCCTAGCCTTGCTGAACCGTGGTCGCAATGTGGTTCCGTCGCTTGACTTGCTGCCCCGTGATCGGCATATCCCGGCGCCTGCACGGCGGGGCTGTAGCTCAGTTGGTAGAGCGCCTCGTTCGCAATGAGGAGGTCAGGG
>CAXTWC010000157.1:0-13441 GCA_964247805.1 uncultured Acetobacteraceae bacterium | reverse complement strand
AGCGCTTCATCGAGATCTGGTCCGGCATGCCGCAGTTGTTCCTGCTGATCATCCTCGCCTCCATCATCACGCCGGGCTTCTGGGTGCTGTTGCTGTTCCTGCTGGCGTTTTCCTGGATGTCGCTCACCGGCGTTGTGCGCGCCGAGTTCCTACGCGGGCGCAACCTGGATTACGTGCGCGCCGCCCGGGCACTCGGCGTGCGCGATGCCGCCATCATGTGGCGCCACATCCTGCCCAACGCGCTGGTGGCAACGCTGACCTTCCTGCCCTTTACCCTGTCCGGTTCGGTTACCGTGTTGGCCAGCCTCGACTTCCTGGGCTTCGGCCTGCCGCCGGGCTCACCGTCGCTCGGCGAACTGGTCAACCAGGGCAAGAACAACCTGCAGGCGCCCTGGCTCGGCATCACCGCCTTCGTCGTGCTGGGCGGCATCCTCGTCCTGCTCATCTTCGTCGGCGAGGCGGTGCGCGACGCCTTCGACCCGCGCAAGCTACCCAAATGAGCCTGCTCGCGGTCGAGGGCTTCGGCGTCCGTTTCGGCGCCAAGGCGGTGGTGGACAACGTATCCTTCACCGTCGACCGCGGCGAGACGGTGGCGTTGGTCGGCGAAAGCGGCTCCGGCAAATCGCTCACCGCGCTCTCCATCCTTCGACTTCTGCCACCCGGCGCCGCCACCTCCGGCCGCATCGTGCTCGACGGGACGGACGTCGCTACCGCGTCGCCCGACAAGCTCCGCGACATCCGCGGCCGCACCGCCGGCATGGTGTTCCAGGAGCCGATGACCAGCCTGAACCCACTCCACCGCATCGGCCGCCAGGTGGGCGAGGCAATGGCCTTGCACGGTCGCCGCCCCACCCGCGCCGCCATCGTGGCGCTGCTCGACTCCTGCGGCTTCCCCGGCGCCGCCACCCGGCTGGACGCACTGCCGCACCAACTCTCGGGCGGGCAGCGGCAACGGGTGATGATCGCGATCGCGCTTGCCAACGACCCGGCGTTGCTGATCGCCGACGAGCCCACCACCGCGCTCGACGTCACCATCCAGGCGCAGATCCTGGACCTGCTGGCGGCGCAGAAGGCCAAGCGCGGGCTGGCTCTGCTGCTGATCAGCCATGATCTGGGCGTGGTGCGACGCTACGCCGACCGGGTTTGCGTGATGAAGGACGGCCAAATCGTGGAGCAGGGCGATGCCGCGACCGTCTTCGCCAACCCGCAGCATCCCTACACCAAGATGCTGATCGCCTCCGAACCGTCTGGCCAGCCCGAGCCGCTGCCACCAAATGCGAAGACGCTGATGATCGGCAGCGACATCCGCGTGGCCTTCGCCGGCCGCCGGGGCCTACTGCGCCGGGCTGCCGCGACAGTGCTGGCCGTGGATGGCGTATCGATCGACATCAACGAGGGCGAGACGGTCGGGCTGGTCGGGGAGAGCGGGTCCGGCAAGTCGACCATGGGGCTGGCCCTGCTCCGCCTGGTGCCCGCGACCGGCCGGGTCGTGTTCGCCGGCGAGGACCTGCAGACACTGCCGCCGACCGCCCTGCGCCACCGCCGGGCCGGGATGCAGATCGTGTTCCAGGACCCGTATGGCAGCCTGTCCCCGCGCATGACGGTCGGCGACCTCGTCGCGGAGGGGCTACGCGTGCACGAGCGGCTGGGGCCTGCGGACCGGAAGGCTCGCGTTGCCACCGCCCTGGCCGAGGTAGGGCTGCCGGCCGACTCGCTGGGTCGCTATCCGCACGAGTTCAGCGGCGGCCAGCGCCAGCGCATCGCCATCGCCCGCGCCCTGGTGTTGCAACCGCGCCTGCTGATCCTGGACGAGCCGACCTCGGCACTGGACCGCTCCGTGCAGGCGCAGATCGTGGACCTGCTGCGGCAGCTGCAGCGCCGGCACGGCTTGGCCTATCTGTTCATCAGTCACGACCTGGCCGTCGTGCGGGCCCTGGCGCACCGCATCGTCGTGCTGCGGGATGGCCGCGTGGTGGAGCAGGGCCAGGCCGACGCCCTGTTCGCCGCCCCGCGCGAGCCCTATACCCGGGCGCTGATGGCCGCCGCTTTCTCCTCGCGCTGACCCGGCTTGTCCGAACCGGGCTCGTTGTGCAGTCGGACCATCGAGAGTGCCGCGACTCCCACCAGCGGCACGATCGCCAGCATCGCGTAGGCCGGGGTCCAGCCGAAATGCACCACCACCATGCCCGCAGCCGAGGCCGAAAGCGCGGAGGCGAGCGCCTGGACGGTCGAGAGCGCGCCCATCGCCGTCTGCGTCCGGCCGCCGCCATAGGTGAGGTCCGCCACCGCAGCCGGCCCAGCGACGCTGATCAACCCGGCGCCGAGGCCGTCCATCACCTCGATCGCCACCAGGGCATACGGCGTGTGGGAGATCGCAGCCAGCGCGCCGCGGATCGGCAACACGGAACACGCCGCGATCAGCAACATCTTGCGCCCGATCCGGTCGGCGAACCGGCCTGTCGTCCACGAGACCGGGATCATCACCGCCTGCGCGATCACCACCAGGATCGCCATCCATTGCGTGGCCTCCAGCGGCTTCTCGGCTGCCAGCCTCTGGCCAAGCAGAGGCAGCACCGCGGCGTTGCCGAAATTGAACACTGCGACCGTCAGCATCACCAGCAACAGCCGCTTGTTGCGCAGTAGCGCACGGGTGTCGCCGCGCTTGTCACCTTTCTTGCGCCGCTCACGCCCGGCCATGCGGGTGTGGTCCACCACGTCCCTGGGATAGAACAGCAACGCCACCAGCATGCCCGACGCCATGATCCCAAGTACGCCGATCGACGCGGCGGGGCCCACGACGAAGGCGCCCGCCCAGATCATCGCCGCCGCGGTGACGTTGCCGGCATGGGTCGCGGCCTGGTTGATGCCCTGCTGACGGGGGAAACCATCCTTGCCGACGGTCGCCATGGTCAACGCCGTCAACGCCGGGCCACCGAGCGCGCCGCCAGAGGCGACCACGATTTGCGCCGCCAGGATCGGCCAGAGCCCATGCACGACGAACATGGCCAGCGTACCGCCCATGATCATCAGGCAGGTAACAGCCAGCATCAGGCGCGGCCGCCCGAGCCGGTCGATCAGCGCACCGGCCGGCGTGGCCATCAGCATGCCCGCGATCAGGCCGGCCGATAGCACGTAGCCGATCTCGTTCGGGGGCCACTTTTCAGCTTCGGACAGCCAGGTGGACAGGAATGGTCCCATCCCACCGCCGACGTCCGCGATAAAGAAGTTGATGACGGGGAGGCCGATGCTCGGCGTCATCATAGCGTTTGCACCTGAGGCAAGCCGAGACCTGTTGTTTGTTACCGGCCTTGTGGCACTAGCGTTGCGGCAGTTTCAAGATGATACCCCACCTTTGGTTTCTCCCACGTTCTTCACGGGGGAGGTGGTGGCAAAGCCGACGGAGGGGCGTGGCCATACTCCGTGCGTGCCCCGCCCCCTCCACCATGCTTCGCATGGTCCCCCTCCCCCGCTTCGCAGGCGAGGAACTGCTAACGCGGGCCCACCGGCAGCCACACGGTGAACGTTGCCCCCTCGCCCTCGCGGCTCTCGATGGTCAACTGTCCCCGGTGGCGGTTGACGATGTGCTTCACGATGGCCAACCCCAGCCCGGTACCCCCCACCGCCCGCGACCGCCCCTTGTCCACCCGGTAGAAGCGTTCCGTCAGCCGGGGCAGGTGCTCGCGCGAGATGCCCGCGCCGTCATCGGCCACCGACACCGTCACGCCAGGCCGCCCTGGCCAGCGCCCGCCCGGCGGCACCGTCGCGGCAGCCACTCGCACCATACCGCCCTCGCGGCCATATTTGATCGCGTTGTCCAGCAGGTTGGTCAGGACCTGCCCCAACTGGTCCTCGTCGCCCTGGATCGTGGGTAAGTCCTCCGTCACGTGGATGTCCAGTTGGACGCCCTTGGTGTTCACCCGGGGCTCGAACGCGGCGGCGGTGAAGCGGATCAGCTCTTCCAGCGCGACGTCCTCCGTCGGGGTCTGGTGCTCGGTCAGCTCGATGCGGGACAGGCTGAGCAGGTCGTCGATCAGACGGTTCATGCGCTGCGCCTGCTCGGCCATGATGGCGAGGAACCGGGCCTGCGCCGGCGGATCGTCGGCCGCGGGGCCGCGAAGTGTGTCGATGAAACCCATCAGGCTGGCCAGCGGCGTGCGCAACTCGTGGCTGGCGTTGGCCACGAAATCGGCGCGCATGCGCTCCAGGGCGCGCTCCCGCGTGCGGTCCGAGAGCACGGCGGCGACCCGGCCCCCGGCCAGGCGGAACACGGTGGCATGCACCTCGCGCTCGACTGGCACTGGCAGCACCAAATCGGCGGTTTGCGGCACCCCCGAGGTCTGCACCCGATCGATCGCGCCGCGGAGCACGGGATGGCGCAGCACGGCCGGCATCTCGGCGCCATAGGCCGCAATGGCGGCAGCGTTGGCGCGCAACACCACGCGGTCGGCGCCCAGGACGATCAGCGGATCGGGCAGCGATTCCACGATCGCCTCCTCGGTCCGCAACTGGCTTGCCGAGCTATCCGAGCGGTCGGCGAACAAGCGGAGCGCACGGCCGAGATCCCCGTTCAGCCGCTTGGGTATGCTGGAGCTGGCCGCGCTGCCATCGGCCGCGTTGCGCACCGCTTCCACCACCAGTCGGTGTTCGCGCATCCGCAGCCGCGCGAAGTAGGCCCCGGCGAGTACGTTCAGCACGGCCAGGGCCACTGCCGGTGCGACGCGTACCTGTCCCGACGCGGCCAGCACCAGCAGGCTGAACAATGGAACCGCCGCCAGGGCCGCCGTGGTCAGCATCGGTGAGCGCCTGAACGAGCCCCGTCAGCTGCCGGATGCGAGGCTGGCGGGAACCGGCTGCACGACCCGGGGGCCTTCGCGACCGACGGCGAACACGGCGAGTCCTCGTACGACCTGGCCGTTCGGCCGCAAGGCGATCGGACCGTCGGCGCCCCGGAATCCGCCGCTCTGCATCAGCGCCGCAGGGTTGCCGGCCGCAACGCGCGCAAGTTCGGCGGCGTCATAGGCAATGGAGGCGAAGCTCGGCGGGGGGGTGCCGTATGTGGCGGTGTAGACCTGCTCGAACGCGCCCCTGGTCGCCGGGTCGGGGGCCGCATACCACGCGCCGGCGAGACCGCCGAGATTGGCCGCGTCGCGTGCCCAGGTGCCCGGTCCGATGACCTGCACCGCGGGCGCCCCGATCTGGTACTTGGTCAGGCCGGAAGCGGCCGTCTGCAGCGCGGAACCGCCCTCCGCTAGCAGCAGCGCGTCGAACGGGGCGGGTGGCAAGGGGCCGGCCGGTGCCGGCGGCGCGGGTGCAGCCCCGGTCGCGGGATCGGTCGCATCCAGGCCGGGCGGGTTCGCAAGTGCGGTGCGGTTCTCGAAATCCGACACGTCCCGCAGCGCTGCGTCCAACGCACTGCTGCGTCCGGTCGGGTAGCGTTTGATGTTGGGGGTGGCATCGCCGACCGCGGCCGTGGAGCGGGTCAGCCCTTCCGCGAGCGCGTTGCCGAACGCGTTGTCCGGCAGCACGGCCGCGATGTTGGCCTTGCCGGCCTGCGACAGCGCTTGCACCAGCCGAGCCACCTGCTGCTGCGGCGTGATGCCGAGCGCCCATACGCCGGGCCGTCCCTGGTTCTGGTCGGAGGTGAAGGCGAGGATCGGGATCGCCCCGGCAACCGCCGCCGCCGCCGCCGTTTCGGGCGCGGTCAGGGGGCCCACGATCACCACATCCCCATGCGAAACGGCCGCCTGCGTAGCGGTCGTGGCGCCGGTCGGGGTGCTGCCCGTGTCCTGCACATCGGGTTGCGGGCCCTCGGTGCCGAGTGCAAGCTGCACCGCTCGCAGCAGGTCGCGGCCCAGAGCGGCGTTCGGCCCGGTGAGCGGCAGCAGCACGGCGATCTTGCGCTGCGACGGAGTGGCGCCCGGGAAGCCGGTGGCCGACGCGCCGGGCCCGGCGGCAGGTCCAGGTGCCTGGACACAACCCGCGAGCACGGCGGATGCCAGCAGGAATGGAATAGCGCGGACCATGGCGAGCGACCCTTCGATGACGTCTACCCAAGCGGGGACCGAAACTGAGCCAGACGAAGGCCCCAGCCCAGTGCGGGGCCAACTTGTGCTGGTTTCCACGCCTATCGGCAACCTCCAGGACATCAGTCCGCGGGCGCTGGAGGCTCTGCGCGGGGCTGACCTGCTGCTGTGCGAAGATACGCGGCACACTGCTCGCCTGCTCTCCGCCTACGGGATCGCCGTAGCCACGTCACCCCTGCACGAGCACAACGAGGACGGTCGTATCCCGGCCCTGCTGGACGCGATCCGCTCGGGGCAACGCCTGGCCCTGGTGTCGGACGCGGGAACGCCCTTGGTCAGCGATCCCGGTTTCCGGCTGGTGCGGGCGGTGTTGGAGGCGGGGCTATCGATCGGGGCCGTGCCGGGGGCGAACGCGGCCGTGACGGCGTTGGTACTGAGCGGGTTGCCGCCGCAGCCGTTCCTGTTCCTGGGCTTTCCTCCGCCGCGCCAGGCTGGCCGGGCAGCCGCGTTTGGGCAGTTGCGGGCGGCCGAACGCGCCGGGCTGGATGCCACGCTGATCTGGCACGAGGCGCCGCACCGCCTGGCCGAAATGCTCGCCGACCTGCACGGGGCGTTCGGCGACCGGCCGGCCGCGGTGGCACGCGAGCTCACCAAACGGTTCGAGGAGGTGCGGCGGGGCGGGCTGGCAGCGTTGGTGGCGCACTATGCCGCGGTACCGGCGCGTGGCGAGATCACGGTGCTGGTCGGCCCAGCCCCAGCGGAGGCGGCGGATGCCGAGGACCTCGACGGCCAGCTTCGCACGGCGCTGGCCATTGGCAGCGTGAAGGACGCGGCGGCGCTGGTGGCCGGGTCAACGGGGCTGCCGCGTCGCGTGGTGTATGCCCGGGCGCTCGAACTCAGCCGGGAACTGTCGTAAGCAGGTGCCATGAGCGACCTGGCCCAAGAGACGCTAGAACAGCACGAGCACCTCCACCACAACCCGGAGGACTCGCACGCGCGGCGGGCGGCCCTGGTCATTGGCGTGTTGGCGGCGGTGCTGGCAGTGAGCGAGATGGCCGAGCGCAGTTCGCAGAACGCCTATCTTGCCCACCATATCGGTGCGAGCAACGAGTATGCCTTCTATCAGGCGCGGCAGACGCGGGCCCTGGTGCTGTCGCAATCCGCTGTCGTGCTGGGTGCGTTGCCTGCCACGCCCGAGACGCAGAAGGCCGCCGCAGCTGCCGAGGCAGAGGCCAAGCGGCTGACCGAGGATAGTGATCGCGGCAACGGAAGTAAGCAGATCCAGGCTCGCGCCGATGCCGAGGCCAAGTCCCGCGACGTGGCATTGCACCATTACGAATGGTACGAGGTCGTCACCAGTGCCTTGCAGATTGCCATCGTGCTGGTGAGCGTCTCGGTCGTCACCCGAATAGTTCGGTTGGTCTGGGTAGGGGCGGGCGTCGGCGTGCTCGCGGCCGCGCTTGCCACGCTGGTGGCTACTGGTCTGGTCTGACTTAACCCTTAGGCACTCGGCCTGTTCGTTCCTCCCCTGCGAAGCGGGGGAGGGGGACCATGCGAAGCATGGTGGAGGGGGCACGGCCACAAACTCGGAGTGCGGGGTCGCGCCCCCTCCGTCGGCTTCCCGTGAACGGGGGAGGATCGAACCGGAGCTTCGCTCGCTACCGGACGACGATGCTGGCGACATCCCGCACATCGCGCCCGAGCCGTTTGTCGCCGGGGATCGCGAGGCGTGGTATCGCAACGGCAGTGCCGTCCCGCACGATCCCGAGGATGACTTGCTTGTTCTCGAACTCCGGGTCGATCTCTCCCATCCCAAGCGTGACGCTGTAGCCATCTTGCCCGGTGACGATGACCTGCTGGTTAACGCGCTTGTGGAAGTTCGCCTCGATCGCACCCGCTTGCTCCAGCACGGACCATAGCGTTGGTCCGGCGTATTGCGCCGCAGGCCCGCGATCCGCGTTCACCGCCGCTGTCACCGACGGAAGGGCGCGCAACTCCTGCTGCGAGATCTCGGACGGCTGCAGGCTAGGCGACAGCACGGTGATGCCCCCGGTATTGCTGGCGAGCACCGGCAACAAACCGTGCTTGGCGAGGATGGCCTGCCCCTTCGCGGACAGGGTGAACAGGGCCAGCCGCGCCGCATCCGGGTTCGGGCTCAGCACGGCTAGGCCATACACCGGCACCGGCTCCAGCGCCGCAGGAAGCGGGGCGGAGACGCTGTCCGGAACCTCGCGCACCACGTCCGCGGCTCCGCTGCAGTAGTACAGTACAATGTCCGCCTGTTTCGCGAGCAGGATAGCGCCGCCCGGCGTGTGGCCGTTGGTCGACACCATGGTGTTCGGGCCGCCGAATAGCGCCTGCGCCTTGGCCTGCAAAGTGGCTTGCGCCCCACGATGCACCGTCTCCGCACGAGCGAACACCGCCTGTGCGTAGTCACCGCCGGGGTCGGCACCCGGCGTCGACGTGGCAAGGCGAACCGCCGGGTCGAGCATCTTGTCCAGTACCGTGCCGGGGTTCAGCCCGAGCGACCGCGCGCCGATCGCGCACATCCGGTTGCGCGCGAACGGCACGACGCTAACGGCGGGCCGCTCGGCCGCGATGCGCTCGGGCTGGTGCATGTCGGCCGAGGCGAACAGGTCCACCATTTCGCCGTCCACGATCCGCTGGCCCAGCAGGCCGGCCGGGCCGAACACCGGCGGTGCCACGGACGCCGCGGGTATGCCGGAAGCTGTCACCAACTCCGGTATCGCGGCGGACAAGCTACCGGCGGCGAAGATCTTCAGCGGGTCTGCCTGTGCTCCGGTGGCCGTTGCCGCCAGGATCAAACCAAGAATGACTGGCGCGCGCATGGGGAAGTCTCCGCGTGATATCGGCCCGTATATAACGCTAGCTCAAGCCGGTCCACTCGGTCAGCGCAGCAGGGCGGGCAGCAGGGCGTCCAGGCGGACACGGCCCTCCGCGGTCGCGGTCAAACGATCGGCGGTGTGAGTGAGGTAGCCCTCCTCCTCCGCCATGCGCAGCACATCCGGGTCCACCGCGTCCGCCAGCGCCATGCCGGTGCGGCGGACAAAGCGGTCGGTATCGACGCCCTCGTGCAGGCGCAGGCCCATCAGCAGCATCTCGCGGGCACGGTCGGTGGTGGCGATGACCTCCTCCGCCGTGCTGCCATGCCCCTCGGTCTCGACGCGCTCGGCCCAGGGTTCGGGGGCGCGATGCCGGCGGGTGGCGAGCAGCCGGTCGCCGAACAGCAGCCGTCCATGGGCACCCGGCCCGATCCCCGCGTAGTCGCCGTAGCGCCAATAGGCCAGGTTGTGTCGGCTTTCGGCACCGGGTGCCGCGTAGTTCGACACCTCGTACTGCGCCAAGCCATGCAAGGCGGCCGCCTCCGCGGTCGCTTCATAGAGGGTGGCCGCCTCGTCCTCGCCGGGCAGCACCAGCGCGCCCCGGCGATGCAGCGCCTCGAACGCGGTACCGGGTTCGATGGTGAGCTGGTACAGTGAGAGGTGGTCGGCGGCGAGTGCCAGGGCCCGGTCCAACTCGGCCTGCCACGCTGACAGGGTTTGGCCGGGGCGGGCGTAGATCAGGTCGAACGACAGGCGCGGGAAGATGCGGCGGGCGGTTTCCAGCGCCGCGATGGCTTCGGCGGCGGAGTGCTGGCGGCCGAGCTCGCGCAGTTTGTCATCCTCGAGGCTCTGTACGCCGAGGGAGATGCGGTTCACCCCGGCCTCTCGGAACGCGGTGAGCCGCCCCGCCTCGACGCTGGTGGGATTGGCCTCGAGCGTGATCTCGATATCTGGCGCCGGGTCGAACAGGCTTGTGGCATCGGCGATCAGCGCGGCGACCGTGGCCGGCTCCATCAGGCTCGGGGTGCCACCGCCGAAGAAGATGGACCCAAGCGTCCGCCGCCCCAGCCGTGCTGCTTCCCACGCCAACTCCGTGCGCAAGGCGGCGGCGAAGCGGGCTTGCGGGATGCGCTCCCGGACATGGCTGTTGAAGTCGCAATACGGGCATTTGGCCAGACAGAACGGCCAGTGGATGTAGAGGGCGAGGGGTTCGGTCACGGTCGCGCTGGATATAGGGTGCCGTGAGCGCTGCGTCTCGCTAGCTGCGCCGAAGGAGAAAGGCGCGGCCATCCCACAGACGGAACGGCTGGCTCTCGGCTGCAACAAGACCGTGGCGAGCGGCCCAGCGTTGCATATCGGCGCCATCGGCGGCCAGGTCACGCCCATAGGAGAGGTTCAGGATCGCCAGCGCGCCCGGTGAGCGCAGGGCAGCGATCGCAGAGTCGACGATCGCATCGGCCAGGCCCGCCTGCAGCACGTAGGGCATGCTGTCCACCAGCAGCACCAGGTCGAACGGTCCAGGCGGGACCGAACGGCCGTCCGTCTGGTCGAACGCCAGCCCAGCGAGACCGGCATGGCGCCGGCGTGCTTCCGCGACCATCCCCGCCGAAACGTCCAGGCCCAGTACCGAGCGGCAAGCCGGCGCCAGCGCTGCGGCAACGCGCCCGATGCCGCAGCCGAAATCCAGCACGTCGCTGTCGGACCGCAACAGACCCTCACTGCCCAACCAGGCCGTGATCTCCGCCGTGGCGGCTTGCAGGATCGCTGGGTCACCCAGCGAGTACAGCGCCACACCAGCCTCTGGCGAGTGGGTCACGGCGCGGTCGAAGAACGCCGCGATGCCCTCTAGCCCGCCCATTGCGGTATGGTCGCTGCCGGTGTGGCGGATCTCGGCGGCGAGCTTGTCCAACTCCGCTGCCCGGCCCTCGAGCAAGGCGGCGAGGGCGCGCCATGCTGCGGTCGGCGGCTCGGGCCTCGCATCGGCCACGTCCTGCGCGATGGCAGCCGCATCGGCCCCGCCCAGCAACATCCTCGCCAGCGCCACCTGCGGTGAGATGCGCTCCTGCAAGCAATCGGCCACGGCGCTCATCATAGCCAGCCCAGCCGGTGCAAGGTGTCGCCTTCCCCGTGAAGGTATCGGTCGCCGATATCGCCTCGCCAGCGCAGTTCGGGGGCGACCACGTTCGCCGCCCGGGCGCGAGCGGCGGCCTGGGCAGAGGGCACGTCGCTCCCGGTTCCGGTGACGATCATGGCGTGGCCGGAGCGGCGGTGGACGAGCAGTTCGGCGCCATCCCGCCGCATGTCGACGAAGTGGTAGTGCGGCTGTTCAGCGGCACTCGGCTCACCTACGAAGAATAACGGCGGGTCGGTGGCCGGGTCGGCGTCGTCGGTCCAGGCGGGGAAGGGCGGCACGGTCAGCACGATGGCAACCGCCCAGCCGGGATGCGTGGCAAATCGGCCACCAGCACCCACGGCCATGCGCTCCAGCAAGTCGCCCCAGCCATCCGACTGCATCGCGGCCAACACGGCGAAACCGGGATTGCCGAACCGGCAGGTGAATTCGAGCGGGAATGGACCGCGCTCGTCGACGATCAAGTTGAGGTTGACGTAACCGACGTGGCCGGCGCGCTCGAGTAGCGGTGCGACGCGACCGAGTGTGGCGGCAAACAAGCGCTCGGCGCCTTCGTATGACGCGAGGGTGCCCATTTCACCGGTCATCTCGCCCATGTCGCCGGGGAAGAACCGCTTGTGCTCGAAGTCGATGCAGGCTGGCTGGAGGAATTGCTGTCCGTCGAAGTAGGCGCCGATGCCCACCTCGACGCCAAGCAGCCGCTCCATCAGCAGCACGCGCCCGGCATCCGGCTGGCGGCGGAGCATGAAGGCGAGGTCCGCCCCACCCGGGTGCTCGCCGACATAGGTGCTGTAGCGTCCGGTATCGTATTTCAGCACGTAGCTGCCGGGATGGGCGGTCAGCCAGTCGAGCGCCGCTGCCGGGCTGTCGAACCCCTGGCTCCATGCCGTTGGCAACCCGGCGTGGCTGAGCACGGACTGCCCGTAGGCGCGGTCCGACTCGAGCCGGTCGCCCAGTGCGCTGCCACCGATGACCCGGTAGCCGTCGGCCCGCAACTGGTCCTGCAGTTCGCCTTTGCCCACGCCTTCGAACAGGATCAGGCCGTCCAGTCCGACCCAGCCCAGGTGGTCACGCCAGTCCGCCACCGGTTCGATGATGCCGCCGAACGCGCGCCGGGAAGGGGGATCGGACGCGAAGACCCGGACCTCGTGGCCTTCCCGGATCAAACTGAGATAGAGGTCGCCGAGATAAACCCGCGTCCCGAGTGCCAGGACCCTCACGCGGCCAACGCGTCGAGCGGCACACCCGCCAGCCGGTCCGCCAAGCGCTCGATCCCGGCGGAGGCCACGTTGGCGAAGGACACGCGCAGATGGTCCTGCGACCCGGCGAAGGCGGGGGCGGGCAACAGCAGGATGCCGTGCTGCCTGGCGAGGCGTTCGGCCACATCCCAGGCAGACGCGCCGGGGAAGGGGTGGCGGACGTAGGCGAAATACGCCCCGAGCGAGTCGATCCGCCAGGACGGTATGGCGGCGAAGCAGCGGCGCACGGTGTCGGCGCGCTGGGCCATTTCAGCGCGGTTCGCGTCGCGCCACTCGCGCAGAGCGGGGACTGCCCAGCTCAGGGCATGTTGCGCCGGGCGCTGCGGGCAGATCGTCATGCAGTCCAGCACCTTCATCGCCTGCGGAACCAGTGACTCGTCCGGCAGGGTCAAGGCGCCGATGCGATGGCCGGGCACGGCGTAGGCTTTGGAGAAGGAGTAAAGTCGGACGGCGTCGTCTGGTGGCGTGTAGCTCGTGCCGTCGGGCAGGAAATCGCGATACGTTTCGTCGAGCAACAGTGCCGCACCGTGCTGCCGGCAAAGCACCGCGAACCGATCGATCGTTGCCGTCGGATAGCTGGCGCCAGTGGGGTTGTTCGGGGTGATCAGCTCGACCGCGGCCACCCCCGCCATCAATGCCGCAGCCCGCTCCGGGTCCGGGATGAAGCCGTCCGCAGCCGAGGTGGGCAGGGCGCGTGCCTCGATCCCCAGCATGTCGCAGGTCATCTTGTGGTTGTAATACCAGGGCGTGGGTAGCAGCACCGCGGCGCCTCGCGGGACCAGGGTCAGCATGGCGGTGAAGAAGGCCTGGTTGCATCCTGCCGTGATCACCACCCGTCCGGCTGTCGTCCCGGATTCGGCCGCATAGGCCTCGCGGAGTGTCGCATCGCCGGGGATGAAGCCGTATTTGGCGTAGAGCGGATCGGAGGCGGCGGCGCCGAGGCGTTGCAGCAACTCCGGGTGCGGGGCGTAGCCGGGCACGGCCTGGCACAGGTCGATCAATGGACCGTTTTCGCCGGCATAGGCCCGGCCCCAGGCTTGGACTTCGGGGATCGGGGGCGAGCCGGTGTCTTGGACGAGCGGGTTCATGACAAATCTACGCACCAGTCGCGAGTGGGTGCCGTCGGCCGTAAGAAAACAGCTGCTGCCCGTGCCCGAGCCAAACGCCGGGCTGGCGGGATCCGCC
>CAXTWC010000156.1:0-13501 GCA_964247805.1 uncultured Acetobacteraceae bacterium | reverse complement strand
ATGACGGCGTATCACGAGGCCGGACACGCCCTCTGCGCGATGCACGAGGTGGATTGCGACCCGGTGCACAAGGCCACCATCATCCCGCGCGGCCGTGCGCTGGGCTTGGTGATGAGCCTGCCCGAGGGTGACCGGCTGAGCGAGAACAAGGCCCGCTTGATCGCGCGCCTGGTAATGGCGATGGGTGGGCGGGTTGCCGAGGAGATCATCTTCGGACCGGACCGCGTTTCGACCGGTGCAGGCGGCGACATCAAGCAGGCGACCAACATCGCCCGCAACATGGTCACCGAGTGGGGCATGAGCGAGAAGCTCGGCATGATCGCGTATGGCGATAACAGCCAGGAGGTGTTCCTGGGCCATAGCGTCACGCAGAACAAGAACGTGTCCGAGGTGACCGCTCGCGAGATCGATGCCGAGATCAAGGGGATCATCGACCGCGCGTATCAGAAGTCGCACTCGATCCTGACGGAGAATATCGAGGAGCTTCACCGCTTGGCACGTGGCCTGCTGGAGCATGAGACGCTGTCGGGCGACGAGATCCGCACCGTTTTGCGTGGTGAGCCGGTGATCAAGAGGGTGGTCGACGAGCCTGCACCCGAAACCCGCCGCGCCTCGGTGCCGACGACACGGCCGGTTAGCCCGCCACCGGGTGGTTTGGGCGCTGCTCCCCAGCCAGGTTGATTGAAAGATCCTCCCCTGCTGCTTAGTGGGGGAGGCGACCATGCGAAGCATGGTGGAAGGGGCGCGGGGCACACACCCTGCGCCCCTTCGTCGTTTTGGTCGCCACCTCCCCCGTGAAATCGGGGGAGGAACTAGCGTTACTTTTCTACCGCGGCCGGCGGTGTCGTGGGCGCAACTGCCGCATCCGGATGGGGCCGGTTCATCATGGCTCCGGTCATCGGGATGAAAAACACACCCACATCCCGCCGGGAATGCACCTTCCCCTCCGCATCCTTCGTGTAGACGTACAGCACCTGGCCACGCTTGAACGGTTGGCCGATGGGGATGATCATCCGACCGCCCGGCTTCAGCTGCTTGAACAGGTCCGGCGGCGTGTACTGCGCGGCACAGGTGACGATGATGATGTCGAAGCCATCCTTCACCTCAGGCCAGCCGAAATAGCCATCACCGACCCGGCTCTCGATATTGGTGTAGCCCAGCGGCTCCCACAGCTTGGCCACCGCGTGGCCCAGCGGCTCGATGATCTCGATGCTGTAGGACTTCTTCACGATGCGGGACAGCAAAGACGACTGGAAACCACTGCCTGTGCCGATCTCGAGCGTGGTGTCCCCCGCCTCCGGCTTGCAAATCTGGGTCATGTAAGCCTGCCCCAGGTAATCCGACAGCGCCGAACCATAGCCGAGCGCCCAGGGCTTCGGGTCCGCTTCATACGCCTCGCCCGACAGCGCGCGGTGGTCGGCGTAGTTGTAGTGGTAGTACTCGCGCGGCACGACCTCGAAGGCGCGCATCACCGCCGGGTCGGCGCTCCCTAGGCGGTCTTTCAGGTAGCTGGATATCTTCGCCAAAGCAGCGGGCTTGCGGGCCTGGATCGCGGCGAACTGTTCGTCCGTCAGATCGATCGGGCGACCGGACTTGCGCATCGCCTCCTCGAAAGCCGCGCGATTCCAGGCCTGGGTAGAGGCGGCGAAGGCGGCCGGGGCCAGGGCGGCACCAGCGGCAGCACCGAGCAGGGTGCGACGTGTCAGGGAAGGGAAGGCTGCCACTGCACTCTCTTTCGAAAAGACGGAAACATTGCGATACAAATACCATACAGTACTGCTGCCCCGAGTAGAACCCAGTGCAGCCCGCCTTGGGTGGCCAGCAGGTTCGCCAGTGGCGTTGCAACCACACTGAACGCCCCGTTCACCGCCCAGGCGAAGGGCAGCATGGGTCCAGCGGCAGTGCGGGCGAGCCCCAGAGGGAACGGCATGCCAAGCGCCACCGACACCGGTGCGACGACGAGAACCACGAGCCCGGCGCGCACGATCCAAGGCCAGTCCAATGTCGCCAGCATCGCCGGCAGCAACCCGGCATAGGCGGCGAGACACCACAGCACCGCTACGCCGGCCGACAGCGCGATCCCACCCGGGCCGACGCGTTCCGCGAGCAGACTGCCAAGCCCGGAGAACACCAGCATCGCCGTCAGAACAATGGCGAAAGCGGCGGTGCGGTCGTTGAGGAACAGGCTGGCCCGCTCGATCATCGCGATTTCGATGAACAGGAAGCCAAGGCCAAGACACGCAAAATACACGATCGGGCGCACGATCGCGCCCCCGGCGGCCCGCAGTTTGGGCCCGGCCACCAGGGGCACCAGCAGGACCAGCAGCGCGATCACCCCCGCTTGCGCCAGCACGGCCAGGTTCACCAGTTGGCCAATCTCCGGCTGCGGCAGGATCTCCAACCGGCGCAGCACCGTGCCCAGGTGGGACAGCAACAGCACGTCGTAGTAGGCCGGGCGATCCAGCGTGGCCGGAGCGAGGGAGAAGGCAGCGGCCGATTGTGTCGGCTCGCCTCGCAACACGGCGGCGGCCTCGTCGGCGATCGAATCGTCGGAGCCTTCGCCCGAAGTCACGGCGCCGTCGTCGAAGGACACTGCGGGCAAATCGTTGTAGATGCCCGTGCGGGACCCGGCGAGGTCCATGCCGGGATAGTACGAAACGTCGAACGAGCGGGCGTCGCACCAGCTTTTCATGGCCGCGATCCGCTCGGCGTTCCACGGTTCGAGCGAGAGCAGGATGCGCACGTTCCAGGCCGATCGGTAGACCACGACGTGACGGGCCGGGTCGGCTACTCCGGCTGCCAGCAACGCCTGCCGTGCCGTCGCCAGCACCCGCAATGCGTAGACGGGGAATTCCCGGATGGAGACGGGGATGGACACGATGCCGCCTTCGTCCACGGCACCCAGGTCGGCGGCGAGGGCTTCGGTGGTGAAAGCGGTGCTGTTGGCCTCCCCCGCATCCAGGAAATCGGCCGACACATCCACCAGGTCGAAACCGGACCCGCTGCGTGCCGCCGCCAGCGGGCCGTCCGGCGAGAGGGTAACGCGCGGGTCCGTGGCCAGCGGAAGCGAACCACCCAGCCCGCGGCGGAGGGCGCCGAACACGACCGGGTCCGGCTCCAACGCCACCACCTGGCGCGCACCGAGGGCGAGTGCCTCGGCAATCCGGAACCCACCCGACGACCCGGCGAGCAGCACTCGCGCCTGTGGACGCAGGGCGTAAGGCAAGGCGGCCAAGGTGGCGCCGGCGTATCGCACGTCGAGCAGGCCCGGCTTGGGCAGGGCGGCGATGCGGTTGCCGTCGCGATACAGGCCGAAGGTTTGCGGCGGGCCGGGTAGGTTCAGCAGGCCCATGTCGTTGGTGACGTCGGTATCCACCCGCTCGGTGAAGTCGTCGAGCAGGGTGTATAGCCCGCGGGGCGACTCCACCTGCGCCAGCACGCGGCTGTCCGGCACATGGAGCGGGGCGTAGATCGCCTTGAAATCGTTGAACGCGGCCTGGCTACCGGTGAGCAAGCCGGCCTCGCACACCACGAGGGCGAGCAACCCGGCCAGCGCCGCCCGCCGGGCAGGGCCGAAGGCGGTGGCGGCGGCGAGCGGCACCAGCAGCACCGGCACCAGCAGGAATGGGTGCACCACGAACATCAACGCCAGCACCAACGCCGACCCGGCGCCGGCCCCCAGCAGGTCGGCGCCGTATACCCGGCCGATCCGGTCGTCGTTCAGGACGAAGCACAGGCTGATATAGATGCCGGTCAGGTAGAAGAACGGCAGCAGCACCGCGTAGTACAGGGCGATGTTGCCGATCTGTGGCCCGTACGTGGCCGCGTTCTGCAGTTGCAGCGGGTTGAACGGGTTGGCGGTGACGCCCCAGAAGCCGAACGCGGCCGCCACGATCAACGCCACGGGCAACCACGACAGCAGCAGGCGGGCATGGTGCAGCGCGTAGGTGCGGGCCAGCGCCATCGTGACGCCGCTGAAGGCGAACCCCACCATCACGATGGAGATGACCCAGTAGCCATACTCCGACCACTTCGCGACGGCGAAATACCGGGTCAGCGCCGTCTCGAACCCGACGGCTGCCCCCGATATCAGGAACAGCGGCAACAGCCGGGCCCGGATCATGGGCCGCCGACCTGGGTTTGCAGGAACGCCGCCATTTCCGCGTTGAAGCGGTTGCCATCATCGATGAACAGCGCGTGCCCGGCGTCGGCATAGATGTCGGCCTGTACGCCGGGGTGACGCGCCTGCAGGTTCTCCGCCTGCCCAGCCAGGCGCGGGGTCACGACATACAGGATCGGCTTGCGCACGGCGTAGATCGCCTCCCGCCAAAAAGTGCGTGGCACCGGATAGGACAGCAGTGCGGCCGAGGCATCCGGCGGCGTGCGCAAGGCGGTCTCGGTGAGTTGGTCCAGGTAGGCTTCGCTTTGCGGCCGGTGGAACATGCCGCGTACGAAGCGTGCCATGGCTTCCTCGCGGGAGGCTGGGCGCGCCAAGGGGCGGTGCGCCACGCGCGGGACGGCAGTGGGGGCCGGATCTTCGCCGACCGAGTTGTCGATCAGCACCATGCCAAGCAGCTGACCGTCGCCGAACTGGTGCACATAGGCCAGGCTGTCCAGCACGCCGAGCGACCAGCCGACCAGCACGACCGGGTGGTTGCCCAGGGCCTGGATCAGGTCTGCGATGTCGTTGCCGCGACGATAGGGCTCGTAGCCCGACAGCGGGACGTCACTGTCGCCCTGCCCGCGCGGGTCGAGCGCCACCACGTGGTAGCGTCGCGAGAAGAACTCGATCTGCGGTTGGAAGATCCAGCCCGGCATGGTCCAGCCCGGCACGAACACGAGCGTGGGTGCGGACACCGGGCCGGACTCGGTGTAATGCAGCCTGACGCCATCGCTGGTGGTGAAAAAGCGATCGGCGGCCCGCACCATACCGGGCCACAACAGCAGTGCGAGCACGAGGAACCGGAGGCAGCGCATGGTGCGTTATGGCCGGGTTAAGCGTGCCCCTGTCAACCTAACTCGCGGAGTGCGTTCATGGCGGATGAGAGTGAGCACGGCGGCGGCTCGAATCGTGGGCCGCTGGTCGCCCTGGTCGTCGTCGTGCTGTTGGTGCTGGGAGGGCTTTGGCTGCAGCAGAGGCTACGGGCCGATAGTCAGATCCAGGATTGCGTCATGGCCGGGCGCAGCAACTGCGCGCCGATCTCGATGCCGAAAAAGGGCTGACCTGCCTCCCTCTCCCTCGGGGAGAGGGTCGGGGTGAGGCGGCTTTGCGCACTCTGGCCGTTGGGACAGCTAGGTCCCCCACCCAACCCGCTCCCAGAGGAAGAGGGCTTTTTGGAGGAGCGGGTTTCTTAGTGGCCGAGGGTGGCGGGCTCTTCTGGGGCGCTGCCGGATACGGTTCGCAGCGGCAGGTCCCGCAGGCCCAACGCGATGACCAGGGCCAGCACGAAGAACGCCAACACCGCCAGGAACGCGAGGCTGAAGCCGTTGGACAACGCGGCTCGTCCTGCCGCCTGAGCCGTCGGGCCGAGCACAGCTAACGCACCGCCGGGTTTGAGCGCGCCGAGATCGGCCGTTGCGGCCGGGTAGCCCTGCGCTGCCAAGCGGGCTGCGAACACCCCCGTCAGCACGGCTCCGACCAGCGTGCTGCCGAACGCGCCGCCCAGCGAGCGGAGGAACAACAACGCCCCAGTCGCCGTGCCGACATCGCGACGCTCCGCCGCGTTCTGCACAGAGACCATGATGTTGGGCAGGCAAACGCCGGTGCCGAGCCCAACGATCGCCATCGCGGCCATGACGAAGACTATCGATGCCCCGGGCCGGATCGCGGCCAAGCCGGCGAACCCCACGCAACCCATGGCGAAGCCCGTGACGATGATGGCCTTGGTGCGCCCCAAGCGCCGGGCGATCTGCCCCCCCGTGAAGGCACCCACTGCATTCAGCAGCAGGTAAGGTGCCAGCAAGAACCCCGACGAGGACGCGTCGGCCCCGCGGATGAGTTGGAAATACAGCGGCAGCAGGAACGTCGTGCCCAGCAGGCCTATGGAGGTGATGAACGAGAGCATCACGCCGCGCGTGAACACCGGCTCGCGGAACATGCGGGGCGGCAGGATGGGGTCCGCGGCCCGGCGCTCGTGCCAGACCAGGACGGAGAACAGCACCGCCGATAGGACCAACAGGCCGATGATCGTCGGCGAGAACCAGGGGTATTCGGAACCGCCCCAACTCAGCACCAAAAGCAGTGCGGTCACCCCACCGGTCAGCAGCGCGGCGCCGAGGAAGTCGATCTTGCCGCCGAGATTGTGGACGGGAAGCAGCTTCAGCGCCCGGTTGCACAGCCACATCGCCACGAGACCGAGCGGGACGTTGATCCAGAAGATGTACGTCCACGACAGGTGGTCGGTGAACCAGCCGCCAACCACCGGGCCCGCCACCGAGGCAATGCCCCAGGTGCCCGCCATGTAGCCCTGATAACGCCCTCGCTCCCGCGGCGAGACCACGTCCGCAATGGAGGCCTGCGCCATGGACATCAACCCGGCGCCGCCGATGCCCTGCAGCGCGCGGAACACGATCAACTGCGTCAGGGTCTGCGAGAGCGCGCACAGCATCGAGGCGATGATGAACAGCACCAGCGCGGGCAGGAGCAGCGCCCGGCGACCGTAATTGTCAGACAGCTTGCCATAGATCGGTGTCGCCGCGGTCGAGGTCAGCAGGTAGGCCGACACGATCCAGGACAGATGGCCGAACGCGTTCAATTCCGCCGCGATGGCGGGCACCGCCGGCACGACCACCGTCTGGTCCAAGGCCGCCAGCAGGATACAGAGCAGGATGCCGGTAATCACCCGCAAGATCTGCTGGTGCGAGAACACCAGCGGGGCGGCGGCAGGAGTGGCGGGAATGGCTGTGTCGGGTGCGACAGCGGCGGCTTGGGGCGGCGGCATGGGGCAGCCTTACTCCCTTACTCCGGGCGCGTCAGCCCTTTAAGGCGCGGTTTGTGGCATGTTACGGAGCAAGTCCAAGGAGACAGCGATGCAGCACAGCACCCTCGAGGCCGCCGGCGGATCCTTTCACGTGGTGACGGCCGGGTCGGGCCCGCCGTTGCTGCTGTTGCACGGCTGGCCGGAGTTCTGGCTGACCTGGGAGCCGGTGATGCAGCGCCTGGCAGACCGCTTCACCCTGATCGCGCCCGATCTGCGGGGCTTCGGGCAGAGCAGCAAGCCGGAGGGCGAGCCCAATGCCGAGCAGTGGGGCGCCGACGGGCATGCCAACGATCTGCTGGCCTTGCTGGACGCAATGGGCATGGGCCAGGTTGGCGTCGTCGGGCACGACGTGGGCGGCGCTATCATGCTGGCGCTGGCCCGCAAGGCGCCGGAGCGGTTCACCGGCCTGTTCTTCTTCGATTTCGGCTATCCGGGGATTGGCCGCCGCATGGGCATGCCGGACCGGCTGAACGAGATCTGGTATCAGTCCTTCCACCAGATGCCCTTCGCCCCCGCCATGGTAGGCGCCAGCCGGGACACCTGCCGGCTGTACATCGGCCATTTCCTGCGGCACTGGTCGCATCGCAAGGACGCCTTCGACCCGGTGATGGAGCAATGGGTCGACAATTTCATGGCGCCGGGCAACCTGTCGGGCGGATTCGCCTACTACCGGGCGGCCCACGCCATGCGGCTCAAGACGATGACCGAGCAGGTGCCCGCCCTGCCCCCAATCCCGCTGCCGACCTGCGTCCGGTGGGCGGAACACGACTCCATCTTCCCGTTTGCCTGGACCGACCGGCTGGGCGAGACGTTCAGCAACCTCGACCTGGCGATGTTCGAAGGGGTCGGCCACTTCCCCCATCGCGAGGACCCGGACCGGGCAGCGGCGGAGATCGCGACGTTCTTCGGCCGACTTACGGGCTGAGCGAGGCAGCCGCTGTCTGGGCTTCACGCGGACGGCGGCCCCATCCGAGGATCGGCTGCTCCACCAGCCGATGCAGGGCGACCGCGACGGCGATAGCGACCAGCAGGCTCGCCAGCAGATACAGCGGCACGGCGGCGTCGGCTGGCACCGGCAAACGGGCGAACAGCACGCGGAGCGCCCGCATCGGAAACGGGTGCACCAGGTAAAGGGCGTACGAGGCGTCGCCGATCACGACCAGCCAGCGCGGCAGACGCTGCCAGGACAAGGCGCAGAACACCAGCAAAGCCGAGGGGACGCCGCGCACCAGGGCCCTGACGTCTCCGCCGGGCAAGCCGGAGAGCCACGCCGCCAGACCGAGGCAGACGAGCAAGGCAACGGCGCCGGGCCATCCCGCGCGCCAGCCTCGCCGGGCCGCCACCGCCACCAGCACGCCCAGCGCGAACTCGGCCACGATCGGGTCGGTCCAAAAGGCGAGTGGGGCGGCTGCGAACGGCATGGTTTGGCCGGCCAATACGAGCGCCGCGATCGCGACCACGATGGCGGACAAAGCGACCGGGCGGCGGAGCGGCAGCGTGCAGGCGACCAGGGCGTAGAACAGCATCTCGTATTCCAGCGTCCACCCCAGCCGCAGCACCGGCTGGACGAAGCCATCTGCCCGGCGCCAGGGTACGAAAGCGAACGACGCGGCCACGTAGCCCCAGCCGTCCCGCAACCCGTCGCTGATCGCACCGGGGGCCGCCAAGGCGATCGCGACCGTAGCCGCTGTGAGCAGCCAGTATATAGGTACGATCCGCAGCACCCGGCGCCAGACGAACGGTGCGACCGACCGGGCATTGCCGAACGCATCCCACGACGACCAGACCATGACGAAGCCCGAGATGACGAAAAACAGATCCACCCCAGCCTCGAGCGGCAGCGAGTCGATCCAGCGATAGGGTGAGTGGCCCGGCGCCCCGACCAGCGCCCCGGCCTCGTCGGCGATGTGCAGCAGAGCCACAGCGGCGGCCGCCAAGGCGCGCAGGCCCTGGATGCCGTCGAAGCCGCGCTTCATGCCCCGCGTAGCAAGCGGTCCACGATGACGGCACGCATCGTATAGGTGTGCTCGGCCAGCACCCGGCGCAGCGCGGCGGCCCCGATCGCCCGGGCGCGCTCCGGCGTGAGGGTGGCGATGTGCTCGGCGACGTCCGCCCCATCGCGCGCCACCAGCACCTCTTCGCCGGGTGCCAGGAACAGGTCGAGCCCCTCCCAGGCGTCGGTGATCAGGCAGGCCCCGGCGCCGGCTGCCTCGAACACGCGGGTGGCGGGGGAGAAACCGACCGCCGCCATGCTGTCCCGCGCCACATTCAGCACGGCGAGCGGCGTGCAGTTGAACGCGTTGTGGTGCGCGGTGGGCGTGTGGCCGATGCGGCGGACGTTCGCCGGCATGGGTTTGTCGTCCCAGCCGAGGCCTCCGAGCAGGAACTGGCGGCCGGGAAGCTGGGCGGCGGGTTGCAGGAAGAACGCCTCCACGCGGGCTTCGCGGTCGGGCAGGCGGTTGGCGAGGAAGCCGAGATCGGCGGTAAATGCTGGCTCCGGCGGCACGGGGTGGTGGGTCGCGGGGTCGAGCGCGTTGTAGATCGGGGTGCAGGCCCGGGCACCGAGGGCGGTGTAGGCGGCGACCACGGGCGGGCCGCCGCCATAGGTCAGCACCATGTCGAGCAGCGGCAGGGCTTGGCGCAGAGGGCAGGCCGGGTCGGGGGTGATGGCGGCGAGAGTGGCGGGGGCATCGACGTCCCAGAACACTTTCAGGGCGCCGGGCCGGGCGTGGGCGACGATGCCAGCGATGAGTTCGTCGTCGAACACGCCGACGCCGCTGGCCTTCACCACCACGTCGGCTTTGTCGGCTTGAGCGAGCGCGCTGGCCAGGCCGGCTTGGGTCGCTGGATAGACGACGGAGCGTGCGTAGGGCGGCGGGTCGATGTCGCGGTGGCTTTGGCGGTCGAACGCGTCCGGCTCGTAGAAGGTGATGTCCCATCCCAGCGGGTGCAGGGCGGAGAGGATGCCGCGATAGTAGGTGGCGGCGCCGTTCCAGTACGAGGACAGCAGGGAGGAGCCGTAGAAGGCGAGGGATTTGCGGGTCATGGGGTGGTCGTGTCCACGCGCGGGGCGAACGGCCACCCCTCACCCCGACCGTCTCCCTCAAGGGGAGAGGGAGAAGGCAGCAAAGAGCCCTCTCCCCTCGGGAGAGGGTTGGGTGAGGGGCGGCCACGAAGACCAGCCACAATCGCCAGCAACTCCGCCGCCCGATGCGCGCAAGTATGACGAGCCTGGATCGTGGCCAACCCGCGCCCTGCCAGGGCTGCAGCGAAATCCGGTTCCTTCACCAGCACGCGCGCATGCCGCTCCACCGCGGCCCCATCTGGCGCCACCAGGAAGTCCTCACCCGGCGTGAACAGGCCCTCCGCATCGTCCCACGGCGCGGAGATCAGCGGGATACCGCAGGCCAAAGCCTCGAACACGCGGATCGTGGGGATGCCGGGTAAATGCGTGACGTAGAACCGCCGGGGTACGTGGACGGTGAAGGCGCGGCGGGCGAAAGCCTCCGGCGCCGCATGGTTCGGCAGCCAACCGTGGTACCGCGCGCCGTACCGCTGCAACATGGCGAGCGCCTCGGCAGGATAGCGCACACCGTGGATGTCGAGCGGGATCCCGGCCCGCTGCAGCGGTGCGAGCAGGAACGCCTCCAGCTCCGCCGTGCGCTCGCCGTCGCCCCAATTGCCGATCCACACCGCACCCTCGCGCGCCACCGGCTCGGCGGGGGGATGGAACAGGGCAATGTCGGCCGCCTCGTGCCACACGAACACGCGGCCTTCCCAGCCCCAACCGCGATACACTGCGGCCAGGGTCTCGCCGAACGCCAGCACGGCGTCGTAGCCGGAGAGGTCGAAGGCACGCATGGCGCCCGGCTCGCTGACAGCGCGGTGGTGGGTGTCGTGGAACAGCAGCAGCCACGGCGCGCCGGCCCGGCGTAATGCTCCCAGCTGGGCGACCAGGGCGGGGGCGGTCCATTCGTGGACGATCACCACGTCGGCACCCTCCAGCCACGGCGCCGGGTCGGCGGTCTCGGGGACGCGACGGCTGGACAGGCCAGGATAATGCGCGCGCCAACCGTCCAGCGCGCCGGCCCCAGCGTCCGCGATCAGGTTGCTGCGGCTCCAGGACTCCTCCGGTTCGACCGCGAGCACGTCGTGCCCGGCGGCCAAAAGCGCGCGCAGCACGCCACGGAGGAAATGCGCGTTGCCATGGTTCCAGCAGGAATCGAGCGAGTGGGTGAAGTAGACGAAGCGCATCAGGCGGCGGCCATCATCCGGGACAGGAGATCGAGCGTCCCATCGACGCACGCCTGCACCGTGTAGCGCCTCGCCCGCTCCCGCGCGAGGTCTGCCCAGGGTTGCGGTGCGTCCAGGGCTCGCTCCAGTGCCGCGTGCCAGGCGTCGGGGTCGCCGGGGGGCACGAAGATCGCGGCCCCGTCCCATAGTTCGCGGAAGGTCGGGATGTCGGAGAGCACCAGCGCCAGCCCGGATTGCGCCGCCTCCAGCACCGCCAGGCCGAACGGTTCGTAGCGGGAGGCAGAGGCGAACACGCTGTGGCTGGCGAGCGCTTGGGCCATGGCTGCTTCGTCCAGGCTGCCGAGCGGTTGGGCGTGATGGACCTGCATTGCCCCGCCATCCGGTCCCTTCAGTGACCCGGCGGCGCGAAGCGGGGCGGAAAGGCGAGCGGCGGCCTGGTCCAGCACCGCGACGTTCTTGCCGTCGTCCCACAGCCGCCCCGCCGCCAGCACCGCGCGTTGCCGTGGCACGGCGGGCAGCGCCATGGGATTGCGGCCGTTGTGGATGGCGGTCACGGAGGGAAGATCGTACGTGCGGCGGACAGTTTCGGCGAAGGCGTGGGTTGGGGCGGCAACCGCGTTGGCACGGCGCAGACCCTCCGCCGTTGCTTCGGCCCGCCAGCCGTAATCGGGAGGAACCGGCCCGCCACG
Organism: uncultured Acetobacteraceae bacterium; assembly: GCA_964247805.1. Lineage (GTDB taxonomy): Bacteria > Pseudomonadota > Alphaproteobacteria > Acetobacterales > Acetobacteraceae > LMUY01. The sequence goes on along the minus strand of CAXTWC010000156.1, from coordinate 1,578 downwards.
GACCTCGGCAAACCAGGTGGTTAGGCAGGAGTGCATCACCGCGGCGACGGGAATGGGCCAGCGGTGGCGGAGAAGAGCGGGGGCGTGGACCAGGGCGATATCCGCATCTATGGCGGCGAGGGCGGCGGAGGCGCGGTCAAGATCCCCAGGAGTTTCGGCGAGCCAGTCGAGCGGGAGGCCGGTTTGGATGAGACGGACAGCCGGAGAGATTTCGGCGATCTGGGCATTGGAAGCTCGCGGGCCGACGACGGCCACAGTGATGGCTCGGCCACGCGCGGAGAGACCGTTCACCATTTCCACGGTGTAGCGCCAGATGCCCCCAACCGCGTCCGTCGTGAGAAGCAGGCGAGTTCCTCCCCCGCGAAGCGGGGGAGGGGAACCATGCGAAGCATGGTGGAGGGGGCTGGCCACACACTCAGTTCGTACCCGCGCGCCCTCCGTCGGCTTCGCCGCCACCTCCCCCGCTATGCGGGGGAGGAACGACCCCTCGTCAGCAATGGCAGGCAGCTTCCAGCTCCGGGAGGGCGACCGGCACCTCCTCCTGGATGTCGCTGAAGCGGGTGAACTGGGCCAGGTAGTGCTGATGAGCCCGCTCCCAAGCCTGGTCGTCCGGTTCGCCCCATAGGCGGCGATAATCCGGCGAACTTGGGTAGGGATACAGCGGCACCGGGTCATTCGCCCAAACGCCGGCATCCTGCAGCCGGGCGCGCCACGCGGCGACCAAATCCGCCTCGTCGGCCGCCGTCTCGATTAAGTTGGCCTGCACGAAGGGCACGTGCTGGCGGGCCATGATCAATCGTTCGGCCAACTCGTCGGTCGTCATCTTGCACCGCTTGTCCAGCGCGGCGCGACCATCGACGGTCAGGCTTTCTACCCCGGCCTCGATCGAAACGCAGCCCGCCTCGCCCAGCAGGGCCAGCATCTCCGGCTTCCACAGGTCGATCCGGGTCTGCACGCCGAATTGCACTGGGCGGAATACCAGAGCCTCCAGCAAATCAGCCCGGGGCAGAAAGATCTCGTCAATGAAGTACAGGTATGTGACGCCCTGTGCGATCAACGCGTCGATCTCGGCGAGCAAAGGCGCCAGATCCCGCCGGCGATATTTGTCTCGGAAGTCGATCTTGGCGCAGAACGAACATGTGTAGGGGCAACCGCGGGACGCCTCCACCTCGGCGCCGGGCCCCTCGGGGCTGCGGTCGAAGCGATGGTGGTGGTGCTGGTGCCGTTGCACCCAGGCATCGGGCCAATGCAGCGCCGGCAGATCGGTGAACCGCGTGCTCTGCGGGCCGCCTGCCATGCGCAAGGTGCCCCCATCCAACACCGCCGTCCCAGGCACATCACCCGGACGGCCGCCATTGGCGAGGGCCAGCACGACCTCCTCGCACTCGCCACGGACCACCACGTCGCAGCCGAGCTTGCGCAAGGCCGGGCCGGGTGTGGAGGAGCCGTGCGGGCCCACTGCCACGGTCAGTCCACCCAGTCGGCCGATCGCGTCCAGCATCGCCCGCGGCACGCGTAGTTCTGGCTGGGCACAGCGCCAGAACAGATAGGACGGCGCCGTCGTCACCACCGTCATGT
>CAXTWC010000155.1:0-13512 GCA_964247805.1 uncultured Acetobacteraceae bacterium | reverse complement strand
TCGGCCTCACGCGCTTCCAGCCACTCGCGTGCAGCCGCTCCCTGGCACTTTGGGCGGAGTTGCCAAAGGTTCCGCCTGCGAAGCAGGTGGAAAGGCAACGGAGGGAGTGCCGGTTGCGGCAGCTGTTGTACGCGATGCCATGAAGGCCCAAACTGAGCAGATGGTCCAGCAAGGTTCTGGATAGTCGTGAACGCCGCCGCTTTGACCGGTTTCCGAACGACTGCCGGTTAGGGCGGCGGATTAACGCACGTCGATGATGGCCGCCAAGGCGGTGTCACCGGCCGCGCAGCCCTGGAAAAGTCCCGTGCCACCGCCGCGGAGCACTAATTCCTCGATCAGTTCGATGATGGCCCGCAGCCCCGTCGGCCCCTGCGGATGGCCCCAAACCAGCGAGCAACCATAGTTGTTTAGCCGCGCCGGTTCGATCTCGAACGCTCGGCAAAAGGCGAGGTCGTTCACTGCGAACGGATTGTGCGATTTGATCGCGTCGATTTGGCCGATCGTCAGCCCGGTGATGGCTAAGGCACGGTGGGTGGCGTCAATCGGGGCAGCGGGCATGTAGGCCGGCTCGGCCCGTGCCTGGCCGAAGCCGAGGATTCGGATCACCACCGCCGGGTCGGCCGACAACTCCGCCTGCCGCTCGGCCGAGGTGAGCACGATGGCGGCGCTGCCATCGGCGGGATGGGTCTGGCCGCCATAGGTCACGGTGCCGCCGGCGGTGACGGGCTTCAGTCGGGCTAACGCTTCCGCCGTGGTCGGGTGAATGCCCTCGTCGCCCTCCAACACGGATTGCGTGCGGCGCAGCCGCTCGTCTGGCACGTCGAACGGCAGGTCCATGTAGCCGCGCTGGAAGGCGCGATCATTGGCCAGCGCGTCGGCATATTGGGCGTAACGCTGCAGCGTTAATTCGTCCTGCTCCTCGCGCGAGATTCCGAAGCGGGCAGCGACGTTCTCGGCCGTTTGCACCATCGCCTGCATGGTCGCCGGGTCGCGGGCGAAATTGTCCAGCACCCAGCTTTCGTGCGTGCCGGCGCCACCCGGTCCGGCAGGGTTGGGGTAGTAGAGCTGTGGGCCGTTGGACACACGGTCGCCGCTGATGGCCAGTGCCACGCTGGCGCCGCCGGACTCGATCTCGGCGCAGCAGGCGGCCAGGCTGCGGGCGCCGGTGGCGCAAGCCTGGCTGATGGTGGGGCCGCCGACCTGGGAGGCGCCGAGCTGCGTCATCAGCCAGGGCAGGCCATAGAAGCAAGCCGGTTGCGGCACCGTCAGGCCGAGCACGCCGTAGTCGAACACCGCCGGGTCGATGCCGCGCTTAACGAGCGCATGCTTGGCGACGTGGGCGGCGAAGCGGATGCTGTGGAGATGCGCCAGGCTGCCCTGCCACTTGGCAAACGGGGTGGACCAATAGGCGCGGTAGGGGATGCTGACCGGGGTCATGGCATGGCTCGGATGCGCTGCTTGTCCACTTTGCCGATCACCGTCTTGGGCAACCCGGCCACGATCTCGATCCGCTGCGGCACCTTGTAGCGGGCCAGCAGCGATTGTAGGTGCGCGGTCAGGTCACTGGGACTGGCTGGGGTGCCCGGGCGCAACACCACCAAGGCGCGGAGCTGTTCGCCGCGATAGGGATCGGGCATGCCGACCACCGCCGCCTCTGCCACCGCAGGGTGGTGCTGCAGGGCCTCCTCCACTTCGCGCGGATACACGTTGAAGCCGGACACGATGACCATATCCTTCTTGCGGTCGCAGACGGTCAGGTAGCCCTCGTCGTCGAGCCATCCGATATCGCTGGTATACAGCCAGCCATCGCGCAGGGCAGCCTGCGTTTCCTCCGGGCGGTTGCGGTAGCCCTGCATCAATTGCGGTCCCCGCGCCCGGATCTCGCCGTTCTCGCCTGGCGCCAGCACGATCCGCCCCGTCTCTACGTCGACGATCTCGACCACGGTGTCCTCGACGGCCACGCCGACCGAGCCGAGTTTGCGGCGGCCCAGGCGGGGGTTGTACGTCAGCACCGGGCCGGCTTCGGTCTGGCCGTAGCCCTCGCAAATTGTGGTGCCGGTCGTGGCCTCCCACCGCTGCAGCGTCGCCTCGGATAGCGCGGCCGAGCCGGAAAAGCACAGTTCCAGCGAGGAGACGTCCGCCTGGGCGAATCCCTCGAAGCCGAGCAGCCCGGCGAAGATGGTGGGGCTGCCGGAGAACAGCGTGATCCGCTCGCGCCCGATCGCCTCGATCACCGCGGCCGGGTGGTAGCGCGGCAGGATCACCAGCGAGCCCCGGCAGAACACCGCGAGATACAGTCCCATGGCGGACGCATAGGAGTGGAACAGCGGCGTGATGGCCAGCACCCGCTCGTGCTCCGGGCGGGTCGGCAACAGCGATTCGCGCTGGCTGACATTGGTGGCGATCGCGGTGTGGCCGAGGTTGACCCCTTTGGCCCGGCCGGTGGTCCCGCCAGTGTATTGGAGGGTGGAAAGACCCGCCGGGTCGGGCAGCGGCATCGGCGGCACGTCGTCGGGCAGGAGGGTCAGCCGCCGTGCGCCGGAGCCGATGGCGACGCCGGGAATGCCGAGCGCCTGCAACACCGGCAGGACCGCTACGTCGCCGGCCTCGTGCAGGACCAGGGAAGGGGCGGCATCCTCCAGGATCGGCTGCAGTTCATAGGCGGTGTAATCGGGGTTCAGCGGCACGACCTGCGCGCCAGCGGCCTGGACGGCGAAGGTTGCGATGCAGATGTCCAGCGAGTTGCGCAGCAGCAGCGCGACCCGGCCTGTGTCGCCGCGCGACTGCAGTTCATGCGCGAATGCCGCGACACAGTCGGAGTACGCGTCGTAGCTCAGCCGCTCCTCGCCGCAGACCAGCGCTGTGCGGTCGCCGCACGCCCCGGCCGCAGCGGCCAGCATGTGGACCACGGTCGGGTGGCGGCGTACGGCGGTCGCGGAAGGGGTATCGCTCAATAGGTCGCTCGTCCGCCCGAAAGGTCGAAAGTGAAGCCCGTGGTGAACGAGCACTGGTCGGAGGCAAGCCATAGCACCATCGCGGCCAATTCCTCGACCCGTCCGATGCGGCCCATCGGGATCAGGGCACGCAGCTTGCCCACGAACTCGGGGTCGCGTGCCTCCACCTCGCGGGCAAAGGGGGTGTCGAACACGGCGGGCGCGATGGCATTGACGATCACACCGGTCTTGGCGAGTTCCTTGCCGAGCGCCTTTGTCATCCCGATCACCCCGGCTTTCGCCGCGACGTAGGCCATGTTGTTGACCGTGCCCTCCTTGCCCGCCATCGAGGAGATGTTCACGATTCGGCCATGCCCGGCCTGCACCATCACCGGGATCGCGGCGCGGCAGCAGTAGAATACACCGTCGAGGTTGATGCCCATGACTCGGCGCCATGCATCCAGCGGGTAGTCCTGGCAAGCCGCGACGGGGCCTGGGATGCCGGCGTTGTTGACCAGGATGTCCAACCGGCCAGTCTCCGCCACCACCGCCGCGACTCCAGCCGAGATCGCCGTTTCGTCCGACACGTCGAGCCGACGGAAACGCAACGCCGGGTCGGGGGGCGGCTACAGGTCCCAAACCTCGACCATGGCGCCGGTGCCGAGCAACGCCTGCGCGATCGCCAGGCCGAACCCGCTTGACCCGCCGGTGACGATCGCCACGCGGCCGTCCCAGCCGGTGTACGAAACATCGGGCGTCATAGGTCAAGCACTAGCTTCGGCCCACGCGACCCGGAGCAGCAAACCATCATGGTGAGGTTCTCCGCCTTTTCCTCGTCAGACAGCACTTCGTCGCGGTGGTCCGGTGTGCCGGTGATCACCCGTGTCTCGCAGGAACCGCAGATACCCTGCTCGCACGACACAAGCACGTTGATGCCGGCGGCGCGCACGACGTCGATGATGCGCTGGCCCTCTGGCACGCGTAGCGTCAGGCCGGAACGCGCCAATTCGACTTCATAGCCGCCCTCGGTCGCGGCTTCCTGATCCGAGGCGAAGTACTCCACATGCACCCGGTCCGGCGGCAGATGCGCGGTCGCCGCCTTGAAGGCGCTCAGCATCGGCAGCGGGCCGCAGCAATACAGATGCGCCCCGGCCGGCGCCCGGGCGCAGATCGTGGCAATATCCAGCAGCGTGCCGGTTTCCTCGTCGATATGCAGCCGAACGGAGGGGTTGCCGGCGAGCTCGGTGGCGAAGGCCATACTGGCGCGTGTCTGGCTGGCGTAATGGAGTTCGAGTGGACGTCCGAGCGCCTCCAGCCGGTGCAGCATGCTCCACACCGGGGTGATGCCGATGCCGCCCGCCACCAACACGGAATGGGCGGCATCTTCGGCCAGCGGAAACAAGTTGCGCGGCAGGCTCAGCTCTATTTCCGTGCCAACGGGAATATCCTCGTGCAGCGTGCGCGATCCGCCGCGGCTGTCTGGCGCCTTCTTCACCGCGATCACGTAGCCGCCAGGGGGTTCGCGCCCGTCGATCACCAGCGAGTATTGCCGGACCAGCCCACCCGGCAGGTGGACATCGACATGCGCGCCCGCCTCCGCCGGCGGAAAGGCGGCGGGCTGGGTTGGCGTGAAGGCAAATAGGCTGGTGTCAGCCGCCACCTTGGTGATGGAGGCGAGTTGTGCCGGGAGGCGAATGTCCGATTGGGGCATGGCTAGAAGAACGTCGTGATGCTGCGGGATTTCAGAACGGTCTGCGCCAGCACGATCTTGCGCGACGCCAGCTTCAGCGCGCCGCCGACCCGGCGCAGCACGTCCTGCCGAGAGCCATAATAATTATCCTCCTCCGCCTCCAGCCGGGAGCGGAACAGGAAGAACTTGGACCGTACGTTGTAGTCGCCGTCCGCTTCACCGGGGTCGACGACCACGTTGCTGATGATCCGGCACATGCGCGATGGCGGGATCTCAGCCCACGCGCCGCCCACGGCAAGACGTTCGATGCGCATGTGCAGAGTCTTCAGGGTGTCCTTGAAGAACGCCATGCCGTCCAGCTCGGCCACGCGGTTGGCGGCGGTGCGGCGCAGCTCCACGCTCTCCACCGCGGGCGCCCAGTAGAACACGTCATCCGTCAGAAGCTTCAGCCACTCGCCGTAGCGCTGCTCGTCCAGCATTTCGGCCTCCCGCGCCAAGAAGTCCTCGACTTCCATACGGAGCACCATTGCGTCCTGCATCTCAGGCAGCTTCAATGGTCGAGAGCGGTTGTACGGCGCCGCGGTACTCGGCCTTCTCGTCCCCGGCGTTCGGGTTGATCTCCACCCGGGTCTGCGGCTCGTCCATGATGTGGCGCCGGTCCATCAGCTCTTCGGTGGTCGGCTTGACCATCAGATCGCGCCACTGCGCATACATCGCGCGCTGGTTCATGTCGCTGTGGCGGTGGTCCACCAGGCCTGGCATGAAGTCCAGCCGGTATTCCTCGCCGCGGCCCATCTGGTAGTTGGCCATCAGCCGGCGGCCGGTGGGGCTACGGGCGGACATGCTGGTTTGCGACCAGTTGTCCATGTCGTCCTGTTCCCACGTGCCCGCCGGGCCTTGGCGCATCATGCAGTGCTGGCGCATCAGCTCCTTCACCTCGGGCGGGGCCTTCTTGTCGATGATGGTCACGTCGCGTACCTCAGTGCTCAGCGGCCCTTTCGGATGCCAGATGTGCAGCGACATGAACGGGTATTCGATGGAGAAATTCGGGAAGATGGTCGAGTGGTTGGGGGCCACCCGGTTCGCCCGCACCGCACCCAGACGCTCTCGAATCTCGTCGGCGACCGTGTGCAGATAGTCATCGATCCCCTCAAGCTGAGTGTTCCACGGGCCGCTGCCTTCCTCTGGGCCGACCCAAACGCCGACACCGTGTCCGTGTCCGGTGGTGACTTGGTAGCCCTCCGAAGCCTGCGCACGCGCCCCGCCGCCCTCGAGCCCCTTCACCTTCAGCACCGAACCGTGGGTGAACTGGGCGTGATAGGAGTCGCCGATGAAGTTTTCGGCCGCGTGTTTCCAGTTCGTCGGAATGATCCACCGCCGACTGCCGACCACCAGCTCGGTGCCGCCATCCAGCCGGTCCAACATGCAGTCGAGATAGAACGTCATGTCGCCCAGATACTCGGCCAGCGGGATCGCGTCCTTGTCCCAGGTGGCGAAGATCAGGCCCTTGTAGACGCTGAGCTGCGCCACTTCGACCAGGCCCCATTCCGCCAGGTCGAGCCGGTTCTGATAGCCGACCTCCAGGCTGGGGACGCCCTTCAGCGTGCCGTCATTGGCGAACGACCAGCCGTGATACGGGCAGAGGAACGAGCGCGCATTGCCGCGGTCGACCCGGCATACCGTGCCGCCCCGGTGCCGGCACATGTTCAGGAAGGCGCGCACCGTGCCGTCGGCGCCGCGGGCCACGATGATCGGGTCCTCGCCCATCCAGGTGGTGAAGAAATCATTCTTGCTGGCCAGTTCGCTCTCATGGCCCAGCAGCAGCCAGCAGCGGCGGAAGATGCGCTCCATCTCGGCTGCGTACACCTCGGGGTCGGCAAAGATGCGCCGGTCGACGAGACCGCGCTCGACATCCACCATGGCACCGTAATCGAGCGGCATGAGCTTATCTTCCTGAAGGGGGCAGCATGGCGGAGGCCACGACGTGCCGGGTGAGGACGGAACTGGCGTCGGCGAGGCCGAGAACGGCGTCGAAATGGTTCTCGCCGGCCAGTGGCAGCAGATCGGCCGTGTGACCGTGGCGATTGAGACGGCCGACGAAGTCTACACTTTGGCGGCAGAATTCGGACGATTCCGCGTCCCCGTAACTGACGCAGAACGGCGGCAGTTGGGGCGGCAACGGATGCAGGACCGGGCTCAGTTGCTGTACTTCGCGCGGGCTGAGCTGCAAGTGTGGCGCCAGGTAGGTGTAGGGCAAAGGCGTGAGATCAAACACGCCGCTGATCGCATGGACGGCGTGGACCGGATTGTGGTCGAAGCCGTACTGCGACCAATCCGTCAACGCGATCATGGCGGCGAGCTGCCCACCGGCGGAGTGCCCGCCCACGACAATGCGCGTGGGGTCGCCGCCGTGGCGGACGATGTTGCGCGCCACCCACACCACCGCGGCGCGCATCTGGCGGACGATCTCGGCGAGCGGGGCTTGCGGCGCCAAGGTGTAGTTCGGCACGACAGAGAGCATGCCGTGCGCGCAAGGACCCGCGGAGGCGAGCGCGAAGTCCCGTGCGGAGAACATCCGCCAATAGCCGCCATGAATGAAGACGAATACAGGCTGGGGCTCGGCGGTGGAGGATCCGGGTGGGTAGATGTCGAGATATTCGTCCTGCGTCAGACCATAGGGTTGGCCTAACAGGGCATTCGGCCCGGCAGCGGCCCGGCCACTCTCCGCTTTGAACCGCCGCGCGTAATCGGCGAAGTCCGCCACGCGACGGCTCGGGTCATATTCGTCGTCCAGCGCCCCGACGGTTTGGAAGTTGCGGTAGAGCGCAGTCATCCTGGAATTTGCCTCATGGTGGTGAACCGAGCGAATGTAGGACGGTCCGTCACCGATTATGCGACAAGACCCTCAATACTAGGATTGTCCCACGATCCTGGAGAGTCAACCAGAATCAGGAAGCGCGCATCCGAGGCGGCGCGGGGCGGGTGATAGAGGCCGCGATTTGCAGCGCGATCTCCGTCTTGCTGCGCTCATGCAGCCTGGCGAGCTGTTCTGCGCCTTCCGCGTCCCCACGGATGATCGTCCGGCAGATTTGGCAGTGCTCGATCACCGATTGCCGGAAGGAGGCATCGTCCAGGTTGCGGAAATAGATCGTGTGGAGGGTCGGCAGCCTGAACTGCTCCATCAGCGGGCCGACATTCGCATTGCCGGACAGGTCGTGGATCTCGTTGTGGAACTCCTCGTTGCGGGCCGGGTGGTCGGCGGGATGGCCCTCGGCCAGCTCTTGTTCCAGACGCGCCAGCAGCGCCGGAATGCGCTGCGGCTCCAGGTGGTTGCGCCGGGTCGCGCCGCGGGCTGCAAGGCCGAATACGACCTCGCGCACCTCCATTGCGGAGCGGATTTCCTCCGGCCCCGGATTGGCGACCACGGCGCCTCGGTTGTACTCGACGGTGATAAGGCGGCTCGCCTGCAACCGCCGCAATGCCTCGCGTACGGAGTTCCGGCCGGCCTGTAGATCGCGCATCAGCTCGGCTTCGACTAGGCGGACACCCGGCGAATAATGCCCATCCAGAATGCGTTGGGTGATGGTCTGCACCAACGCGTCCACCACGCCCTGCAATGGAAAAGTCCTGGCGTCGTCTGCGGGCGGAAGCATGTCGGCGGTTTTCCTTCAGTCGGTGGTTGCATGAGTAGCGTCTGTAGATCGCCAGCGGTTCCGGCGATCGTTGCTGGCGGCTGTTGCTCGGCGATTGCCCAGTAATGGAGACATTGCAGGTCCAGATGCTCGCAAAACGAGCAAACAACAACTGCGCAAACCGCGAATGCCCTACAACTTTGTTTGAACGTAAGGAAACTGTTGACCTTCTCAAGAATGTCCTACAATACTGCCGAAGTCTCCCTGCTGCTCACAAAGGAACCTAGGATGCATCTCCGCCTCGCGTCTGCATTGCTTGGTCTCGCGTCCTGCTGCTCCGTCGCATCCGCGCAGGAGATCACAGTCGGGATCACGGCGACCTTCACCGGCCCGAACGCGGCCAACGGCGTTCCCTATCGCAACGCGGAGGAAGTCTTTCCGCACACGCTGGGCGGCGTGCCAGTCCACTACATCGTGCTCGACGACGCCACGGACCCGACGGTCGCCGCCAAGAATGTCCGCACCTTCGTGGACGACAAGGTGGACGCAATTCTCGGGTCCACATCGACCATCACAGCGGCCGCCATCATGGACACCGCTGTCCAGTCCGGCACGCCGCAGATCGCCTGGACCCCGGTGCCGATTTCCGCCGCGCACCTGCCGTTCGTGTTCGCGCTGCCGCAGCCGGTCCCGTTGATGGTGTCCGCCGTCATTGACAACGCGAAGCAGCATGGGGTTAAGCGCATCGCCTTCCTTGGCTACGCCGATGGCTGGGGCGACCTGAACATCGTTTCGCTGACGCCGCTCGCAAAGGAAGCGGGCATCAACGTCGTCGCGGACGAGCGGTTCGGCCGCACCGACACGTCCGTCACCGCCCAGGCGCTCAAGGTCATCGCAGCTGATCCTGATGCGGTGTTCATCGGCGCGTCCGGCACATCGGGTGCGCTGCCCGAAACCACGTTGCGCGACCAGGGCTTTACCGGACTGATTTATCAGACGCACGGCTCGGCCATGAAGCCGTTCATCGATGCGCTTGGCAGCGCCGGCAACGGCACCATGCTACCGGCCGGCCCCGTCATCGTCGCGAGCGACCTGCCTGACAGCAACCCGATCAAGGCGGTCTCGCTCGACTTCATCCACCGCTACGACGCCAAATGGGGTGCGGGCTCCGCCAGCCCAATTTCCGGTTATGCCTGGGACGGCATGCTGGTGTTGGACTCCGCGGCGGCCCGAGCGTTGAAAAAGGCAAAACCGGGCACGCCGGAATTCCGTATCGCCCTGCGCGACGCCCTGCAGGACGGCACGGAGGTGGTGGGCACCAACGCCGTGTATAAGTTCAGCCCAACGGATCATTTCGGTGTCGATAACCGCGCCCGCGTGATGGTGGTTATCCAGAACGGCGCGTTCCACCTCGCAAAATAGCGAGCCAGCCGGGAGCTTTGGGATCGTGAACGCCAACATTGCTTTGTTGCTGGTGCAGGACGGGCTGGTCAGCGGCCTGATCTACGCGCTGGTGACGCTGTCCATCCTGCTGGTGTTCCTGGTCACCCGCATGCTGTGGGTGCCGGCAGGTGATTTCGTCGTGCTGGGCGCCGTCAGCCTGGCCACCATCCGGCAGGGCGGCGTGCCGGGCACGGTCTGGATCGCGACCGGCCTCGGCGTGCTGGCGGCGGTGATGGAGCTCGTTCGCGCGGTGGCAAGCCGCCGGTTGGTGGCAGCGCTGCCCGTCGCAGCTGGTTGCGTGCTGCCGCCGCTGGTGATGACGGGCCTGATCATCTGGCTGGCGCCATACCAGCCGCCAGTTATCCTGCAAATTCTGCTGGTACTGGCGTTAATCACGCCGATGGGGTTCCCGCTGTATCGCCTGGCCGTCCGCCCCCTGGCCGACCGGTCGGCGCTGGTGCTGCTGTTTGCAGCCGTGGCAATCCATTTCTGCCTGACCGGTTTCGGCCAGATCGCGTTCGGCTCCGAAAGCTTTCGCACGCCGCCCTTCCTGCCCGGACGGTTGGACGTGCACTTCACCCGGCTGTCCTACCAGTTCCTGCTCATCTTCGGCATTTCGTTGGCGCTGACCGTGGCACTGTGGCTGTTCACGCAATACACGCTTTGGGGCAAGGCGTTGCGGGCCACCGCGATCGATCGGTTCGGCGCGCGCCTCGTCGGCGTGCGCACCGAAGCGGCGGGCGCGTTCACGCTCGTGCTGGCGTCCGGCATTGGCGCGCTCTCGGGCGTGCTGATCGGGCCGGTCACCGCGCTCTACTACGATTCTGGTTTTGCGATGGGCGTGAAGGGGTTTGTCGCCACCGTTATCGGCGGCATGGTCAGCTTCCCATTGTCGCTGCTGGGCGCGCTGCTCGTGGGGCTGATAGAGACCTTCGCCTCCTTCTACTTTTCCGCGTTCAAGGAAGTGATCGTCTTCGCGACGCTGATCCCCTTCCTGCTGTGGCGCTCGGCGCTATCACGCATTCCCGACGAGCCCGAACTATGAGCCGCTACCGGGCCATGATCGCCGCGATAGTCTTCGCGCTGCTACTGGTCTGCGTCTTCGGCACGCCCAGTCTGGTCACCTCGTTCTCCTATATCGGCATCGACTGCCTGGTGGCGATCGGGCTGGTGCTGCTGACGGGTGTCGCGGGCCTCACGTCGTTCGGCCAAGCGGCGTTCTGCGGCGTAGCCGCCTACGCGACTGCGAAGCTGACCGGCCAATACGGGTGGTCGCCGCTGGCCACATTGCCCATCAGTCTGGCCTGTTCAGCCCTCGCAGCGCTGATCCTGGGGGCAATCACGGTGCGGCTGGCGGGGCATTACCTCGTGCTGGGCACCATCGCCTGGGGCACCGGTGTGTATTACGCGCTCGCCAACATACCCGGCCTCGGCGGCTTCAACGGCATGATCGGGCTGCCCCCGATCGGCGCGGCCGGGTTTGAGATCACGACGCCGCAGGGCATGTTCGCGCTCATCTGGCTGCTCGCCGGGCTGGCGTTCCTGTTGGCGATCAACTTGCTGGACAGTCGGATCGACCGCGCCATCCGCAGCCTGCCCGCGCGGACGATGGCCGAAAGCATGGGGGTCAACACCCCAGCGCTGAAAACGGTCGTGTTCGTGGTTGCCGCCGTGCTCGCCGGGTTGGCAGGCTGGCTGCAGGCGCACCAGCTGCGCGTGGTGAACCCCGGCCCATTCGGGGTGACGGCGTCGATCGACGATCTGTTCATGGTGGTGATCGGCGGCATCGGCAGCCTCGGCGGCGCGCTGATCGGCCCCATCGTGTTCGAGACCCTGCAGAGCTGGCTGCGTGAATTCCTGCCCTGGCTGCTGGGCCGCAGCGGCAGCTTCGAGATGGCCGCATTCGGGCTCATCATCCTGGCGCTGCTGCAGACCGCATCCTCCGGCCTCATGCCGCTGCTGGCCCGTTTCCTGCCGGCCCGCCCAGGCCGCCGTGCCCCGGCAACAGCTCCCGCGCTGGCCCGCAGGATCCAGCCGCCGCGCGGCCGCGTGCTGCTCGAAGTGCGGGGCGTGGTGAAGCGTTTCGGTGGCCTGGTGGCGGTGAAGGAGGTCAGCCTGGACCTGAAGGCCGGTGAGATCCTGGCCGTGATCGGCCCGAACGGCGCCGGCAAGTCGACGTTGTTCAACCTGCTGACCGGCATCGCCACCGCAGATGCCGGCACCATCGCGCTGGCCGGGCATCGGATCGAGCGTGCCTCCTCGCGCCAGATCGCCGCGCTGGGCGTGGCGCGGACCTTCCAGCACGTGCTGTTACGGCCCACCATGTCGGTCTTGGAGAACGTCGCACTGGGCGCCCATCGCCGCGGCCGCCGGGGATTGCTGAGTGCCATCTTGCGCCTCGACCGCGCGGAGGAAGCGTCGTTGCTGCGGGAGGCGCAGAACCAGCTCGACCGTGCCGGGATCGGCGAATTGGCGGCCATGCAAGCCGGCGCCCTGGCGCTGGGCCAGCAGCGCATCTTGGAGATTGCCCGTGCGCTGGCCGCCGACCCGGCGGTCCTGCTGCTGGACGAACCGGCTGCCGGGCTGCGCTGCCAGGAGAAGCAGCAGCTTTCAGCCTTGCTCGACCGGCTGCGCGGCGAGGGGCTCTCGATTCTCCTGGTCGAGCACGACATGTCGTTTGTGATGGGCCTGGTGGACCGGATCGTCGTGGTCGATTTCGGCACCCGAATCGCCGAGGGGCCACCGGAGGCGATCCGCGACAACGCCCTGGTGCAGGAAGCCTATCTGGGCGGGATCCTGGACATGGAAACCGCGTCGTGACCGCATTGCTGGAGGCGACCGGCCTCAGCGTGTTCTACGGCAAGGCGCAGGCGGTGCGGGACGTGAATTTGCGGATCGCAAAGGGCCAGATCGTCACCGTGATCGGGCCGAACGGTGCGGGCAAGTCGACCCTGCTGCTGGCGCTGATCGGTGCGTTGTCCTCGCGCGGGCATATCGGCTTCCAGGGTGTCGCGGTGGACGCGATTTCGCTTGAGGCGCGGGTCGAGGCCGGCATGTCGCTGGTGCCGGAAAGCCGCGCGCTGTTCGGTGCGATGTCGGTCGCCGACAATCTCTGGCTCGGCGCCTTCGGCCGCCGCCGCACCACGCGCGCCGTGTTGCGAGCGGACCTGCAGCGGGTTTACGAGCTATTCCCCCGTTTGCGCGAGCGGGGTTCCCAACTGGCGAGCACATTGTCGGGCGGGGAGCGGCAGATGCTCGCAGTCGGCCGCGCGTTGCTCGGCAACCCGCGGTTGCTGATGCTGGACGAGCCGTCGCTGGGCCTGGCCCCGCGCGTGGTGGGCGAGGTAATGCGCACGGTCCTGCGGCTGCGCGAGGCAGGGGTGTCGGTCCTGCTGGTCGAGCAGAATGCCCGGGCGGCGCTGCACGTCGCGGATTACGGCTATGTGCTGGAGAATGGCCGCGTGATGGCGGAGGGACCGGCCGCGGAGCTACGGTCCACCTCTCACGTGATCGAAGCCTATCTCGGCACGGGAGGGTGACGATCATGGTGATCGTCAGGGTAGAGGTGCGTTGCCGAGATTGAAGGAACTGGCAAAAGGGGGCGGCTGTTTTTAACACGAAGGCTTTTGCGAACGCCCTGTCACTTTATCAGCATCAAACCCCGAGGAGAGTCGCTCTTTCAGAGGGTCTAGAGGGTTGCAAATAACATCTTCAGACGCGTCAAGCTCTTGCGGACAGCTATGACGTCAGCCGGGTTGCGATTGCTAGGATCCTCACCCACCCGCATAAAGCCATGATCGGAGCTTGGATAGAC
>CAXTWC010000154.1:0-13911 GCA_964247805.1 uncultured Acetobacteraceae bacterium | reverse complement strand
GCGCTGGCCGTCACGGTGGGTGGGTGCGAGCGCCATGACGGCGTCGAGCGCGCACGGTTGGAGAGGTTCAGGCCCATGAAGTAGAGGCACAGCACCCAGACCCGTAGCGGCTGATGATGGCCGGCCAGCACGGTGCCGGTGAGATCGTCGAAGCGGGACGCGCACGCCTTGCAGCGGTAACGCTGACGATGCGGCTGCATGTCGTCGCACCCGTCCCGGATCACCAGGGAACTGGCGCATCCAGGGCACCGGATCCCGTCCGGCCAGCGGCGCTGGCGCACAAAGGCGAAGCACTTCGCATCGTCCATCAGGCCGGAAAGGTTGACCAGGTCGGATGCAGCCATGACAGAAGCTCCTCGCGCGAGCCGGTCAGCTACTCCCGTTCCCGCCTTCGTGCCAGCCATCCTCAGCCCCACGCCACGGTCCCGACCCTACCACCCCGGAACCCAATAAGAGCCTCCGCCGATTGTCACCGACCCGAGCGGCCGCATCAGGAACGACGCGCCGAACGTGCCCAACGTCACCAGCATCGACACGGTCTCGTTGCCGACCGGGAAGAACACCTTCGCGATGGTCGCGGCCAGGAAGCCGTAGATGACGATATCGAACCACTCGAGCGCGTTGCCGATCGAGACGGCGACTATGGCGTGCACGGCGCTCGAGGTGGCCGCCGGCGGATGCATGCCTGTCCGCGACAGGGTGGACGGGGAAGCCTGAACTCCGGACATCGGCGATCTCCTGCGTGAAAGGCCGATGCAAATCGGCACTGAACGATGTACAGGAAGTCCTGTACGCTGTTCAATGATTTTCCGCATAGATTCGACAGGATACAGACTGGAACCGCACTCATTTAAGGCTGTTGCGTATGAATGAGGCGCTTATCTCGGACCGTCGTACGCCAGCGCCGCCAATCCGGTGATAAATGCAGCAGTGAATAGCTCGAACCCGCTATCGAGCGGTGCCGATATTCCGTTGCTCCATCGCAACATGAACGCCCGGTCCGACAGTCCGGCCAGATTGCGGCTTAGAACCGGATACCGCTCCATATTCACATCGCCGAGGCGCTCCTGCACCGTGCGTTGCCACTCGGCCCGATCGTCCGGCATCGCGCACAGCTCCTCCACCGCAAACCCGACCATCGCCGCACAAACCGCGTTGTACGCCGCCACCAGACGCGGCCCCGAGAAGCCCGCCTGCGACAAGCTCGCCAGAATACTCTCGACTAGATCAAGGTTAGTCGCCGTATTCGCCACCAACTGCGCCCCCAGCAGCGGGACCGCGCGTGGATGCGCATACAGCGCCGCCCGGAACTGATGCATCAGCGCCGAGATATGCGCCCGCCACTCGAGCCCGGACGGCGGCATGACGTCTGCGATCACGAGAGCGACGACTTCCGCCAGGATGGCGTTACGATTCGGAAGGTGCCAATAGATCGCACTCGGATACACCCCGAGTTCTTTCGCCAAAGATCGTAACGAAAACGACTCTAAGCCATCCCGGTCGATGAGCCGCAACGCCGTCGCAGCGATCGACCCACGGGTCAGTCCCTGACCCGGTTCCCGCCCATTAGCGTCTGCGCTCATTCCTGCCGGTTAATCACCTCCTTCGTCTAAGCGCAACATGCTGCGTCCCATAGCGGGAAACGCCAGGCCGGTCGGTTAGCTCCAGCGGGAGTGTGCTGCATGGATCGCTGCGGCGTTGGCTGGGGTAAGATGACGCCGGGCGTTTCCCGTTACTGTCCGGGGTTGTTGTCGTGCTGTTCAACGCCAATGCCGAGCGCCGTCATCACATCCCCAAGCAGCGGCACCGCGCGACGAACTCTGCGGCCTATGATGCCGCCCCGCCCTATGGCAGCGCGGCAGCCTGACGGTTTGGTTCACCGACGCGGCAATCGCAGGCTTGAAGGCTGAGCCGCGAACGACGAGAGATGGTCAGGCGCGCTATTCGGCCCTGGCCATCGCGACGGCGCTAAAGCTACGAGCGCTGTTCCGCCTAGAGCGGTTTGCGTTTGTGTCCGGCAATTTTGTATCCTGAGTTTCTGAAGTAGCCTTGGGCGTCCTTGGCGGTGACGGCCTCCAGCGCGGGTCCGAGCGCCGTGTGCAGCGCATCCGCCGTGCGCGCGGCCACAGCGCGCAGCTTGCCTTTGATCTTGGCCCAGCTTGGCTCGATGGGGTTCAGGTCTGGGCTGTAGGAGGGCGGGTAGCGGTAGCCAAAGCCCGAGGCGTCCAGCAGTGCCCGGACCGCAGGCGTCTTGTGCGCGGCAAGGTTGTCCATCAGCAGCACCGCGTCTGGCCGCACTTCCTGCAGCTTGGGCAGCAGCACCTGGTCCAAGTAGGCCAGGAACACGGCCCCGTCGGTTGCAGCCTTGACCGACATGGCGGCGACGATGCCGTCCACGCCCAAGGCGCCCAACACGGTCAGCCGCTCCCACCGGCCCGCGGGCACGGTGCCCCGAGCGCGCTGGCCGCGCGGCGCGCGCCCATGCAGGCAGGCCATGTTGGTCAGCACGCCGCACTCGTCCAGGCACACCAGCCGCTCCGGGCTGATCCCGCCCACCCCGGCCTCTGCGTCCGTGTGCCAGGCGGCCCTCGCCTACGCCACATCCTCACGGTCCTGCTCGGCCGCGCGCAGCGTGCGCTTTTTTCCAGCTCCACTTCATCCGCGCCAGCGCCCGGTGCACGGTCACCAGATGCACCGACACCCCGACCTCCGCGGCCAAGCGGTCCCGGCACTGCGCCAAGGTCAAGTGGTTGGCCACCTCCAGCATCCGCCGCAGCGCCACCTCCACCTCACCCGCAACCACCGGCTTGCGGTGCCCGCCCATCCGGCCCGCCTCGCGCCGGCCGTCCTAGCGCAGCGCTCGCACCCAGTCCTGCACCGTCGAGCGGCCCACCGCAAACCGCCGGGCCACCGCCGATACAGTCTCGCCCGCCTCCACCGCGGACAACACACGCTCGCGCAGGTCCGTCGAATACGCCCCAGCCATCATACGCCATCCCAAAACCAGGCATATGGGATTGGGTGCCGGACCTACACGCAAATCGCTCTAGCGCTGCGGCAGACCGAAGGGCTGTTTGGCTCCATCATTGCCCTGCTCGGTCTAGATCTTGCCGTGCCGGATCATACGACCTTGAGCCGCTGGGCCGAAAGCCCGGACGTGGTTCCGCCTCGGTCAAGCTCCGGTCTCGCGCGCCTTCTGGTGGACACTACGGGGCTCAAACTATACGGCTCGAGCGAATGGCTGCTCGAGAAGCATGGCACAAAGACACGGCGGTCGTGGCGCAAGCTGCACATCGCTGTGGACGTCAACACCGGGCAGATCGCGGCGGCGGCGCTGACCACGAGCGACGTCGATGATGCGTCGCAGGTTGAGTCCTTGCTCGACCAGGTGTATGGCCCGGTCGTGTCGTTCACCCCCGCCGGTGCTTGCGATCAGGACGGCGTCTATAGCCAAGTCGCTGCCCACCATCCCGAGGCGTCCGTCATCGTCCCGCCGCGCCCTAGCGCCGTGGCGAGCGCCACAGCGCAGACGGCGCCCACGATGCGAGACCGTCACCTGCAGATCATCGCCGAACGCGGCCGCATGGCTTGGCAGACGGCCTCTGGCTACAATTGTCGTGCTCTGGTGGAGGCCGAAGTCAGCCGCTTCAAACGGGTCATCGATGACAGTCTGCGATCCCGCACCGATCGGCGTCGGGCCGACCGAGGTCGCAATTGCCGTGAGTGCACTGAACCGCATGCAGGAACTCGGACGTCCGCAGGACATCCGCCTACCGTAACGGTAAGACGGGATGGCCGTGCTGCGGCCGCCAATTGATCCCTGCGACAGTCACCCAGAGCGCCGCAATAGTCAGGCGCTGAACCATCTGGCGGCGGCACTGCTGACTTGCCTGCGTCCGAAACGCTGAGTGTTGATTTCGGCTATACCACGGGCGACAATATGGTCGCATGAAACCGACATTTGCAACGTACCGAATTTTACCAATTCAGCGACAAATGGTGCTCGCACTTGTTTGGCGTTACGGTCATGTCGATGACTGCACAAGGAAGGCGACACGCCGGAGCGCCAGTAGGTAGCCTTGCGTTCCAAAGCCAGCGATTACGCCATCCGCCCGGCCTGACACGAAGGAGTGGTGCCGAAAGGCCTCGCGTTTGTGGACGTTCGAGATGTGCACTTCGATCACCGGGTGGTCGAAAGTGTTGAGCGCGTCGAGAATGGCAACCGACGTGTGGGTAAAAGCGGCAGGGTTCATGACGATGCCGCAAGCGGTCTCGCGCGCCTCGTGGATCCAATCGATGATCTCGTACTCGCGATTGCTTTGGTGAAAGCGCAGCTCGAGCTCAAGCTCAGCCGCAAGCGCTCGGCAATCGCGCTCGACATCGGACAGAGTTTCATGACCATAGATATGCGGTTGGCGCTTGCCGAGCAGGTTGAGGTTAGGTCCGTTAAGGACATAGACGAGGCGGCTCATGTTGGTGCTCCTTCAATCAGTAAAGGCCTGGAGTGCTGCCGCCACAGCCGGCATCAGGCTGCAGCCAGGTCGCGGGCAAGCTGTCGAGACCCGAGGCCGACGGGTTTGACATATGAGGCTCTCAGTCCATCCGGACTGCGCGACCACTCGTGGCAGCCTGCTTCACAGCCTCGATCACCCGAAGCGTCTGCAAGCCCTCCCTGCCTGAGACGACCGGAGTGGCCGTGCCGCGCACAACCTCGCAAAGGTTGCGAACCTGCAGACCCAGCGGATCCTTCTCGACAATGGGAAGACGTTCGCGTTCGATCGGCTCCCACCAGCTCGGCTTGGTCGGATTGTGCCAGAGATCCAGATACGGGATGGATAACGCGCCCAGCGTGCCGCCGACCTGGTAACAGGCTTCCTGCGTGTGCGTGTAGGCCGGGTTCTCGCCCGTGGTGAACTCCCAGCTCCAGGGGGAGACAATCTTATCCGAGACGTTCACGGTGGCCAGCACGCCGCTTGCGAAGCGGAGCAGGATGACGGCCGTTTCCTCGACGGCGTTGCCACGGAGGGCGTTGCTCTCCATCGCCTGCACCTCGACCACGTCGCCGCACAGATAGCGGAACAGGTCCACGTCATGGATGAGGTTCAGGAAGACCGGCCCGGCGCCCTTCTCACGCCGCCAGAGAATGTCGAAGTAGTCATCCGGCTTGTAGAACCAGCATGTTCCCTGGACCGAGACGACCTGACCGAGCCGGCCGCCATCGATCGCCTGCTTGGCGGCCTGGATTAGCGGGTTATGCCGGCGGTGATGGCCGGTCATGAGCGGCACACCCGCCCGTTCAGCGGCGTCCACCAAGCGGGTCGCTTCCGCTACGCTGTCCGCCAGCGGCTTCTCCACCAGCGCCGGCACGCCGGCCGCGATAACGTCCAGGCCGTTTTCCACATGCATCTGGTTAGGCGTCGAGATGATCGCCCCCTCCGGCCTTTCCTGCCGCAGCATGGTGGCGAAATCGGGATACCAGTGCGTGCCCTTCTCGGCCGCGAGAGCCCGGCCCATGTCCGTCGGGTCGACGATCGCCATCAGCTCGGCGCAGTCCTGGGTGAGCACATGCTCAATGTGCCGTTTGCCAATCATTCCGGCTCCGAGCACAGCCAGCTTGACGGGGGAGACAGTCATCTCAGGTCCTCTTCAATGTCTGTTCAGGATTTGGCCGAGGAAGTCGCGGGTGCGCTGATGCTGCGGATTGCGGAAGAACACCGCCGGTTCCGCCTCCTCGATGATTTCGCCCAAGGCCATGAAAATGACGCGATCCGCCACCTGTTGCGCGAAACCCATCTCATGAGTGACGCAGATCATGGTCATCCCGTCGGCAGCTAGGCCGATCATGGTGTCGAGTACTTCCTTGACCATCTCCGGGTCGAGCGCCGAGGTCGGCTCGTCGAACAGCATGACCTTCGGCTCGAGGCACAGGGCCCGCGCGATGGCTACCCTCTGCTGCTGGCCCCCCGAGAGCTGAGCGGGATACTTATCGGCCTGGTCGAGGATTTTGACCCGGTCCAGGTAGCGCCGGGCGGTCGCCTCGGCCGTGGCGCGATCTACGCCGCGCGTACGCATCGGGGCTAGGCTGCAGTTCTGCAGAATGGTCAGATGCGGAAACAGGTTGAAGCTCTGGAACACCATCCCGACTTCGCGGCGCACTGCGTCGATCGTTTTCGGACTGTCGTTGACCTGGAGTCCGTCCACCACGATGCGGCCCTTTTGATAGGCCTCGAGATGGTTGATGCACCGGATCAGCGTCGATTTGCCGGACCCCGAGGGTCCGCAGAGGACGATCTTCTCGCCTTTGTGGACCTGCAGGTTGATGGCTTTCAGCGCCTGGAACTCGCCATACCACTTCTCCACCCCATCCATCAGGATCAGCGGCGGCTCGGCCGAGGGCTGGGTCTGCGGCATGGCGGGCATCCCGATCAGCTGACGACGAACGGCACGCCGTCCATGGAGTCCGGGAACGGCGGCACAGCGAAGCCCATCCATTTCTGGTAGATCTTCTCGAGCTCGCCATTGGCCTTGATCTTGTCGATGAAAGCGTTGGCGGTGGCGTTCCACTCTTTCTCGCCAAGGCGGGTGCCGGCGCCGTTGTATTGGCGCAGGAAGTCGAGCTTGCGCTCGAACATGCCGGGCTTCGATTGGTTGAGTCGGCCCGGGTAGAATTGGTTCGCACCCACCATCTCGACTTGGCCGGACAGCAGCGCCTGAATCGTCGCGGCGTCATCGTCGAAACGCCGGATCGTAGCGCTAGCGGGTGCAGCCTTGGTCACGGCGGTGTCCTGCGCGCTCGACCGCGCAACCCCGATGGTGTGATTGGCCATATCCTCCGGCGTCTTCACCGCCATGCTGACAGGAGCTACCAGCACCACGTCATTGGCGGCGTATGGCCTGGAGAACTGGATCGCCTTGGCCCGGTCCGGATACATGCCCATGGTCGCGAACAGGATATCGACCCGGCCCGTGACGAGCGCCGGAATGCGGTTGGCAACGGCGGTCGGGAAGAACTCGACCGGCACGCCCACGAACTGACCGAACAGGCGTCCCACGTCGGCGTCGAAACCGTCCTGCTCGCCCTTCGAGGTCACGAAACCCCACGGCGCGTTGTCGCCCTGGATGCCGATGACGATCTTGCCTTTCTTCTTGATGCCATCGACGGTCTGCGCCGCCGCCTCTCGGGGCAATAGCCCGGCGCCGAGCATCGCGAAACTCGCGGCAACGCTGCGGCCGATGAAGCTCCGGCGATGGAGGCGTAAATGGTCTGTCATGGCAGTTTCCCCTTGTTGTTGATTGGTCGGCATCACCGCGTCGCCGCGGCGAATTTGGATTCCAGATGGGCGCTGTAAAGCGATAGCGGCAAGCACAGGACGAAGTAGATCGCGCCCACGATCCCGAAGACGAGGATGGGCTCGAACGTCTGGTTGGAGACGATCTGCCCGGCACGGGCCAACTCGATGAAGCCCACGATAGCGGCCAGCGAAGTGCCCTTGATGAGCTGCACGAGGTAGCCCACGGTAGCCGGCTGCGCGATCCGCAGCGCCTGCGGCAGGATCACGTCCTTCATGCGGGACCGGTAATGCAGGCCGAGTGCGTTTGCGGCTTCGGTCTGGCCTTTCGGTAGAGCTTGGATCGCGCCGCGCCAGATCTCGCCCAGGAAGGCACTGGCGTTCAACGTGAAGGCGATTGCCACGGCGAGCCAGGCCGGCAGCTGCAGTCCGAACAGCCCCAAGCCGAAATACACGACGAAGAGCTGCATCAGCAGCGGAGTGCCTTGGAAGACCGCGATGTAGCCGGCGGTGACCCGCCGCAGCACGGCATTCTCCGATACCCGAGCCAGCGCCACGAGCAGCCCGACTACCCCGCCACCCACGAAGGCAATGGCCGACAGCAGCACGGTCCAGCGCAAGCCGACCATGAGGAAGTTGAATTCGCCGAAGCCGAAACCGGTGTTCATGGGATCACCGTGTCGGATAGCTGAGGAACTGGCGGGAGATGACGGCGAAACCGCTCATCACGATCCAGGAGATCGCCAGGTACATCAGGGTGATGGTGAAGTAGACTTCGAAGCTGCGGAACGTGTCGCTCTCGATCCGCTGTGCGACCGAGGTCAGCTCATAAGCCGAGATGGACGAGCAAATGCTCGAGGTCAGGGTTAGCATGATGAACTGGCCCGTCAGCGACGGATAGATCGCCCGCAGCGCCGGCTTGAGAACGATCAGCCGAAATACCTGGGCGCGATGCAGGCCCAAGGCGAGGCCTGCCTCGGTTTGGCCCTTGTGAATGCTTTGCACCCCTCCGCGGATGATCTCGATCGCGTAGGCGCCGCCATTCACCCCGAGCGCGATGATCGCCGTCGTCGTTGGGCTCAGCTTCAGGCCGAGCAGCGGCAGCGCGAAGAACAGGAAGAAGATCTGCACAAGAAACGGTGTGTTGCGAACCACTTCGATGAAGGTGAGCGTCGCCGAGCGCAGCACCCGGTTGCCGGATGAGCGCGTGATGACACCGCCAACGCCGATGATCATGGCGAGCAACATGCCGGCGATGGCCAACCCGAAAGTGCCGAGACACCCCCAGAGTAGGTCCGGCATCTTCTCCATGACGACGCCAAAATCGAGCACGCTCCCCATCCTTTATTCCTTCCTTGCCGGCTTTGCGGCTTGTTGTTTTGCGGCTCGTCTGGCGAGAGCCGGTGTTTTCAGACGAGCGGCACGGTCAGCTGTCTGATCATCGGGCCGGTCTCGAGCTTGACGCCGCGCCACCACTCGAAAGCCTCGGCCGCCTGCTCGACCAGCATGCCGACACCATCGGCCACGTGCTGAACACCGGCATCCTTGGCCAGGCGAAGAAAGGGCGTGAGCCCCTTGCCGTAGAGCAGTTCGTAGGCGAGGCATCCGTGGCCGAACACGCTGGCCGGCACCGGCGGCAGTTCCCCATGAAGGCTGGCCGAGGTGGCGTTCACCACGATGTCATACTGGCCGCGCTCCTGCGCGAGCTGCTCGTATCCGGTCGTCACCAGCGTGCCATAGCTGGCGAACTGCTCGCCCAGGGCATTAGCCTTCGCAACCGTCCGGTTCACCAGCACCAACTCGGCCGGTTGCTGCTCCAGGAAGGGCAGCAGCGCCCCACGGGCGGCGCCACCGGCCCCGAGCAGCAGGACTCGCTTTCCCCGCATCGGAAAGCCGAGGTTGCGCTGGATGTCCCTGGTCAGACCGACGCCGTCGAAATTGGCCCCGGTCGTTTCGTCGCCGTCGAAGGACAGGCAATTGACCGCTCCGGCGAGCTTCGCGCCGTCCTGCAGCTTGGTCGCATATCGGAACGCGTCCAGCTTGAACGGTGCTGTGATGTTGAGGCCCCGGCCACCACCGTTACGGAATGCGCCGACATCATCGCCGAACCCGCCCACCGTGCCGAGGATGGTAGTGTACTCGAGGTCCTGGTTCGTCTGCTCGGCAAACGCCTGGTGGATCATCGGCGATTTCGTATGCCCGATCGGATTGCCAATCACGGCATACCGGTCCGTCACGTCGCCGCTCCGATCGGCAGCTTGGCGACTGCCGGTTCGGCATAGAGGACGCCGTCGCGCAGCAATGCATCGATCTCGGCCGGTGCGTAGCCGAGGGACGCCGCGATCTGCCGATTGTGCTGGCCCATGAGGGGCGCCGGACACTTCGGGGTGGTGTCGCAATCGGAAAAGCGGAAAGCGAGGTTCGGCAGGCGAATGTGGCCGGCGACCGGATGATCTTGCTCCACCATCATGCCGCGCGCCTGGGTCTGCGGATCGGCCAGCACCTCATCGATCGTGTTCACGGGCGCGCAAGGCACGCCGGCCTCGTCCAGCGCAGTGGTGCAGGCGACGCGGGACGGTTGCGCCAGCGTCCAGGCGCGAACCAGATCTAATGCCTCTAGCCGATGCGCGTTGCGACTGGTTTGACCATGGAACCGCGTGTCGGCCGCCAGCGCCTCGCCACCGATCAGCATGGCTAGACGCTTCCAGGCCTCCTCTACCTGGGCCGCAATCACCAGATTGCCGTCTTTGGCCGGGAAAACGCCGTAGATCGTGGATTCAGGCTGGTCGGAGCCGGTCTGCACCGGCAGGTCCTTGCCGCCGCTCATGGTGTAGCGCTGCACGGCGTAGTCGTGGATCGAAATCATGCAATCGTAGAGCGCGAGGTCGATATGCTGCCCCTTGCCGGAACCGACCCGGCCCA
Organism: uncultured Acetobacteraceae bacterium; assembly: GCA_964247805.1. Classification (GTDB taxonomy): domain Bacteria; phylum Pseudomonadota; class Alphaproteobacteria; order Acetobacterales; family Acetobacteraceae; genus LMUY01. The sequence goes on along the minus strand of CAXTWC010000154.1, from coordinate 3,700 downwards.
GCAGCGCCGCGCATACGGACGCCACGCCGTGCATGCCCGTGTACATGTCAGCTACGGGAATGCGCAGAAGTGGCGGCGGCTCGCCCGGCATCCCGAGCTGCGCCATGATGCCGCTGCGTGCTTCTGCAATAAGGCCGAAGCCGGGTCGGCTACTGTCTGGCCCGGTATGGCCATACGCAGAAACCGAGCAATAGACCAAGCGCGGGTTGATCTCTGACAGCTGCTTGTAGCCGAGCCCCAATCGGTCGAGCGCGCCGGGCCGGTAGTTCTCGACGAAGACGTCTGCTTCCGCGACCAGCTTGTGCATCAGCTCCAAACCGCGCTTGTCGCGCAAATTGATGCACAGGCCCTGCTTGCCCATGTTCTGTTGGAGGAAGTAGCCGCTGGTGCCGGGCTCCAGGATGGTGGCGTGGGCGCGCCCGGCGTCGCCCTCCGTCGGGCGCTCTACCTTGATGACGTCGGCGCCCAGCGCAGCAAGCGCGCGGGACATGAACGGACCGGCCAGGAAGTGGCTGTAGTCGATGACTTTGATGCCGGTCAGCGGGAGCGGCTGGCTCATGCAGCTGCCTCCGCAGCAGGACGGCACGGGATCATCAGCCGGTGCTCGCCCAGTTGGACCACCTCGCCATGCTGGTTGATCAGCTCGGACGGCAACACGACGATGCCCCAACCGGGCCGCTTCACCGACCGCATGCTGGCGACCCGAAATTTTACGAACACGGTGTCGCCGAGCTTGATGGGACCTTTGAAATCCCACGTCCAACCGAGCGACATCCCCGGCACGAACCGATAGTCCGACTTCGTTTTCAGCCCGTCCGCCAGCGACAAGCCGAGCAAGCCGTGGGCGACCCGGGTGCCGAAGGGTGTCGTTTTGGCGTATTCCTCGTCCACGTGCACTGGCGTGAAGTCACCGGTCAGCTCGGCGTAGGTGTTCACCATCGCCTCCGTCACGGTGACGGACGGGCTCGTGCACTCGTCGCCGACCTTCGCGTCGTCCCAATACAGTTCTGGTGCCATTGTCAGGCTTCCTTTCGCGGATCGATGGCGAGGGCGTCCGCGACAGCGGTCCCCGTCGCCTGCAGGATTTCGATACAGAGCCCGTCCGGCAGAGCGAGCCAGTTAGGACCCTGAGGTAGAGCGGTCACGCCCCATGCGGCGGCTTCATGCAGCACCTCCGCCTGGTCCTCGACCATGATGCCGAGGTGCGCGAGCCGACCCTCGGGTCCGGCGAACCCGGGATCGGCCATCAGCTGCACGCCGCCGACGGTCCAGACCTGGCTCGGCGTCTCGCCTCGCCGGTCATCGCGCAAATCCATGCCGAGCACCTCGCGGAAGAACCGGATGTGCCATTCGATGTCGCGCACCCGAATTGCGGCATGTTCGACATAGGCTTGCTTGCCGTATGCCATGGTCAGGCCTTTCCTGGATAAGAGGTTGCCGCGTATTCGATGCCTTTGACGCAGGCCACGAGCGTGCTGTTCACTGGCGTGGGCACGCCGGCCCGCTCGCCCCAGCGAACGACCGAGCCATGAATGAAATCCACCTCGGTCGCCGCGCCATTGCCGAGGCTCTGCAGCATCGATGTCTTGAACTCCGGCGGCAGCCCGGCCGAGGCCTTGATCCAGGCCTCCCGCGCGTCCGTCGTAGCCAGAGTGACGCCATTGGCGCTTGCCACCGTCATCGCCTCCGAGATCGCCGCCAGCCCGCATTCTTCGAGCACCGGCAGGCTGTAGAGGCCGCCATAGGTCAGCCGGGTGATGGCCGTCAGAGCGCCGCCCGCGACGTTGACGAGCAGCTTGTCCCACATCACGCCCATGATGTTTTCGCTGACTTCGGCCGGCAGGCCAGAGCACTCGAATGCGGCGGCGACGGCCTGCACGCGCGGGGTCACGCTGCCGTCGAGTTCGCCGATAACGGTTTCCTTGCCGCGCGTGCCGATCCGCACGTGGCCGGGGCCGAGCAGCACGCCGCCGACATAGGTCTTGGCGGCCAGCACGCGATCACGGCCGACGATGCCGGCGATGATGTCTTCGTGGCCCAGGCCGTTTTGGATGCTCATGACCAGCGTGTCCGGCCCGATCACAGAGGCTGCGCCCTCGACCGCGGCGGTCGTATGGAATGATTTGACGAGCACGATGACGAGTTCGGCCGAGCCAATGCCATCGCAGTTCGTCTGCGCCTGAACCCGAACGTTGCGCTCCGCGTCACCATCCAGCATTCTCAGCCCGGCTGTGTTCATCGCGTCCACGTGGGCCTGGTAGCTGTCGACCAGCCAGACCTCGTTCCCGCCTTCGGTCAGCACGCCGCCAATCGTCGAGCCCAATGCCCCAGCACCTATGACGCAGATTTTCACGACGCTCTCCCTGGCGACGGCTTGCGGCCGTCTGCTTTCCCTGATCGCCGTGGTAGCCGTCGTGCGTCCGCTTGACTAATAGTCGTTTGCAATGAACGGTATTGCGAAACGCAATAAAGGTCGGGAGGACATGGACGACGCGGAGCCACAAGACGTGCGGCAAACCGGCAGTCACGTCGGCAGCATGCTGCTGGACGTGCGGTTGCTTCGGCTGTTCGACGCCTTGTACGCGACCCGCAGCGTCACCCGCGCCGCCCAACAATTGGGCCAAGCGCAGCCGACCGTCAGCATTTGGCTGGGCCGGTTGCGCCAGGAACTCGCCGACCCCTTGTTCGTGCGGACCGCGTCAGGGCTGGAGCCCACACCTCGCGCTGACGAGTTGATCGCGACGGCGCGGGCGGCGATCGAGATCCTGCAGCGCCTCACGAGCCGGCCGAAACCTTACGAACCACAGACGGATGAGCGGTGCTTCAACATCTGCATGACCGATGCCAGCCACGTGACACTGCTGCCGAAGCTGCTCGGTCACATGCGGAGCGCAGCTCCGAGTGCCCGGATCGAAGCATTGCACATCGACGCGCAGACCGGGGGCCGCCTGCAGTCGGGAGAAGCGGACCTGGCACTCGGGCTGATACCGGCGTTGGAGGCCGGGTTCTATCAGCAAACCCTTTATAGCCAGGACTGGATCTGCCTCACCAAGCCAGACCACCCGCGGCTTCGGCGCCAGTTGACCCGAGCGCTTTACGAGGCCGAGGCGCATCTGAGCATCGTCTCTGGGACAGGCCAGCAACTGCTTGAGGCCGCGCTTGCCGAAGCCGGCGTGCAACGGCGGGTAGTACTGCGACTGCCGGGCTTCCTCGGACTCGGCGCCATTCTATCCGGAACCGACCTGATTGCCACGTTGCCACGGCACACCGGCGAGACGCTTGCGAAGGCGAACGGCTTGGCCGTCCATCCCTGCCCGATCGCCATCCCGTCCTTCACGGTCAAGCAGCATTGGCACGGACGCTATCATCACGACCCGGCCAGCCGATGGCTCCGGGAAACCTGCGCCACCCTGTTCCAAGCCTCCACCAGGCGCAGACGTTAAACCCCTACGGAGACCTGACATGATCGATTCACGCAAGTTGCCGCACACGCTGCCCCGCCGCACGATTTTGACGGCGATGATTGGGGGTCTGCTCTTGCCGACCTTCCCGGCGCAGGCTCAATCGGTCGCCGCACTGAAGTCTGCTGGCGTCCTACGCGCTGGCGTGCAGATCTCGCAGGCGCCTTGGGGCTTCATGGACACGTCCGGACGCAACGAGGGCTTCGAGATCGACTTGTTGCGGGCATTCTGTGCCGAGC
>CAXTWC010000153.1:0-13979 GCA_964247805.1 uncultured Acetobacteraceae bacterium | reverse complement strand
GCTGCAGCAACGAGGCGGTGATCTGGAAGGTCAGCGTTAGCAGCCCGACCTGGGTAAAGCTCAGCCCGTAATTGGTCTTCAGCAGCGGGTAGATGGACGGTAGCAACGCCTGCGTCAGGTCGTTCAAGCAGTGTGAAAAGCTAATCGCCACCAGGATGGAGAAGACGGTGTGGCGCACCGCGAGATTGGGAGGCGCCGGCCGCAAAGTCGCCGGGTTGACGGTCACGTTCATCGGCGGCTCATTCCTCCATCTGGCAGGCTGGGATCAGGCACCCAGCCGCCGACTCTCCAGCAATTCACAGGCGCTGATCCGCCAGGACCCGTCTGCTTCCTGTTCCATCGTATAGCGAGCGGTATAGGCCAGGCCATCGGGCCCGATAAGCTCGACGCGTTGCACGATAACGCCATCTTCCTCGGTCAGGGACGTGAAATCGGCGGATCTGGGTCGATAAACCGGTTGGTAGGCGTGCTGCACCATGGCGAGGAAGTGGCCCGCGTTGCCGAACAGGGTCTGGATGTTGGGTGCGGCGAGGGCGAAGGCGCCGTCCGCGTCGTCATGCTGGAAGGCTTGGATCTGCCGGCTGATGACATCGTGGATGGCGGCCTCGTCGGAGGGCGACGGGGCTGCCAGGGCCAATGACGGGCCGAGCAGGCCGGCAAGCAGGGCGAAAACGGCGAGATGGGCGCGCATGGCCGGTGTCCTTCGATGCCACACCGATACGGCGCAAGGCCGGTGCCGGTTGCGCCTCCGGGTCAGGCGACTTTGGCGGCCGTGATCAACGCCCAGCTGATGGCTGCCAGCAGTAGCAGCGACAGCGTGACTGCCGCCGTCACCCGGGGGCCGGCGCGGGCCACGGTCCGCACATCCACGCCTAACCCAAGAGCGGCCATTGCCAATACGGTCAACAAGTTGGCGGCGGTCGCAGCTATTGGCAGCACCTCCGGCGGGACAATCCCGGTAGAGCGGATCGTGGCGAGCAACAGGAACCCAATGATGAACCACGGCACCAGCCGGTGCAGCGGCGGGCGCCGGCCCGTGGACTCGCCGCCGAACAGCTTGCCGCCGGCGAGCGACAACACCAGCACCACGGGGCCCAGCATCAGGACCCGCACCAGCTTCACCAGGGTGCCCATCTGCACCGATACCGCGCCCACCGGTGCCGTCGCTGCCAGCACTTGGGGCACCGCATACACGGTCAGTCCGGCGAGTGTACCGAAGCGCAACCCGTCCCCACCCAGCCAAGGGGCCGCGAGCGGCAGGGCCAGCACCACGACCACCCCCAGCACCGCGGTGAACGCGATGGACGACGCGACGTCCTTGCTGTCCGCCCCGATGACTGGAGCCACCGCCGCGATCGCCGAATTGCCGCAGATCGAGTTGCCGCACGCCACCAGCATCGCCATCCGGCTAGACAGTCCCAGCACGCGCCCGATGCCGTAGCTGGCGCAGATCGCGACTGCCACGGTCGCCGCGATGCCGAGCAGCAGCGGCCCGCCAAGCGCCCGCACTGTCTGCGTGCTGATCGACAGCCCCAGCAAAACCACGGCCACCTCGAGCAAGGTCTTGGCACTGAAACCGATGCCCGCCCGCCACAGGACACCCGGCGCCCATACCGTACGGACCACGACGCCGGTGACGATCGCCAGCACCAAAGCCTCGAGCCAGGCGCGGCCAAAGGCGGCTACCTCCACCCGCTCCAGCAGCATCGCCGCAACCGTAACGGCGACGCAGAGCAGCACACCGGGCAGCTTGCCCCAATTATGACCCGCAGGGACGGCGATGGGGGCGGTGGCGGTCCCAACGTGTGACATGCCGGCATCATGACGCGATGCGCAGTGTCCGACAACAAGCGTATACGCTTAGTTGTGTTGCACCGCATGCTGCAGCGCACCATGTCCGCGCAATGAAAATTCCACCGCTGTCCCTCCCGGACGCTTTAGCCCCGCTGAAGGCTCTCCCGACGCTGAAGATGGGGCTTGCCGAGTTGACCCGGGCGCGTCGCAGCTGGACGTCGGCCTTCTCTCAGCCGTCCGCGGTCGCGCAGCCTGGGCAGGCGACCGGGGCGGCGGCTGTGCTGGAGGAGGTACAGGGCTTCGGCGCCAATCCGGGCGGTTTGAGGATGCTGCGCTTCGTGCCGCCGGGTTTACCGCCGGGCGCCCCGTTGGTGGTGGTGTTACATGGCTGCACGCAGACTGCCGCCGGATACGACAAGGGCTCGGGCTGGTCCACCCTGGCCGCCAGGCATGGGTTCGCGTTGCTGTATCCAGAGCAGCAGCGTGCCAATAACGGCAATCTCTGTTTCAACTGGTTCGAGACAGGCGATGTGACGCGGGGGCAGGGCGAAGTCGCCTCCATCCGCAGCATGGTCCAGTCCACCATCGTCAGCCTCAAGACCGACCCGGCGCGCGTTTTCGTCACTGGTCTGTCGGCCGGCGGCGCGATGACGGCGGCGATGTTGGCGACCTATCCCGACGTATTCGCGGCTGGGGCGATCATCGCCGGCCTGCCCTATGGCAGCGCGGCCTCTACCCAGGAGGCGCTGGGGGCCATGTTCCATCCACCGGCGCGGCTCGCGTCCGAACGCGGTGAGGTGGTGCGCAAGGCCAGCCCGGCGCCGCGCCGCAAGCCGATCGTGTCCATCTGGCACGGCGATGCCGACAATACGGTGGTGCCCGGCAACGCCACCGAGCAGGTCAAGCAGTGGTGCGACGTGCATGGCCTTTCGGAGCGCGATGGTGTTGCCGACCTCGTGGACGGCGTGCCGCATCGCAGTTGGCGGAGCGCCGACGGCGTCACCAGGGTGGAGCTATTCACCATTCCGGGGCTGGCCCACGGCACTCCGATCAACCCGGCGGCCGCGGAGGATCGCGGGGTCGGCTCGCCCATGCCGCATATGCTGGCGTCGGGCATCTCATCCACATGGCATATCGCCCATGGTTGGGGATTACTCGCGCACTAAGAGATATGACCGCTGACGAGGCAGAACGATCAGGCTCTGCCTACGCCGCGCGCATCTGACGTTTCGCTTTGCTATTTTGCACACAAACAAATCTTTTCCTGAGCGTTTTCGTGTGGCACCTGCAGGATGCCGTGCGGTCTTGCCTAATGATGGGGCGGCGGCGACCTACATTCGGCCGGTCCGACCGGCCTGTTGGAGACGCCATGGCCGAGAGCACCAAAGCCACCCGCATCGATCTGTTTAGCTTTCAAACACCGCAGATGCGCGCGTTCCACCTGACCTGGATCGCGTTTTTCGTTTGCTTCTTTGCCTGGTTCGCGACCGCGCCGTTGATGCCGGTCATCAAGACGGACCTGAAGCTCACCAACGATGAAGTCTATTCCATCGGGATCGCCGGCGTGTTCGCCACCGTGCTGGCCCGCTTCGCGATCGGGCCCTTGTGCGACAAGTTCGGGCCACGGGTAACCTACACCCTGCTACTAGCGCTGGGCGCTATCCCGGTCATCGGCGTGGCGTTCGCCTGGGACTACACCTCGTTCCTGATTTTCCGGCTGCTGATCGGCATCATCGGGGCGAGCTTCGTGATCACGCAGTTCCACACCTCCGTCATGTTCGCGCCCAACGTCGTGGGCACCGCGAACGCCACGGTCGGCGGTTGGGGCAATGCGGGCGGCGGTGTGACCCAGAGCGTGATGCCCCTGATCCTGGCCGGTGTTGCCGCCTGGGGTCTGAGCAGCGGGTTGGCTTGGCGCTATTCCCAGATCGTCCCGGCAGCGCTGATGCTGATCGTCGCCGTGCTATACTGGAAGTTCACCCAGGACACGCCCGAAGGTAACTTCTCCGACCTCCGCCGCCTGGGCCTTTCGACCGATGTCGGCAAGAAAGGCGGCCTGGCCACGATGAAGGAGGCCGGCAAGAACTACCGGGTCTGGCTGCTGGCGGCCTGCTACGGCGCGTCCTTCGGGGTGGAATTGTTCGTCCACTCGATCGCGGTGACCTACTATTTCAATCGCTACTCGATGACGGTCGAGAATGCAGGGTTCGCCGTGGGCGCATTCGGCTTGCTGGCGCTGTTCGCCCGCGCATTAGGCGGTCTCCTGTCCGACCGCGTGGCCCGGACCCGTGGGCTGGACGGGCGCACCTGGCTGCTGTTCGGGCTGATGATCGGCGAGGGGGTGTTCCTGGTGGCGTTCTCCCAGGCGGATACCGTCGTGATGGCGGTGTCCTCGATGCTGGTGTTCGGCTTGTTCACCCATATGGCGTGTGGCTCGCTGTATGCGCTGGTGCCGTTTATCGACCGCAAGGTGCTGGGCGGGGTGTGCGGCATCATCGGCGCGGGCGGCAACGTCGGCGGTGTGGCGGCCGGGCTGCTGCTGCGGGCGACAGGCAAGCCGGCATTTTGCTTCCTGGTGTTGGGCATCGCGGCCATCGTCTGCGCATGCGGCGCGGCGTTGATCCGCTTCTCCATCAAGCATAAGCAGGAGGAGCAGGCGCTGTACAACGAGGCGGTCGCCCGGCGGCAAGCGTCGGAGACGGGCGTGCTAGCCGGCGTGGCCTAAAGCCTACCTACTATCTAGATCCTCCCCCGCGCTTGCGGGGGAGGGGGACCATGCAAAGCATGGTGGAGGGGCCCGGGCACGGTCCCGAGCGCCCCTCCGTCGGCTGCGCCGCCACCTCCCCCGTGCAGAACGGGGGAGGACCTCGCTGCGGCGTTACCCGATGTCGATCACCACGTTGCCCATGATCGCGCCCGTCTCCACCGCTTCGTGCGCCGCGGCGATGTCGGCGAGCGGCACGCGCAACCCGACGGCGTGCTGCAACGCCCTATGCTTCATCATCGACTGCAGCCCTGCCAAGGCCGCCGCCCGGTCCGCCGTGCTGAGTTCGTAAACCAGCATGAACTGCAGCGTGATGCTGCTGAACAGCATCCAGCCACCCGGGATCGTCACCTCCGGCGCCCCCGTGCCATACACCACCGCCGTGCCCGGTGACCGCAGCACGCCGGGCAGCAATTTGGCATTCGCCGCGACGTCCACCTCCACCACAGCATCCGCCCCGAAGCCGTGCGTCAGCTCCGACACGCGCTGCATCACGTCTTCCTTGTGGCGGTCGATCACGTAATCCGCGCCGGCCAGCCTCGCGTGCGCCGCCTTCGCCTCGCTGCTGACGGTGCCGATCACGCGGGCGCCGCGGGCACGAGCGATCTGCACGGCGTAGTGCCCGACCGAGCCCGCCGCCCCCATCACCAGCAGGGTCCGGCCCGGCTCCGCGCCAGCCAGCCGCACCGCCTGCCACGCCGTCAGCGCCGGGATGCCGAGGCAGGCCGCCTCCGCCCAATCGACTCCGTCGTGCAGTGGCACCGCTTGCTGGGATGGCAGGGTGATGTATTCCGCCGCGGTGCCAAAAGGCCGCTTCCACTGTCCATTCCACAGCCACACGCGCTGCCCGACCAGTTTGTCGCTGACGCCCGGGCCCACCGCGTCGATCTCGCCGGCGCCGTCGCTGTGGGGGATGATGCGCGGGAACGCCATCGGGCGGCGATTGCTGCCGCTACGGCTTTTCACGTCGGACGGGTTGACGCCCGACGCCCGCAGCCGCACGCGCACTTCGCCGGCCTGCGGTTCGGGTGTGGGCACCTCCTCGACCCGCAGCACGTCGCGCGCGGCGCCTTGGCGTTCGTAAAATGCGGCAAGCATCCTGGTAACTCCTGTTGCTAAGCCAGCCCTGCAACGCTTCCGCGCCACGACGGGCCTTGCTTCGGCCGATCAATGCGCCATTTTGGTCCTATCGAGGACCCGAGCGGTCCGCATTCGAAGGATCCCAGCCAAATGTTCATCGAGACCGAGGGCACCCCCAACCCGGCAACCCTGAAGTTCCTGCCGGGCCGGGACGTGATGGGCAACGGCACCGCCGATTTCGCTACCGCCACGTCCGCCGACCGGTCGCCCTTGGCGTCCGCGCTGTTCCAGTTGCCTGGCGTGGCCCGAGTGTTCCTCGGTGGTGATTTCGTGACGATCACCAAGTCCGACCTGGCCGATTGGCAGACCCTGCGCCCCGAGGTGCTCGGCGCTCTGATGGAGCATTTCGTCGCCGGCCGCCCGGTGATGGAAGGCGCCAGCGACGCCCTCGACGAGGATGTCGCCCCCGAGGACCGCGAGATCGTCGAGCAAATCAAGGAATTGCTGGACACCCGTGTTCGCCCGGCCGTTGCCAGCGATGGCGGGGATATCGTGTTCCGCGGCTACCGCGAGGGCGTCGTGCTGCTGCACATGCAGGGCGCTTGCTCGGGTTGCCCGTCCTCCTCCGCCACGCTGAAGCACGGCATCGAGAACATGCTGCGCCATTACGTGCCGGAAGTGGTGTCCGTGCAGCAGGTCGAGCTTTAGCCAACAGTGCCGCCGATCGACGACGCCGCGCGCCGAGCCCTGCTGCTCGACGCGCGCACGCACTACAAATGGCAGACGACGCCTGTTGGGGACGAGTTGCTGGAGGAGATGTATCGTCTGCTCCGGATGGGTCCCACTTCGGCCAATTGCTCGCCGGCCCGCTTCCTGTTCCTCCGCACGCAAGATGCCAAGGAGCGGCTGCGGCCGGCGTTGTCCCCCGGCAATCTGGACAAGACGATGAGCGCCCCGGTGGTCGCCGTCGTCGCCTATGATCCGCAATTCTACGAGCAACTGCCCAAGCTGTTTCCCCATGCCGACGCCCGCGCCTGGTTCGCCGGCAACGAGGCGCTCGCCTCCGAGACAGCGTTTCGCAACGGCACGCTACAGGGCGCCTACTTGATTATGGCCGCGCGCGCCGTGGGGCTGGATGCCGGGCCGATGAGTGGGTTCGATAAGGGCCGCGTCGACGAGGCGTTCTTCGTCGCGAGCGGCTGGAAGTCCAACTTCCTCGTCAATCTTGGCTATGGCGACGAGAGTGGGCTGCTGCCCCGGTCCCCCAGGCTGGCCTTCGACGAAGCCTGCCTGCTGCTCTGACGATGCGTATCCTGGCTCTGGACGCGTCCGGAGCGACCTGGTCGGTGGCGCTGCTGCAAGATGGCCGCTGCGTCGCCGAGCGGAGTGGTGGCGATAGCCGCCATGCCACGGCCGGATTGCCGGACGTGGTGCAGGCGCTGCTTGCGGCCGAGGGGATCGATGCGATCGCCGTCACCGTGGGGCCGGGAAGTTTCACCGGGCTGCGAGGGGCGCTCGCATTGGCGCACGGCCTGGGGCTCGGCGCCGGTGTCCCGGTGGTCGGCGTGACGGTGGCCGAGGCACTACGACACGACGGCGTGCGAGATTGGCCGGGCGAAGTCTGGGTGGCGCTGGATTCCCGCCGTCCCGGGCGGGTGTTCCTGGGCCGGGGCGAGGCCATGGAAGCCACCCAACTCGACGCCTTGCCGCGCCCATCGGGGGCCGTGCTGGTTCTTGGCGATGCAGCCGAACCTGTTGTTGCGGCCCTTCGTGCGGCCGGGGTCGATGCCAGAATAGGCGAGTCGCAGTCCGTATCGGCGACGGCGGTCGGCTCGGTCGGTTTGCTCCGGCTGGCGGGCGAACTTGCCCCATGCGAGCCGCAGCCGCTTTACATCGAGGCTCCGGCCGCACGGCTGCCGTGATCGCGGCGACGCCCTTCCATGCGGCGGTACTGGCGGAGATCCACGCCGCTGCCTTCCCCTTGGCCGAGCGTTGGGACGCAGCTGCCTTCGCCAACTTGCTTCAGACGCCGGGCGCCAGTGCGTGGTTGGACGAGCGTGGCGGCTTCGTGTTGACCCGGCACGCCGGCGGGGAGGCGGAGGTGTTGACGATCGCGGTCCTGCCCGGACTCAGGCGCCAGGGGATTGGCCGCAACTTGCTGGCAGCCGCGGTCGAGGCGTGTGACGGCCCAATGTTCCTAGAGGTTGCCGCTGGCAATACGCCGGCTCTGGCGCTGTATCACGCACTCGGCTTCGAGGCATGCGGCCGCCGTCGGAATTACTACGGAGTGGGTAGGGATGCGCTAGTCCTCCGCCGAGACGCCGCTTCTTCTCCCTCTCCCCTTGCGGGAGAGGGTCGGGGAGAGGGGTAAGGCACGCACCGCCCGTGCTCCTGCACTCCCTCCGTCGGCTTGGCCGCCACCTGCCCCGTCACCAGGGGAGGATCTACTTGCGGCGGATCATCACCGTCGTGGTCCCGTCTTCCTCGTCGCTCACGGAGATCACCGTGTGGCCCTGCTCCGCCGCCGTGCGGGGCACATTGCGGCGCGGCTCGTCACCACGCAGTCGTACGGTCAATACTTCGCCGGATCTCAGCCGGTCCAATGCGAGACGCGTGTGTACGAACGTCATGGGGCAAAGCTCGGCCGTTATGTCTAGCTCGGACATCGCAAAATATTCCCTGGTGTCGAAGATGCGAATTACCACCGCGCAGTTGCGACATGCCCGCAACGTCCTGTATATGGCCGCGCCTATGGTGTGTGGGGAGTATAGCCGTGGCCGACGAGTCTTCCGCGAACGAGATTTTGGCTTTGACGGCACAGATCGTTTCGGCGCATGTGAAGTCCAACTCCGTGCCGCCCGATGCGCTCCCCGAACTGATCCGTGATGTCCATCGTGCCGTTTCGACCCTCGGGACTGCGGCACCCCCGCCGCCTGAGCGTCCACAGCCAGCAGTGCCGATCAAGAAATCGATCTTCCCAGACTATATCGTTTGTCTTGAAGACGGCAAAAAGCTGAAAATGCTCAAGCGCCACCTGATGAGCGCGTATAATCTGACGCCCGACCAATATAGGGACCGTTGGGGCTTGTCTTCGGACTATCCCATGGTGGCCCCCAACTATGCCCAGCACCGCTCTACCCTGGCGAAGAAGATCGGGCTCGGCACCGGCGGCCGCGGGGCCGGATAACCTCGGACCGGGCGCCCGATTCGACAGGGCGCCTTGGGATCGAGTAGCCATTGGACGGACAATTGTGGCCAGGGAACTGCCAAGGACCGATGGTAACGCGCACCCTACCGCGCCCGGAGCCGCTGCCAGAGACGCGAATCGAGCGCCTCTGCGTGGAGCGCGGGCTGAAGATGACGGGGCAGCGCCGGGTGATCGCACGCGTGCTGTCCGAGTCGGAGGACCATCCGGACGTCGAGGAGCTTTATCGCCGCTCCGCCGCGCTGGACGGCCGGATTTCGATCGCAACGGTCTACCGCACGGTCCGGCTGCTCGAGGAGAAGGGCATCCTGGCCCGGCGGGACTTCGGCGGTGGCCGTGCCCGCTATGAACCGACCGCCCATGGCCGCCACTATCACCTGATCGACGTCGAAACCGGCAAGGTCATCGAGTTCGAAGACGCCGAGCACGAGCGCCTGATGCAGGCGATCGCAGCCCGCCTCGGCTTCGACCTGGTGTCCTACCGGTTGGAACTGTTTGGCAGCCGCAAGGTAGCCAAGACCGTTCCGGCGGCGGATGTGGGCCATGCCGGCGGACGGCCGGGGAGCGATGCGCCAAGCACGCCCGCGATCCCCAGAGCCGCCCAACGGTGACGATCAACCGGCCTGACCTCGCCGCCATGCCGCGGGACATCAAGGCCAGCCTGGTCTCGGAGCGACCCCGTTTCGGCGAACTGCGCGCCGGCAATCTCGGGCTGCGCATCGCCGCCACGCCTGGCGAGGTCGATGCCCTGCAGGCCCTCCGCTACCGCGTGTTCTACGACGAGATGGGGGCCGCACCGGACGCAGCCGCTTTGGCCTCCCGCCGGGATAGCGACCGTTTCGACGCCGTTGCCGATCACCTGATCGTGGTCGACCATGCACTGGGCGACGGGCCAGAGGGCGTCGTCGGCACCTATCGCATGATGCAGCGGGAGGGTGCAGCGATCGTCGGCCGGTTCTATTCGTCCGACGAATACGACATCTCGCCACTCCTGAGCTTTCCGGGCCGGGTGTTGGAATTGGGCCGCTCGTGCGTCGATCTGCACTACCGCGGCCGGGCCGTGATGCAACTGCTGTGGCGGGGCATCGCGGCCTATGTGTTCGCACACGAGATCGACCTGATGTTCGGCTGCGCCAGCCTGGCCGGCACCGAGCCGGAGGCGATCGCGGCGGAGCTGACCTATCTCCACCACAATCACCTAGCACCTCCCGCGCTACGGCCCCGCGCCTTGCCGGACCGTTACGTCGACATGCGCCGCTTGCCGCCCGGGCAGGTCGATCAGCGCCGGGTGCTGACCAGCCTGCCGCCCCTGGTGAAGGGATACCTCCGCCTGGGAGGCATGGTCGGCGATGGCGCGGTGATCGACACCCAGTTCAACACCACGGACGTGGCGATCGTGGTGAAGACCGACCTGGTCACCGACAAATACATCGATCACTACAAGCGCCAACTCCGGGACTGACCATGCTCCGCTACAATGTCGTTATGACTGCGCCGCGCCTGGCTGGCCCCGCAGTGGCGGTGCTTGAGCAAGCCGGCTGCGCGATCCACTACATGCAGCCGTATCCCTCCGCCACCGACGTGGCCGAGCTGTGTGGCCACATCCAAGCCGACGCCGTGCTGTCCCGCCAGGGCCCGGTGATGGAGGCGGCGATGCTAGCCTCGCCCAAGCTGCGCGTGATCGCGCGCCACGGGGTTGGCGTCGACGACGTGGACCTGGAGGCGGCGGCGGCCCGCGGCATCGTCGTCTGCCGTGCCCCTGGCTCCAACACCGCGGGCGTGGCGGAGCACACGATGGCGATGATCCTGGCGCTGGCAAAGCAGCTCCGCCCGATTGGGGCCCATCTGGCGGCGGGTCATTGGCGCGAGGGCACGCCGCCGGTGCGCGATATCGCCGGCATGCGGCTGGGCCTGGTGGGCTACGGCTCGATCGGTCAGGCGGTGGCCAAATTCGCCACGGCGTTCGGCATGGAGGTGGCGCATTGCCGCCGCCCCGACGGTGGGGCCCTCGAGGCGCTGCTGCCCCGTTCGGACGTGCTGTCGCTGCACTGCCCGCTGACGCCGCAGACCCATCACCTGATCGACGCCGCCGCCCTGGCCGCCCTCCCGCAAGGCGCCTTCGTCATCAACACCGCCCGCGGCGGCCTGGTGGACGAGCCGGCGCTGCTGGCGGCGCTGGACGGCGGCCACATCGCCGGCGCGGCACTCGACGTGTTCGAGGGCGAGCCGCCCGATGCCGCCCACAAGCTGCGCGACCATCCGCTCGCCATCGTTACTCCGCATGTCGCCGGCACCACGCCGCGGTCGCTGGTGGCGATGGGGGTGATGGCGGCCGAGTGCATCGCCGCCGTGCTGACTGGCGCTCCGGTGCCGCCGGACCGGATCGTTCACCCGGCATGAAGCGTCTGTCCGCGCTGGGCGGCTGGCGGGCCGACCTGGCTGCCGCCGGCTTGGGTGCGCTTTCCGCCGCCGCGTTGCCGCCGATCTACGCCATCCCGGTGCTGCTGATCTGCGTTCCCGGCCTGCTGGCGCTGATTGACGGCGCACAGGGCTGGGCGGGAGCGCTGCGCCGCGGCTTCGTGTTCGGCCTGTGTCACCACATCCTCGGGCTATACTGGATCACCGAAGCCATCCTGATCGAATCGGCACGCTACTGGTGGCTGGTGCCGTTGGCGGTGCCTGCGCTTTCGGCGCTGCTGGCCCTGTTCATCGCGGTGGCCTGTGCCGGGTGCCGTCTGGCCGGGCCGGGCTGGCGGCGTGTGTTGTTGCTGGCCGGGTTGTGGACCCTGGCCGACCTGGCGCGCCAGTTTATCGGCACCGGTTTCCCCTGGAATCCCTGGGGCAGCGTCTGGGCCATCCCCGGCCCAGTCGGGGACGTTTTGATCCAACCCGCCGCCTGGATCGGCGTGCCCGGCATGACGCTGCTCACCGTGATCCTCGCCGCCAGCCCGGCGCTCGGCTGGCAAGCCTGCGCGGCGGCATTCCTGGTCATGCTGGCTTGGATCGGTTTCGGCGTGCACCGGCTGACCCAGCCGGTCAACGCTGCCCCGGGCGTCAGCGTGGTGCTGGTGCAGGGCAACGTGCCGCAGGACGAGAAGATGGATCGCACCACCGCGGCCATCATCTTCGACCGCTACCTTCGGTTGACCGCGCAGGGTGTGGCCGAGGCGAAGCTCGCGGCACCGGCCCAGCCCGTCGTCGTCGTGTGGCCAGAGACGGCAAGCCCGTACTGGCTCGGCCAGGATCCGGTTGCGCGCCGGATGATCTGGGAGGCCTCCCGCCCGGCCACCGCCGCCATCATCGGCAGCATCCGGTTCGACGCGGCCGGCGAGCCTTATAACAGCCTGTTCGTCCTGGATGGTCCGGACAGCATCGCCGCCACATATGACAAGTGGCACCTTGTGCCGTTCGGTGAGTTCCCGCCGAGCTGGATCCCGTTCTCGGTGCAAATCGTGCCAGGCCACCTTGCGTTCGGTAGCGGCCCCAAGACGATGCAGGTGGCCGGTCTACCTCCGTTCGGAGCGTTCATCTGCTACGAAGCCATCTATCCAGCGCAATTGGTGGACGAGGAGAACCGTCCGGATTGGTTGGTGAACATCACCAACGACGCCTGGTTCGGCAACTCGACCGGCCCGCGCCAGCATCTCGCCGCCGTGCGGATGCGTGCGGTGGAGGAGGGACTGCCGGTCATGCGTGCGGCCAATACCGGGATTACCGCGGCGTTCGACTCGCTCGGCCGGGAGCTGGTGCGTCTGCCGCGGCAGACAGCGGCGGAAACGGTTGTGACACTGCCGGGCCAGCGCGGCCGGACGCCGTTTTCACGCCAGGGGCTCGCGATTCCCTTGTTGCTCTCCCTAGGGGCCTGTGCAGCGGGGCTCGGCGTGGTTCGGCGAGGTGGCCGTGATCGGTTCGACGCGCCGAGACTATAGGCCGTCAGCCTCTAAAAAAAGAGTTATCGCAAATTTGGAAGGCACTGATTGACAATTTGCGGTTGTGCTGTTTACTTTTATTCACCGGTGCGGTTGTCCTAGGCACCAATGAATACTGGTTAAGGGAGCAGACGGGCCATGGCCGCTGATACCACGGAGAGCCGCCCAAGTCCGGTGGATGTTCATGTTGGTGCGCGTATCCGGTTGCGGCGGACTCTGCTCGGTATGTCGCAGGAACGACTGGGCGATGCGCTCGGGCTGACTTTCCAGCAGGTGCAGAAATACGAGCGTGGCGTGAATCGCGTGGGCGCCTCCCGGCTGTTCGATTTGTCGCGGATCCTCGATGTTCCGATCAACTTCTTCTACGACAACATGCCGGACAGTGCGGCTGCTTCGGGCAGTGCGTCGGCCCGGCCTGCGATGGGCTTCGCCGAGGCGCAGGAAGGGTTCGGCAGCGAGGACCCACTCAGCAAGCGCGAGACGTTGGAACTGGTTCGCGCGTACTACCGCATCACCGACCTGAATATGCGCAAGCGGATGTTCGATCTGATGAAGTCGATGGCCCCGCAAGAAGAATAACGCCTCTTGCCTAGTTCCTCCCCCGCACTTCGCGGGGGGAGGGGAACCATGCGCAGCATGGTGGAGGGGGCTGGAGGCACGGTCAGTGTCCGCGCCGCGCCTCCTCCGTCGGCCTCGCCGTTACGTCCCCCGCGGAGAACGGCAAGGCTCTACTAGCCTCGTTTGGCTTCGATCCGCTCCCAGATCGCAGCGGCAAGATCCACCCCGCCGAACCGCTTAACTTCCTGGATGCCGGTGGGCGATGTGACGTTGATCTCGGTCAGCCAGTCCCCGATCACGTCGATCCCCACGAACAGCAGCCCATGCTCGCGCAAATACGGCCCGATCCGCTCACAGATCTCCCGGTCCCGCGCTGTCAGGTCCACCGCCTCCGGACGGCCGCCGACATGCATGTTGGAGCGCGCCTCGCCCTCCGCCGGCACCCGGTTGATCGCCCCCAGCGGCTCGCCATCGATCAGGATCACCCGCTTGTCGCCACGGCGCACCGCCGGCTCGTAGCGCTGGATCATCAACGGTTCGCGCGAGCGGGCCCAGTGCATCTCCAACAGCGAGGCCAGGTTCTCGTCGTCCTGTTTGATGCGGAACACGCCGGCGCCGCCGTTGCCGAACAGCGGCTTGACGATGATGT
>CAXTWC010000152.1:0-14105 GCA_964247805.1 uncultured Acetobacteraceae bacterium | reverse complement strand
ACCGTCGTCAGCAGCGGCGGCACGCAGGTGATCGACCCGGGTGCTGTCGCATACGACACGACTGTGCTGGCAGGCGGCACGCAGATGCTTGCGGGGGGCACCATCTCCGGCGGCAGCGTCGCCGTAGGAGGAACCCAGGTCTTGGACAACGCCACCCTGTCCGGGACCCTGAGCTATGCCCTTGGCGCCGTCGTGGTCGATTCGGCCGGGTTCGTTGCAAAGGGAGCGACGATCACCGTGGCCGGCACGCTCGAGAACGATGCCCTGGCCGAACTCGATCCCTCCTCGATGACTGTCAGCAGCCTGACGGGGTCGGGCACCGTCCAGATCGATTCTGGTAGTTTCCTCGAGATCGTGGACTCGGCGAGCGCCGACCAGACCATCACCTTCACCGCCTCGTCGGGCGAGCTGGAGATCGATCAGCTGGCCGACATGCACGCGCTGGTCAGCGGCTTTTCGTCCGGCGACACCATCGATCTTGCCACGATCGCCTATGACCCGGCGGGCAGCGTGGGCCCGGTGACCGCAGACGACGTCCTGCCCGTGTTCGAGGGTGGCAGCAACTACGAACTCGGCCTAGTCGGCGACTACGCGAGCGATACTTTCCAGCTTGCACCCGACGCATCGAGCGGGACGTTGCTGACGGTCGAAGTGCCTTGCTTCCTGGCCGGCACCCGCATCCTGGGGCCGCAGGGTGAGGTTCCGGTCGAACGCTTGGCAATCGGCGACGTGATCGTCACCGCATCCGGCCAGGAGCGTGCGATCCGTTGGCTCGGCATTCGTAGCTACGCAGGCCGTTTCCTCGCCGCAAACCCGAACGTGCAGCCCATTCGTTTCCGCGCCGGCTCCCTCGGCGACGGACTGCCGCGCCGCGACCTGATGGTCTCGCCAGACCACGCGATGCTCCTGGACGGACGGTTGGTCCCGGCCTGGTGCCTCGTGAACGGCACCACGGTCGTCCAGGAACGCGGTCTGGAACGCGTGGATTATTTTCACGTCGAGCTTGACAGCCATGACGTGCTTCTCGCCGAAGGTGCGCCCTCCGAAAGCTACCTGGATGACGAAAGCCGCGGGATGTTTCGCAACGCGGCCGAGTTCGCCGCGCTCTACCCCGATGCGCCGCAGCCCGGTCCGTTCTGCGCACCTCGCGTGACGGACGGCTACCAGCTCGAGGCAATCCGGAAGCGGCTGGCCGTGGTGTCGGGAGAGATAATGCAGGCTGCTTAGCGTCGAGCTCCGTTGCGATTCGGACGGGAACAGGCAGATGGGATACAGCTATTCTCGGCAACATCTCCGAACATTTGCAGAGTTTTGCGGAACTTCACGCCGTCCGTTGAAGCCCGTTACGACCTTCCGGAAATTGGTCGTGGTCGAGCATTACCGACACGCCGTATGACACAGTCCGACAGGTCATACGGATACCCTTCAAGCACAGTGATTGCCGCGCACTGTCCCCGAATAGAATGATTGTATCCTTGCGCTCGGGTGAAGGTGGAACGCAGCTCGCATTTATTCTGGGAGACAAAGTACAAAAACCGCCTTGCCAGGGTTTGACCATGCTATCCACGGCCGTTCACAGACACCGGCGACGGACGTCTGACATTCTATGGTGCCCAAGCACTCGACTGAGGTCGCAAGCCCTACCCCATAGACACCAGGGTCAATCCTGGCCGAACGTATCTTGAGAGCGGTCGTCGCTCCCATGAGCACCGCAGAGGAGAGCGTGCCGTCATGATTGTGTCCGACGTGATGAGCCGCGACGTGGAGTTCCTGGAGCCCGGCGCCACCGTGCAAGCCGCCGCCGAGCTCATGGGAGAGTTGGATGTCGGCGCCCTACCGATCGGCAGCAATGCCAAGTTGGACGGGATCGTGACCGATCGAGACATCCTCTACCGCCTGGTGGCGCGTGGGCTCGACCCGGCGACCACCCCGGTGCGCGACGTGCTGTCCCGGCCGGTGATCGGTTGCGGCGAGGGGGACACGGTGCAGGCAGCCATGGACCTGATGGCCACCAACCACATCCGTCGCATGCCGGTGCGCGATACGGCGGGAACGGTGGTCGGGTGGATCACCATGGCCGATCTATCGCGGCGTTTGCTGGTGGATAGCACGACGTTGCAGGCGGCGCTGCTGGAGTTGACGGAGGCTAGTTGAGCCGCCGAGGCAGATACTCCGGTCAGCGCCGGTAGCGCCGGGTCGCACTCCTGACCACCGTGTTCGGCAACGCCAGGCGGGCGGCCACGAAATCCAGGAAGGGCGGCGTCGCCGGGTCATGCGGGTCGGTGGCGATCAGGGCGACGACATAGGCATAGGCCGACACACCCGGCCCCGCGACGGCAGCCAGGGCCTGGTGCAGCGCAGGCGGCTCGGCGAACGCTGTATCCAGCGCCGTAAGCGTCGCGGGATCGGCACCGGCCGAGCCGAGCCAAGCCCTTGCCTGCTGCTTCGCTGCGTCCACCTTCGGCCGATCCGTCGTCGCGAGCAGACCCACCGCCATCCAATTCGCGAGAGCGACGGCCTGCGCCGCCTCGAGCGTGCGCAGATTAACGGTCAGCGGAAACAACGTCTGGTGACGGTTCTGCAGCCAGCCGTGCAGCACCTTCTCCGCCACGCTGTCGATCAGCACACGCTCGCCACCGGCGAGAGCGCGGTCGCGCCGGCCGGTGACTGGCGAGGTGCTGGCGCCCGCGTCCGGCTCTAGCAGCGGCGGCGGGACACCGGTCGCAATCGCCTCCAGGGCGGCTGACGCTCCATCACGCTCAGTCGAGGCTCGAAATAGCCAGCTCAGAACCGTGGCCAATATCGTCAGCCTACGGCGTCGCGGCGGCGCACCAGCTCGTCGAGCTGGGGCAGCAGGCGGGGAAAGCGGGTCAGACAGTCCCAGATCTCCGCGTGGTCTTCGACAAACAGGCTGCGGCTCACGGCAGGATCTTCCCTAGGATGGGCGGGCCCGTGCCAGCCGGTCGGTGACCATAGTGATTGTGCAACGCCTTGGACGCCGGATGGCTCCCAATCGCGCGGACCAGCGAACTGTGGGGGGGGAACAGGGGTTCCGCTTCTTCGTAGCTGGATGAAGGCGTGTTTGCATGACGATGGACCAAGCGCTGGCGTTCGGCCTGATCGGGGTGACGGTCCTGTGCTTCCTGTGGGGCCGGCTGCCGTACGACCTGGTCGCCATGGCGGCCCTGGTGGTGGGCGTCGCGATCGGGATCATCCCGGCAAGCCATGCCTTCGAGGGCTTCTCGGACGATGTGGTGATCATTATCGCGACCGCCCTGGTGGTCAGCGCCGCCATCGCCCGCTCCGGCGTGGTGGAGGCGGCGATGCGCCCGATCACCCCCCACCTCCGCACGACGAAAGTGCAGGTGCCGGCGCTGGTCGGTTTCACCCTGGTGCTGTCGATGGTGACCAAGAATGTCGGCGCCCTCGCCATCTTCATGCCCGTGGCGCTGCAGCTGGCCCGGCGCAACAAGACGCCCGCCTCCGCCCTGCTGATGCCGATGGCGTTCGCCTCGATGATCGGTGGCCTGGTGACGTTGGTCGGTACCTCACCCAACATCCTGGTGGCCAAGGTGCGCGCCGATGCGACGGGCAAGCCATTCGGCATGTTCGATTTCACCCCCGTCGGCCTGTCGATCGCGGTGATCGGCTTCGTGTTCCTGACTGTAGGCTGGCGACTGCTGCCGCATGGCCGCCGCGGCGCCTCGGCGATGGATGCCGCCTTCAACATGGAGGATTATACCGCCGAAGCTCGCGTGCTCCCCGGCTCCCCCACCGCCGGCCGCACCGTGGCCGAGCTGGAAGCGATGGGCGAAGGCGACGTGCAGGTCGGCTTGATCATCCGCGAGCGCTTCCGTCGCCTGTTGCCCACGCCGGGCTGGACGCTGCGGGACGACGACCTGCTGCTGCTGCGGGGTGAGCCGGAGGCGCTGGAACGGGTGGTCAACCGGGCCCGGCTGAGCCTGGCCGGCGGTGGCAGCGGCGCTGCCTCGGTGGTGGAGGGCGTGGTGACGGCCGACAGTCCGCTCGTCGGGCAGACGCTGGCGCATGCCCGACTGGAGGAACGCTTCGCCATGGGCGTGCTCGCGGTCAGCCGCAGCGGGCAGCGCATCGCCCAGCGGCTCGGCACCGTGCGGCTGCGGGCGGGCGACGTGATCGTCATCCGCAGCGCCTCACCCAAGCTGCCGGACATACTGGGCGAACTGCATATCCTGCCGCTCGCCGAGCGCACGATCACGCTCGGCCGCAGCAATCGCAGCCTGCTGCCTGCCTTGGTGCTGGTGGTGGCGATGGGGATGGTGGCGTTGCATCTGGCGCCGGTGGCGGTGGCGTTCTTCGGGGCGGCGGTGGTGTTGCTGCTGATGCGCGTGATGACGATGCACGAGGCGTATGCGACGGTGGAGTGGCACGTGCTGATCCTGCTGGGGGCGTTGATCCCGATCAGCCACGCTGTCCGCGACACGGGCGGGACGGCCTTGATTGCCGGGTGGATGACGCATGCGGTGCAGGGTTTCCCCGGCATCGGGGCGCTCGCGGTGGTGCTGGTGTTGACCATGGCAGTCACCCCGTTCCTGCACAACGCGCCTACCGTGCTGATCATGGGGCCGATCGCGTTCAGCCTGGCGAAGCAGTTGGGGCTGAACTCGGACTCGTTCCTGATGGCGGTGGCGCTGGGCGCCGGGTGCGACTTCCTCACCCCGATCGGGCACCAGTGCAACACGCTGGTCATGGGGCCGGGCGGGTATCGCTTCGGCGATTATGCGCGGTTGGGGGCGCCGTTATCGCTGGTCGTGATCCTGGCCGGGGTGCCCCTGATTGCGTATTTCTGGCCTTTGAGCGGACACTGAGAACAGCCAATCCGCCTCATCCGCGGCTTGCTGGCCAGCGTGCAGCCACCGGGAGCCCCGCTACGCGGTCGTCCGCCCCGAGAGCACGGCCGGGGCATGGCGCAAGCGAAAAACGGATCTCGGCGCTGAAGCATTAGTGCCGATCTGGCGGGAACACGAAGCGTTCAGCATCGGACCTTGCTGAGAACACGGGCGAGATGCCGATCCCGCGGCGAAACACGCAACAAGGTCCCGTGAGATACGATTATCGAAGTCCGCCGTGACCGTGAACAGGACGCCGCCCCACGCGTCAGAAACCGCAACACGTTCTCCATTCCCCGGACCCCGCCTGCGGCCATGGTGTCAAGCAGGGTCGAGTGGCCAATGCGGGGGAAGGGTTCTTCTTGGTCAGCCAGCCGTCGCCGCCGGGCAGGTCGTGTAAGTCCAGGTCAATCCCGGTCAATGCGGGGTGATGAGGTTGTAGAACTCCATGAGGAAGAATCCCCAGTTCTCCGCATTCTCGAACGCCTTGCCCAACGTCTTGGCCTTCGCGGCCCCCGTCGTGAGATAGCAAGTGTGGGTCGCCCCACCATCCACGTACGTCACGTCGATCGTGCCCGCGCCGTAGTGGGACAGTTCATGGAGGATCACCTGGACCTGCGACTGCTCGCCCTTCTTGGCCCGCGACTTGCCGGTGAACATGGGCGGGAACAATGTCATCTCGTGGACCGTCCCAGCCAGAGACTCGGTGAACGTGTTCAGCTGGACGTCGCCGTCGGACTTCTTGAAGTGCTGCACCCGGGCGTTCTCGCCGGGGCTGCCTGCCGTGCTGTAGGCGATCTTGAAGCTCGGCCGGGTCCACGCACGATACATCCCGTGCAGCCCGGTCGAAAGATCCGTCCTCTGGGCCGCGGTGAGCGCGCCAAACCACGTCGCGATCGCGGCCTTGCACTTCGTGTCGTCGTCGCGAACGCCCTTCTGCGCCTTGTCGAGCACATTGCGCGCATCGAGCAGTATGGCGCGCGCCACCTTCAGGTCGGCCGCCGAGAACCCCTCGAATCGCAACGCCATGGACTGATCTCCCCCTGCCCGATCATTACACTGTTAACCGTTCAGCGGAACTGCGAGGAGGAGGCGATCGTTGGCGATGACGATTACCTGCAGCATCATGGCTGGCTCGCAACCATGAGGTCTGCTGCCCGCTCTCTTGCCGCGATTCTGCGGTTGAGGCGAACGGGCCCTTCAGCCGCTCGGCCGCTGATCGGAGGTTTGGGCGCCGGTGATGGCGGCGGCTTCCAATCCTGTCGTCTATAACTCCTCCACGACGAAATGCCGCAGGAGTCTTGGCGATCCCGGAGGTGCCGGCCGGTATTAAGCGGCACGTGCGTCCGAATGCGGTTGTCGAACGGCACGGCCCCGTTATGATAGTGACGCGGGCTGCCTGGGAGAGACAACACCATGGGCGACGAGACCACGACATCGTTTCCGATCGTCGGGAGCGATGGCAAGCAGCTGTTCAGAATCGAGGTCGAAGCGCGAGAGACGGCCGACGCCCGTGAGCAGGTTTCGGTGCTGGGGTCCGGCTTCTCGGAGGCTCAACTCAAGGAAGCGATCGAAACCGTGGCGCGGGTCGTGGGCGACGTTCTGGCCAAGGTTGCGCCGACCAAGGCGACGGCCGAATTCGGGATCGAGCTCGGCATCGAGTCCGGGCAGCTGACGGCGCTGATCGTCAAGGGCTCCGGCAAGGCCAATCTGAAGATCGCGCTGGAGTGGAGCGCCGCCCACCCGGCCGCCAAGCCGTAGGGCGCGGATCGTTATGGCCGACCCGCTGCACGCGATGCTCGGCCGGTGCTGCGTCTCGATCAACGACAACGGCACCGGGTTCTTCGTCGGCCCCACCCATATCCTGACCTGCGCCCACGTTCTCGACCGCCAGGTGGCGCCAGGCGCGGGGGTCACGGTAATCTCGGCCGACGGGACGGCCCGAACGGCCCGGCTGGAACACCTCGTGAGCGAGCACGACCTCGCGCTGCTCAACCTCGATGGCGCCAAAGAAACGGCCGTGATCCTGGCGATGGCTGACGCGGAACTCGCCGAGGAAGAGCGGCTGTTCGTGGTCGGTTTCCCGGTCTTCGACAAGTCGCTGCGGGAGGTGGCAAGCCTTTCGGTCGTCTATGATGGTAGTTCGGACGCCATCACGCAGAGGCGCCTGCAGTTCAAGGGCAACAACGTCGTGGGCGGCTTCAGCGGCAGCCCGCTGCTGAACCTGCATACCGGACACGTGATGGGCATGGTCATCGAGTCGCGGGGCAAGGGCAACGTGGCCGGTGGCTGGGCCGTCCCGACCGAGACGATCCTGGAAAATCTGCCCGAGCTCGGCGCGGCCACGCGCACGGATGTCGCCACCTGGGCCCAGGTGCTTGAGGAGCGGCAGGGCTTCATCGATCCGTCCTCGCCCGGGCTACAGCCCACGTTGCAGCGCTTCGCGGAGAGCGGCTCGAACCCGCTCGATTTCGCGGCCCGCAAGGTCGGTTTCACCGGCCGTAACACCGAAATGGCGGACCTCGACGGTTTCCTCGACCATCCCGCGCCGTTTGCCTGGCGGCTGATGACCGGACCGGGCGGTGCCGGGAAGAGCCGGCTCGCGCTGGAGCTCTGCCTTGCCGCGGCGCCGGCGTGGCGGGCGGGCTTCGTGGAGAAAAGCCAGCTCGCCGATCTGCGCTTCTGGCGGCAATGGCGGCCGAACCGGCCAACCCTGCTCGTGATCGACTATGCCGGTCCGTTTGGCGAGACTGCGGGCAACCTCGTCCGGGTCCTCCTCGCCAAGCAATACCGGCCGGAATTTCCGCTCCGTCTGCTCCTGATCGAGCGTCAGCGCGGTGAATGGTTCGACGCCTTCGCCGGCCGCGGCACGACGGATCGCAGCGCCGTGCTCAGCGCGCGGTACCCGGGCCGCGACGGCCCCGATCTGACGCTCGGTCCGCTGGCCGATGCGGATCTCGGCCGCATCCTGGCGGGGGCCGCAGTGACCGATGGGTCCGAGAGCCGGCGCGACGCGACGCTTGCCAAGCTTGCCACCTTCGATCCGGAGCGGCGGGCGCTCTTCGCCATCCTGCTGGCCGTGACGCCGGCCTACGCCGACGACCGGGTCGCGGCGGTCCGCGAGATCGTGCGCCGCGAGCGACTGGCCCGATGGGAGCCGGCGGGGTGCACCGAGGAGGACGTCACGCTGCTCGCGATGTCGACCATCCTCAGCGGTGCGGCTCGGCCGCAGCTGCAAGGCCGCGGACCCTGGCTGGACCGCGCGCTCGGGCAGTTCAAGACGTCCCGCTACCGCCAGCTCACCGGCCAGATGGAGACGGGTAAGCTGGGCTACCTCAAGCCGAACGTCGTCGGCGAGTTGTTCGTGCTCGACTGGCTGCAGGACCTGCCCGATGAGGACGCCGTCGAGCCGATGCCGCTCGCCTGGGCGATCGACGCGGACGCCGTCGCCGGCTTCATGATCCGCGCCCTGATCGACTACCCCGAACACCCTGGTCTTCCGCGCCTGATGCGCGCGCCTGCCGGGCACGATCGCGCGGTTCGTTTCTGGAGTTCCGCCATCGTCGACATCACCCGTCACATGCCGGCCCGCTATGTGGCACTCGGCGAATGGCTGTTGACCGAGGTCGAGCAGGTGGCGGCGCTCTGGCCGGACGACGCCGAAGAGCTCGAGCTTCTGGCCCGGCTCACGCTCAATGTCGGCGCGGTCTGCGGCCGAGCGGATCTTCACGAAGCGGCCCGGGCGTGCCGGGCAAAGCTCGACGCGCTGATCGCAAGACATCCCGATCCCTTGCGCGCACGCCGGCTCAAGGCACGTGCGCTGACGGGTGACATCGTGGACCTCATCGTCTTGGACGAACGCGAGATGGCGGGCCCGCTCAGCCCGGCGCCGTTCACCTTTCTGCCGTCGGTCAACCGCCTTGCTCAGGCGCAGCAGATTTTCGACCAGATATCGCCGAGTATTACGGGCGATCAGGGGTATGACGAGCTCGCCGACATCTTCGCCATCGCCGCCTTCCATATGATCCTCGGCTATGCGCGGCCTGCCATCTTGTTCCACCGAATCTGGATGCCCGCCGCCCTGCTGCTCGAGCAGACGGTCAGGTCGCAACTCGACAAGGCGGAGGCGATCTATCTGGAACTCCAGCGCGTCGGGCAAGAGGCGCCGCCCGGCTCCGATGCGTGCCTCTTCCTCGCGCGCGGGGCGGCTGCGTTGTCGGCGGCTTATGTGAATCTGCATGAGGTGAAGCCCATTGCCCGGCTGAGGAACGAGATCGCTGCCGTCGCGGATCGGTCGTCGAAAGATCCGAGAGTGCGCGAGGAGCTGTCCCGCATCGCCTTCAACCTCGTCCAATGTCTGAAAAAAGCGGGCAATGTGGCAGAGGCGAAAAAGGCGACGGCTTGGCTGGACGATTTTGCGGCGACGCATGCGGACGAAGCCTTTGTCCAGGAACGCCGAAAGCGGGCCAACGGTCTTTTCGAGCCTTTCTGACCTCGAAGCTGGTAGACGACCGGCAGGATGTTGAACTCCTGCTCGAAGACACCCGAGAAGCGCGGGACGGGTGCTATCGAACCTCCGTTTCTTGCTCCGACCCACTACACCCCGGACAGTCCGCACCCGGCCCAGCAGTCTCAATTACCAGTCCCCACATCGTAATCGCCGCCATCCCGCGGCTCAGGAGACGTGTCGTGGAGCGCACACCGTCAGGAAGTCCGTCGTCAACCGATCGCCCCGTGGTGGCGTGGAACAAGGGAGCTTTGTCGGGCCTAAACCACCGCTGAAACCCAAGCAGGTCTGGTCTATCCGCCTCAATCTTCAGCGAGAGACGCGGATCCGGGATCTTGCTGTGTTTGACCTTGCCGTCGATAGCAAGTTGCGCGGGTGTCACTTGGTTCAGCTCCGCATCGGTCAGCTGGTAATAACGCCGCGGCTCGGCCGAATACGAACGCAGCACTTGCTGTTGGTGGAAGCTTGGCGGCGCACGGGTCGATGCTACGCGCGGCGGAGGCACTGCACATGACTCAACCCGCGTGCTCGAAGCTACTGCACCAACTTGAGCTGCTAGCCGGCGGGGACCTATTCACCCGCACGCGCGCGGCAGGGCGCCGAGGGCGAGGCGTCCGTCACGCACGCGCGCGCTGCGATACGGGAGATCCGGCAGGCGGGAGAAGCGGTCGCGGCGCTGCGGGCCGGGTTGAGTGGCACCCCTGAAAAGTTCATCAATCGGCTGAGTGTCACGATTGTTGAACTGCGGCAAAATGCCAGTTAGGCTTCAGCCATTCGTCTTGGACCCGGTGTAAACCCGGGTGGCTCTTCCGGCCGCCAATCCGCCGGACAACGCATTCGACACGATACCGAGCATCGCAGAGCCGACGCTGACCTCGTGCGCTTACTGCGGACCCCTACTATGAACATAAAATCCATATCTCGCTACCGCTCCGAGTGGTTCACCGGCCTCGGCGGTCTTCGGCGCGAGGTGCTCGCCGGGATGGTTGGGACCTTCGCCCTCATCCCGGAGGTCATCGCCTTCTCCTTCGTGGCGGGCGTTGACCCCGAGGTCGGTCTCTTCGCCTCCTTCGTGATCGGCATCGTCGTTGCCTTCACGGGCGGCCGTCCCGCAATGATTTCCGGTGCCGCAGGGTCCGTCGCCCTGGTAGCCGCCGTGCTCGTCCGGGCTCACGGGCTGGACTACCTGCTGGCCGCCACCCTTCTGGCAGGGACGTTCCAAATCGTATTCGGCCTCCTTCGGCTGGACGTACTGATGCGGTTTGTCTCCCGTTCAGTCAGAACGGGCTTCGTCAACGCCCTAGCGATCCTCATCTTCTCGGCCCAGGTGCCCCAAGTGCTTGGGGTAAGTTGGCACACCTATGCGATGATCGCGGTAGGCCTCGCCATCATTTACCTCCTGCCCCGCGTAACCACGGCCATTCCCTCGCCGCTCATCTGCATCGTCGTTCTCACGGCGATCAGCTTTCTCGTTCCAATGCCTCTGCACACCGTGGCGGATCTTGGAAAGCTGCCGTCATCGCTGCCCAGCCTGGTCCTGCCGCACGTGAAGCTGACTTGGGACACGCTTTGCATCGTGGCCCCCTACGCCTTGGCCATGGCGGTTGTGGGTCTGCTCGAATCCATGATGACAGCGACCGTGGTGGACGACCTTACGCAAACCACTAGTTCAAAGGCTCGGGAATGCACCGGACTCGGGCTGGCCAACGTCGCCGCCGGGCTGTTCGGCGGCATCGCGGGATGCGGAATGATCGGCCAGACGGTCGGCAACATCCGCTACGGCGGCCGCGGCAGGCTGTCGACGCTCGTTGCGGGGATGTTCCTGCTCATTCTCATGGTAGCACTCCGCCCGTGGGTGGCTCGGGTTCCGGTAGCCGCCCTCGTCGCCATCATGATCATGGTCTCGATCAGCACCTTTTCCTGGACGTCATTGCGCGACTTGGTCCACCATCCCAAAGTCTCTAGCGTAGTGATGTTGGCAACTGTCGCGGTGACAGTCGCGACCAGCGACCTGGCAGCGGGTGTCGTGGTCGGTGTGCTGCTGAGCGGCGTCTTCTTCGCCTTCAAGGTGATGCGCCTGATGGCGGTGACGGTCACCTATGACGAGACCACGGACACCCGTACGTATGCCGTAAGCGGGCAGGTATTTTTCGCCAGCGCCGACATGTTCGCTGACAGCTTCGACCTGCGGGATACAGCGGCCAATGTGCATATCGACCTCAGTAGCGCCCATCTTTGGGACGTGACTTCAGTCGGCGCCCTGGAAGGCGTGATCACCAAGATGCGCCGACATGGGACGCGTGTAGAACTGATCGGGCTGAACCCGGCGAGCGCTACGCTCATCGATAAGCATGGCTCGATAATTCAGGTTGACAGTTAGGTATTATGTGGCCGTTGCGATGTCCGCTTGCAGCGTTTTCTCGTTTGGGTGTCGTGTCGGACTAAGGGCAATAGCGGCCGAAATCACCGCCTGGGGAGCGTCCATTTACCCGCATTCGAAGTTCCATTGCGGACGGGCCGCTCTCGTCCCATTTCATCCGACCGGCGGGTTGAAGGGCCGTTGGTATCCAGCGGCCGGCTGCCCTCATCCACGGGCTCAGTATCGACATAGGCGTGCCTTCGCGGCCAAGTGCTGCCCGATACGATAAACCGTGGAGGAACATATTTCGTGAGTGCCGACATCGAACGCAGCTGCATGACTAAGGTAACGCTGCGCCTGATCCCCCTGCTTGTGGTCAGCTACTTCTTCGCCTTCGTGGACAAGGTGAATGTTGGGTTCGCGGCCTTGACCATGAACAGGGATCTCCATCTGTCCGCCAGCGCCTTCGGTTTCGGCGCCGGTCTGTTCTTCGTGGCGTATTTCATATTCGAAGTACCCTCGAACGTCATGCTGATGCGGGTGGGCGCGCGGCTTTGGATCGCACGGATCATGGTGACCTTCGCGCTCGCCTCGGGTGCCATGGCCTTTGTCCGCGGACCGTTGAGCTTCGACGTCGTACGGTTCCTTGTCGGTGCTGCCGAGGCTGGTTTCTTCCCCGGCATCATCTTCTACATGACAGGCTGGTTTCCCGCGGCCTATCGCGCCCGGGCGATGGGCTACTTCATCGTCGCCGTCCCGCTCTCCTTCGTCATCGGCGCGCCGGTTAGTGGGCTATTCTTCCATTTCGACGGCGTTCTCGGCCTCGAGGGATGGAAGTGGCTTTACCTAGGAGAGGCAGTTCCGGCCCTGATCATGTCTGCGGTGGTGGCAAAATGCCTGTGCAACCGCCCCGGGGACGCCGCCTGGCTGACTGCGGCCGAGAAATCCTGGCTACAGGGTGAACTTGCCATTGAACTTGCGAGCAAAGGGCAGCGAGGGCATCTCGGCATCATAGCCACCCTAACAGACCCGCGCATCCTCAGCCTGTCCCTGGTCTATGCCGGAGCGGTGGCTTCGACATTCGGGGTCGCGTTCTTCCTGCCCACGATCGTGCACGGATTCAGCCTCTCGCTGGGCCAGACGACTTTGGTGACGACGATCCCCTATCTCGTCGGTACGATCGGCATGGTCTGGTGGGGAAGGCGTTCAGATCGGCGGCAGGAGCGGATGAGCCACGCCGCGACGCCCTTGTTCCTCGCCGCATTGGGCTTGGTGGGGGCCGCCCTACTGCCCTCCCTGCCTTGGAAGATCGCGGCCTTCTCAGTGAGCGCGCTTGGGACTTTCTCGCTCTACCCCGTGTTCTGGACATTGCCGCCGCTCTTCCTCTCGGGTCGGGCAGCGGCGGCGGGCATTGCAGCGATCAACGCCCTGGCCAACCTTGCCGGGTTTGCGGCCCCGTTCGCCGTTGGGCTGATCAAGGATTACACTGGAAGCTTCACCGGCGGCTTGTTCCTGATGGCGGCGGCGGCGCTCGCTGGCGGCGTGGCCGTGCTGGTGCTGCAGATCACCCGCACTGGTTTACGATCGCCGCTTGATGCGCCGAATCGCCAAGCGATGGTGGACCGGCCATGACAGAGATGGAACGCCTCGGCCAGGCGGTGCTGGCCCAAGCCGTCGCCATTCAACGGCAGGCCGCGCCCTAATACGATATCTTGGTCGACGCGCTACGGCATTTGCGCTGGCAGGTGCTCCCTGAACGCGAAAAACCCTTTGGTGGCAAACGGCCAAAGCCGCTCGTCCCAATTCCGCCGCACGCGGACCAACGGAAGCCCGGCCGCTGCCAACGAACCGCCGAGCGCGTCGAGCGCGTCCGCGACTGGTCCGACCGACGCGTAGGCCGTCACCACGGCTTCCGCTCCCGCAGCGCTCGCCGCCTCGACCACCGGGCCAACCTCCAACCCGTCGGCCACGGCCACGGGGCAGCCCAGCGCCGCTTCGACCCGGCCCGCCGCATCCGCCACCGCGCCCTTCACGAACGCCCCCGCCGCATCGCCCCACGGCCAACCCGGCACGCCTCGCACCGCTAGCCCAGCGCGAACGTCACTGCCGATCCACATCCTCTCCGGGCAGAGGTCCTCCGGTGTCACCAACAGCAGCGACGGCTTGCCCCGGCCGTCTGGCAGCGGCGGCAATATGCGCGCTGTGGGCAGAGCCGGCTCGGTCAGTGCCTCCGCCCGGCGTGCCAGGCCCTGCGGCCGGTAGCGCCCTGCGGTGTAGCGGGCGATGTTGTCTGCCGTCGCCAGGTAGGTTTTTCCAGGCGTCTGCAAACCCGCCACCCACCGCCACGACAGCGTGTTGGACGCCGGGTCCG
>CAXTWC010000151.1:0-14166 GCA_964247805.1 uncultured Acetobacteraceae bacterium | reverse complement strand
GTGCTGAAGAACGCCGCCACCTACGAGATCATGACGCCGGAGAGCGTGGGCTGGACCAAGTCGAGCCTGGTGATGGGCAAGCATTCCGGCCGCGCAGCCTTCCGCGACAAGCTGAACTCCCTAGGCTACGGCGATCTGGGTGAGAACCGTCTGAACGAGGCGTTCCGGCGCTTCAAGGATCTCGCCGATCGCAAGAAGGTCGTTTACGACGATGATCTTGTTGCCCTCGTCGATGACGAAGTGGTGCGGGATCATGCCCGACTGCGCTTTGTCTCGTTGTCCGTGCAGGCCGGGTCGCACGGGCCGGCCAAGTCGGAATTGGAGCTTGAGGTGGACGGCGTGGTGCAAAAGGCCACGGCGACCGGCCTTGGCCCGGTGGATGCGACGTTCAATGCGTTGCGCGAGATCTTCCCGCATGAGGGCTCGCTGGTGCTGTATTCGGTGGGCGCGGTGACGGAGGGCTCGGACGCCCAGGCCCGGACCACGGTGCGGCTCGAGGAAGGCGGCAAGATGGTGGACGGGCAAGGGGCGGATACCGACACGATCGTATCGGCGGCCCGGGCGTATGTGCATGCGTTGAACAAGCTGGTGGTGAAGCGGGTGCGCACGGCACCGGAGCAGCTTTCGGCTTAACGCGGTCCGGCAGAAAATATCCCCCTCCCCTTGCGGGAGGGGTTGGGGGAGGGGTGGCCACACGCAAACTGGTTGGCGCGTGCCCGCCCTTCACCCCGACCCTCTCCCGAGAGGAGAAGGAGAAGCGTTAGGCGATTTACTCCGCCGCTAGCCGGTTCGGCGTCAGCACGGGGGCCGCGACGGACGAGCCTTTCGGCAGGTCGAACATGCCCGTTTGCAGCGTGTCGAAGAACGCCAGCACGTCATCGGTCGGCACCACGTCCGCATACTTCGCATTCATGTCGCACAGGTTGATCGCGTGGCTGGCCTGGCTGCGGTCGAAGCAGCCCTCCTCCGCCACGGCCACACGATAGTTCAGGCTGAACGCATCGATCACCGTGCCGCGCACGCAGCCGGAGGTGGTCGTTCCCACCACCACGATGCTGTCGCAGCCGAGCAGAGTCAGGTACGACGCGAGGTTGGTGCCGAAGAAGCCCGACGGCTTCTGCTTGTACACGACGATGTCCTGCGGGCCGGGTGCGATGTCCGCGACGATTTCGTTCCCGTCCAGATCGTTGTGCGAGATGATCGAGCGGTCCTCGCCGTTGCGGCTGTTCTTCCAGCCCCAGCTGCCGCTGTCCCAGTTGTCCTCGCGCCGCACGCCTGTCGTGTAGATCACCGGCAAGCCCTTTTCCCGCGCCTTAAGCACCAGCGTCTTGATGTAGCCGACCGACTCCCAGGCATCCTCGCCGCAGCTGTTCCGCCAACGCTTGATGGATTGCAGGATCGGCTCCGGCGTGTCGCCGCAGAATGCCCAACTCACGTCCACCACCACCAGCGCGGGCCGCTTGCCATACCCGCCGCGCGCGCCGTAGCCGGCCTGGGCGAACACCGCCTTGTCCCGCTCGGTCAGAAACTTGTCCCATATGCGTTCGGCCATATCCGCTCTCCTTTGTGGTTGAAGTCAGCCCGCGGTCACCCGCTTGACGAAGCTCATGTCGATGATGGCGTCGTACGCCACGTCCTGCTTCAGCAGCCCCGCGGCCATCACCACGTCCTTTGCCGTGGTCCAACCCTGCTCGCTGACCAGCCCGGTCGTGCTCCACAGACCGTCGGCGAAGGAGCGGTCCAGCGTCGCCTTCATGTCGTCCTGCGGCA
Organism: uncultured Acetobacteraceae bacterium; assembly: GCA_964247805.1. Lineage (GTDB taxonomy): Bacteria > Pseudomonadota > Alphaproteobacteria > Acetobacterales > Acetobacteraceae > LMUY01. The sequence continues at coordinate 12,396 of CAXTWC010000151.1, read as the reverse complement.
TGGTCGGGAATTCCTGACGGGCGATCGCCGCCGCCTCGTCCGGATGGTCGTGGGTGAATTGCAGGCCACGGATCAAGTTGCGCACGAAAAGCTCCACGGTCGCCGGGTCCTTGGCGATCGAGTCCTGCTGCACGTTGATGGTGGAATACGCGTACGGTCCGAGCTGCTTGGGCACGCTGTAGAACGGCTCGCCCCAGATGTCCTGCCGGATACCCTGCGTCAGCTGCGGTTCCGACGTCACCGCGATCTGCGCCTGGCCCGCCTTCATCACCGCCAGTGCACCGGCGACCGTCGTCTCCACCAGCTTGACGTCGCGGTCGAGCGTGAGCCCGGCCTTCTGCACCAAATAGCGGATGATCGAATTCGGCGTGCCGCCATACGCGCCGGTCACGACGGTTTTGCCCTTCAGCACCGTCGCCATGTCGTTCGGGTCGTACTGGGTGCCTTTCGGCGCCACCAGATAGACGTTGCCGCGATCGACGATGTTGGCCACCGATCGCAACTCCGCCCCGCGCAGCTTGGCGAAAGCGTCGTGCTCCGGGCCGCCGATGAAGGCGAACGCCTGGCCCGACAGCACGGCATTGATATGGCCGGAGCCGCTCTCGACCGTCAGCACGTGGAGGTCGATGCCGTGCTCCGCGAAATACCCCTTGGCGTTGGCGACATACAGCGGGAGGTAGCCGACGCCATGCACCGGTTCCGCGATCACCAGGCGCTTCTTGGCCTGCGCCCGCGACGGCCGCAGCGAGGCGCCATAGGCCGAAGCGCCGGCGACTCCGGCAAGAAGGTGGCGGCGAGACAACATGGATGGCAATTCCTTCAGCGGTGGGCTCAATGCACCACGCCCTTGCGTAACCACCGCTCCAGCACGGATACGGCGGCAAACATCAGCACGGACAGCGCGGCCAGAACGAGCACGGCCGACCAGACCAGGGCGATGTCGTACGTCGACCCGGCGTAGAAGATCGTGCGGCCAAGCCCGTGCTCGGAGGCGATGAACTCTCCCACCACGCTGCCGGTCAGAGCCAGGCCGATGTTGACGCGCAGGATGGAGATGATCCACGGCAGGCAATGCGGCACGACCAGCTTGGTGAACGCCTGCCGCCGGCTGGCTCCCAGCGAGTAGAACAGCCGCTCGCTGTCCGGATCGACCGCCTTGACGCCGGCGTAGGCGGTGAGCGTCGACACGACCAAGGTCAACGCCGTCGCGATCGCCACTTTGGAGGCGAGCCCCATGCCGAACACCAGGATCACCAACGGCGCCAACGCGAGCTTGGGCACGCTCTCGAACACGATGACGTAGGGCTGCAGCACTGCGGCGTAGTTGCGCGACCACCAGAACGACAGGCCGAGGGTCGAGCCGAGTGCGGTGCCGATGAAGAAGCCGATGATCGTCGCCTCGAACGTACTGGCGATGTCGATGAAGGCGGTGCCCGCGGTGAAGAACGTCACCAGGGTGGCGGCGATGTCGCTGGGCCGCGACCAGAAGAACGCGTTGACCAGACCGATTCGCGCGCCAGCCTCCCAGGCACCGACCAGCACGACGAAGATGGCAACCTGCACGGTGACGATCTGCCAGACCGGCCAGGCGATTTGCGTGGGAAGCCTGCGAAGCTTGGTGTGTGCCGAACGGGTTTTCGGTGCGGCTGCCGCGGCAAACACGACCGTGTCCTGCATGCGGTCCGACATGCTCAGGCTGCGGCCTGGCTGGGCGCCGGCTCGGCCGAGAGCAACCCCAGGCAATGCTGCCGTAGCTCGGTGAAGGCGGGGCTGGTCAGGATTGAGCGGGGCCGGGGGCGCTCCAGCGGGACGGGGATGCGCTCCACGATGCGGCCTGGCTTGGCGGCCATGACGTAGATCTCGTCGGACAGGAACACGGCTTCTTCCACGTCGTGGGTGATGAACACGATGCTCTTGCCGAAATCCGCCCACAGCGTCAGCAGCCACTCCTGCATGCGCTGCTTGGTCTGGGCATCGAGTGCGCCGAACGGTTCGTCCAGCAGGATGATGTCGGTGTCGATCAGCAGGGTCCGCAACAAGGCGGCGCGTTGGCGCATGCCGCCGGACAAGGCACTTGGATAGTGCTTTTCGAACCCGCCGAGCCCGTATCGATCGAGGTAGGGCAGGGCCTTTCGGCGCGCGACCGAGAGCGGAGTGCCGCGGATTTCCATCCCGAGCGCCACGTTGTCGAGCACGTTGCGCCAGGCTAGCAGCAGGTCCTTCTGCAGCATGTAGCCGACGCCGCCAACCAGCCCCGTGGTGTCGTCGCCATCGATCCGCACGGTCCCGCTCGACGGTTTCAGCAAGCCGGCGATGATGTTGAACAGGGTGCTTTTGCCGCAGCCGGATGGTCCGATCAGGCTTACGAATTGACCGCGTTCGACGGACAATGAGGTCGGTGCCAGTGCCTCGTGCTCGGTCCGCCCGGTGCGGAACCGCATGGACACGTCGTCCAGGCGCAGCTTGAGGGTTTGCCGAACTATCCCGCTCTCACTCATCCGGGCATTAGACAGGTTGCCTGGAATTCTGGCAACCAGCACCGCCCATGATGCACTAAGATGCAACTGCCTGAAAAACACGCAACAGTCAGCGTGGTCTAATGCAATCCGTAGGGTGCGTTGCGCCTTGGCAACGCACCTTCATCCGGTTGTGGTGGGGTTCCAAAGCGCATCCCACCCTACGAGGTCAGTTTTTCGGCCCGGGATAGCAGGTGAAACGCCTGTATGACGGTCGCAGCCCGCACCGCCGCGCGATCACCCGGCAACACGTGCCGCTCCGTCTGTGCCGCCTGGCCGCGCTGCGCCCAGCCGAACCAGACGGTTCCCACCGGCTTCTCCGCGCTACCGCCGCCGGGGCCGGCCACGCCTGTGACGGCGACGGTGACGTCCGCCATCGAGCGGGCCAACGCGCCTTCTGCCATGGCAGCAGCGACGGGCTGGCTGACGGCGCCGTGGGCGGCGATCAGTGCCGGGTCGACGCCCAGCATCTCCGTCTTCGCCTCGTTCGAATAGGTGACAAACCCGCGGTCCACGACGTCCGAGGATCCGGGCACATGGGTCAGCGCTGCCGCGATCAGGCCGCCGGTGCAGCTTTCGGCCGTGGCGATGTGCCAACCCCGGGCGCGGAACTGGGCCAGCAGTTCGGCGGCTTGGGCCAGGATCGTTTCGTCCAGCATCACACGCTCCCCCAGGCGAATGCCCGCTGCAACAGCCATAGCACGACCGCGGCGACCAGGCCGGCGGCGACGTCATCGCTCATCACCCCGATCCGGCCGGGGATGCGGTCCAGGGTCCCGATCGGGCCGGGCTTGGTGATGTCGAACAGGCGGAACAGCGCAAAGGCTGCCAAAATGCCCAAAGGCGATGGTTGGGCGAGGGGCAGCATGGCCAGCCACATCCCGGCAACCTCGTCGATCACCACCCAGCCGGGGTCCGCGTCCCCGCCAGCCCGCGGGATCGCCCAGAGGCCGGCGAGGATCGCGAGCACGGCTGCGGCTACGAGCACGCGTTGCCCGCCAGCAGCCAGGATCGCCGTGCCCACCAACGCCGCCGCTGCCGATCCCCAGGTGCCCGGTGCCCGCGGCAGGAAGCCGATCCCGCCGAAACTGGCCGTCAGCCGTGCCAGCGTCATCCCAGCCAGCGTGCGAGCGGATGCGGCAGGACCGTGCCGGCCAGGGCGCGATACACCACCACGTTCTCCACCACGCGCTGCACGTAGTTTCGCGTCTCGGTGAACGGGATCAGCTCGATCCAGTCGACCATGTCCACGCCACCGCCCGCCACCGGATTGCCGTTGGCGGCCAGCCAATCCGCCACCCGCGATGGCCCGGCGTTATAGCTCGCCACCGCGTAGGGCATCGACCCGCCAAACTGGTCCAGCAGCCCGCCGAGATATGCCGTGCCCAACCGCATGTTGTACGCCGGGTCGGTGGACAGGGCGGTCAGGTTGACCGTGCCATCCCCCAACCGGTGCGCCACCGCCTGGGCTGTGGCGGGCATCAACTGCATCAGCCCGCGAGCGCCGACCGGGCTCAGCGCTTCGGTGTTGAAATTGCTCTCCTGCCGGATCAGGCCCAGCGCCAAGGCGGGTTCCACCGGACCGGCGGGTGGCGCCACGGCGATCGGCCATCCGGCTTCGGTCAGCATCACACCATCCCTCCCGGCGCGACGGGCAATGGCGACGGCCAGGTCGGGCAGGCCAAAGCCTACGGACAGACGGGCGGCCAGAGTGCGGTCGGTGCCGTCGGTCGCCAACTCATCCAACCGCAGCACGAAGGCGCGGGCGCGGCGCGGTTCGCCCCAGGCCACCAGCAGGGCAGCGGCGCGGGCATTCTCACTGCCGGCGAAGTCGAGCGCACGGGTGGGCGTCCACCCCGGGTCACGCGCGGCACGGATGCGGGCGGCGAGCGTGGCGTCATCCTCGCCCAACGCGCGGGCCGCGAGCTGGCCGTAGAAGGTGGTGGGCCATGCGGCGGCCTGGGCATAGGCATCGCGCGCGCCAGCCGGGTCGTGGCGGGCGTCGGCGGTGCGGCCCAGCCAGTAATACGCCCGCCCCTGGGTGATGGCCGCATGGCTCAGGCCGGCGAGGGTGCGGAAATGGCGGGACGCCGCGTCGGTGTCGTTCAGCCGGCGCAGTGCGATGAACCCGGCGAGGAACTCGGCGTCGATCGCCTGCTCGGGCGCCAAGCTGGCAGCCCCATCCACCAGGCCGTATGCGCCCGCCGCATCCCCAGCGCGCAGCCGGCGGCGGGCGAGCAGGTTGCGCTCGTCCCAAAAGGCGGGCCGGTGCTCGATCGTGGTGGCGCGTTCTGCGTCCGGGCCGAGCGCAAGCCAAAGCCTTTGCGCGTCCTCGTCCTGATTGGCTCGACGCATCCACTTCGCCAACTCGAGCATCAAGGCGGGGTCGACAGTGGCACCGCCGGGCAAGCCCAGAACCAGCGTGCGCGCCGCCGGGTCGTCCCGCTTTAGTGCCAGCCTTGCCTCGGCGGCCGCGCGTTGGAAGGGATCGAGCCGGGCGATCTGGCGGAAGGCCGTGCCGCCAATGGCGCCGTTATCCGCCCAGGCCAGCCGGTCGAAGCGGCGCCACTGGTCCGCCGGGGTCAACACCTTGCCCCATTGCCGCAGGAAGGCGCCCTCCGAGGCAGCGTCCGTGATGCCTGTCAGCCAGGCCTGCCGTGCCACCTCCGCCGCGTCCGGGGCGCGCCCGACATTGGCGTCGGCGGTGGCGCATCGCAGCAGGGAGGGAACCTCGCGGACCGGCTGGTGGGCGCAGATCTCCAGCACGGCGTGGTCGTCCGGCTCGGCCGCCATCGCCTCGGACAGCCGGCGGACCAGCACGCCCTGGTTGGGCCAGAGCGGGTTGTCCGCCATGAAGGCGGCGATCTCGGCCGGGTGGGCGGCACCCGGCGTCAGCAGGCGGAAATACAGCACCAGTTTGCGCGCCACCGGGTCGGGCGACAGTGCGGCCAGGGTGTCGGCATCGGTCCAGCGAGCATCATGCAGGGCCTGGCCGATTTCGTCGGCACGTGCCCGCGGTTGGTTCAGGCCCAGCCAAGCGGCCGGCACGAGGGCCAGGAGGGTGACGAGCCGCAACATACGGTTGATAATGGCATAAAGAACGCGATCCTTGCAGCAGGTTCGGCGTGTGCCTAGGTTCGGGTCCCCCAGGCCGGATCCCTCGCCAATGTTCACTGGCTCGCTCGTCGCCCTCATCACTCCCATGCGCGCCGACGGCAGCATGGACGACTCAGCACTCGCCAGCCTGGTGGACTGGCAGGTGGCGCAGGGCACGCAGGGGTTGATCCCCGTCGGCACCACGGGTGAGAGCCCGACGCTAACCCACGAGGAGCACCGCCGCGCCGTGGAGATCACCATCGAGGTGGCGGCCGGGCGGGTGCCGGTGATTGCGGGCGCCGGGTCGAACAGCACGGCGGAGGCAATCCACATGGCGCAGGACGCCAAGAAGGCCGGTGCGGATGCGGTGCTGGTGGTGACGCCGTACTACAACAAGCCCACGCAGGAGGGACTGTTTCTGCATTTCACCGCCATCGCCGATACGGTGGACATTCCGGTCATCATCTACAACATCCCGCCGCGTTCGGTGGTGGACATGAGCGTGGAGACGATGGCCCGGCTGGCGAAGCACCGGAACATCATCGGCGTGAAGGATGCAACGGCGAACCTGACCCGGCCGCAGCACACCGCGACGGCGTGTGGCGACGCGTTCATCCAACTCTCGGGCGAGGATCATACCGCCTTGCCGTTCCTGGCGGCCGGCGGGCAGGGCTGCATAAGCGTCACGGCGAACATCGCCCCTGCGCTGTGTAGCGCCATGCATGCCGCCTGGGCCGAGGGACGGGTGGCAGAGGCGATGGCGATCCAGCGCCGCCTGCTGCCGGTGCATGACGCGATGTTCGCCGAGTCGAACCCCGGACCGGTCAAATATGCGGCCAGTCTGCTGGGCTATGGCAGCGGCCATTGCCGTTTGCCGCTGGCGCCGATCGCGGACGCCACGAAGCAGAAGGTGCGGTCCGCCCTGACGAATGCGGGGTTGCTCAACTAGCACGATGACGGCTGAGAAGAAGAAAGGCGGGCTGATCAGCCACGGGCTGGCGGCACAGAACCGCAAGGCCCGCTTCGACTACACGATCAAGCAGACGGTGGAGGCGGGGATCGTGCTGAAAGGGCCGGAGGTCAAAAGCCTACGCCACGGCCGTGCCACGATCACCGAGGCCTGGGCCGGCGAGCGGGACGGGGAGATGTGGTTGTTCAACTGCTACATCCCCGAATACCAGGGCGGAGTGCTCTCGAAGTTCGAACCGAGGGCGCCGCGCAAGCTGCTGGTGAAGAAGAAGCAGCGCGATGGGCTGCTGGGGGCGATCAGCAAAGACGGCTACTCGATCGTGCCGCTGGACATCCACTTCAACGATCGCGGGTTGGCCAAGGTGCTGCTCGGGCTGGGTCAGGGCAAGGCAAAGGCGGACAAGCGGCAGGCGGCAGCCGCGAAGGACTGGGCGCGGGACAAGGCGCGATTGATGCGCGACCGGGGATAGCAATGCATCTTGGGATGCGGCGTTAGGGCATTGGCGCGAGACTAAGCAAACGAGTTGGGGCAGACAGTGTAGGGCGGAAAAGCGCAGCGCCTTCCGCCGTGCTGGAGCCAGCGGAAGGCGCTGCGCTTTTCCGCCCTACGAGACACGGAACGATTGATCCCCAAGTGGCTCTGCCGCCAGCCTGCTAGCCCAGGAAATAGGCCAGAAGGATCAGCAAGACCACGATGGCCAGGGCGCCCATGGTCACGAAGCGGGTGAAACTGCCCCAAAACGCCTGACGGTCCGCCATGAAGGCTTCGGTCACGGCAGGGCCAGGCTCAGCGACCGTCGTGGTTCCGGCTGGAGTGGTGGTCGTGACGGTGGTTGTCATGAACGATAGCCTTTGAACACGCAGCGATACCGAAGGTTCTAGGGCGTGCCTTGCAGCAGTGGCAAGGGGTTGACCAGCGATGCCGCGGCATCCGGCACTAAAGCGCCACCGCTACCAGCCAGCGCGGCCAACGCCGCTGGATATAGCCGGTGCTCCTGCGCCAGCACCCGCTCCGCCAGCAGGTCGGGAGTATCCCCCGGCAGCACCGGGACCGCGGCTTGGGCCAGGATCGGGCCCTCGTCCATCACCGCCGTCACCAGATGCACCGTGCAGCCATGCAGGCGGCACCCGGCGGCCAGGGCTCGTTCGTGCGTGTGCAGGCCGGGGAAGGCGGGCAGGAGCGACGGGTGGATGTTCAGCATCCGCCCGGACCAGCGCTCCACCAACCAGGGGGTGAGCAGCCGCATGTAGCCGGCCAGGCACACCAAATCGATGTTGTGCTCGCTCAGGGCAGCGTCGATGGCGCGCTCGTGCGCCTCGCGGTCGCGGCCGAACGGGCGATGGTCGATGGCCCGTGCGGCGATGCCGGTGGCGCGGGCACGGTCGAGCGCCGCCGCGTCCGGCCGATTGGAGAGCACCAAGGCGATGGCGGCTGGAAACAGTGGATCCGCGGCGGCCTCCAGCAGAGCAGCCATGTTGCTGCCTCGGCCGCTCGCCAGCACGGCGACGCGCTTGCGGGTCACTCGATCACGACACTCGCCGGCCCGGCCGCTGCCTCGATGCGGCCGATGGTGAACACGGTCTCGCCGGCGGCCTCGAGCAGGGTTGTGGCCGCGGCCGCGTCCTCCACGACCAGCGCCATGCCGATACCGCAGTTGAACACCCGCAGCATCTCGTCGGCGGCGACCGAGCCGCGTTGCGCCAGCCAGTCCATCACCGGCGGACGTGGCCAGCTGTTGCCTTGCAGCACGGCGCGCGTGTCCGGCGGAAGTGCGCGGGGCAGGTTGCCCGGTAGGCCGCCGCCGGTGATGTGCGCGGCCCCGCGGAGCAACCCGGCGCGATGTAGGGCCAGGACGGATTTCACGTAGATGCGAGTGGGCTCCATCAGCGCCTCGGCCAGGGTTTGCCCGGGTGCGAACGGCGCCGGGTTGCCCCAGCCAGCGTTACCCTCGCCGACGATGCGGCGCACGAGGGAGAAGCCGTTGGAATGCACGCCCGAACTCGCCAACCCCAGCACGGTTTGTCCCGCCGCCACACCCGCAGGCAGCAGCGCGTTGCGTTCGGCCGCACCCACCGCGAAGCCGGCTAGGTCGTAGTCGCCGCCTTGGTATAACCCCGGCATCTCCGCCGTCTCACCGCCAACCAGGGCGCAGCCGGCCAACTCGCAGCCGCGCGCGATGCCGGCGACCACCCGGGCGGCTTGGGTCACATCCAGCGCTCCGGTGGCGAAATAATCCAGGAACACCAACGGCTCGGCGCCCTGCACCACCAGGTCGTTCACGCACATGGCGACGAGGTCGATGCCCACCGTATCGTGCAGCCCGGTGTCGATGGCGATTTTGAGCTTGGTGCCGACGCCGTCCGTGGTGGAGACCAGCACCGGGTCGATGAACCCGGCTGCCTTCAGGTCGAATAGCGCGCCGAAGCCGCCCAGGCCGCCCATCACGCCGGGGCGGTTGGTGCTGGCGGCCATGGGCTTGATCCGGTCCACCAGGGCGTCCCCGGCGGCGATATCCACACCGGCGTCGCGATAGGTCGTCATGCGCCACTTTCGCAATGTAGCCGTCCGTTCGGATCGGCTATGATCGGTGCCATGATGGCAGGACGGAATAACCACAGCCGACCCCCGGGTGCAAACCACCTGAGGACGGTCGTGCCGTGAGTCAGCCGATCGCGCGGGTCGCTCCCCGCCTGCCGGATTTGCCGCCGCCCCCCGTGCCGCCGCCCGCGCCACGCCACGCCACCAAGGCGCAGCGCGTGGCCCTGCTCGCCGGGCTGGCAGTGGCGATCGTGGCGGCGCTGCAGCTGTTCGCGTCCATCCTGCTGCCGTTCGTGGTGGCGGCGGGCATCGCCTACTTCCTCGATCCGTTGGCCAGCCGGCTGCACCGTGCCGGCATGGGCCGCAGCGTGGCGGCGTTGCTGCTGGTGGTGGGCCTGGTAGCCGCCGGGCTGCTGTTCGCCCTGTTGTTGTATCCGCTGATCCTGGCGCAGATCGGCATCCTGATCTCCCGCGTGCCCGCCTACGTAGACGACCTGCGGCTATGGGCGGGACAGGTGATCGTCCACCTGCAGGAACGCCTCGGTGCCGAGTATGTGGACGGCAAGCTGCGGGACCTGGTGAGTGGCCAGGCCGGCGCCATGCTGAGCTTCCTGGCCGGCGCGCTGACCCGCATTGTCGGCGGTGGGTTCGCCCTGTTCAACGTGATGTCGTTGCTGGTGGTCACCCCCGTGGTCGCGTTCTACCTGCTGCGGGACTGGCCCGGCATGGTGCGCCGGGTGGATGGCTGGCTACCCCGCCGCTATGCCGGCGTGCTGCGTGCCCAAGCGGTGGAGATGGACCGCATCCTCTCCGCCTGGCTGCGCGGGCAGGCGCTGTGCTGCGTGCTGCTGGCCCTGTTCTACGCGTTGGCACTGCAGGCAGTCGGGCTGGACCTCGGGCTGATCGTCGGCCTGACTGCCGGTGTGCTGTCGTTCATTCCCTACGTCGGCTCCATCACCGGCGGCGTCACCTCCATCGGTCTCGCTCTGGCGCAATTTCCCACCTGGACTGGCGTGGCGGAGGTGGTGGCCGTGTTCATCGTCGGGCAGTTGCTGGAGGGCTACGTGATCTACCCCCGCTTCCTGGGCGACCGGGTGGAGCTCCACGCGGTGTGGGTGATCTTCGCGCTGTTCGCCGGCGGTGCGGTGTTCGGCTTCCTGGGCGTGCTGCTGGCCGTCCCCGTGGCGGCGGTGATCGGCGTGCTGGCGCGGTTTTGGTTGCGGCGCTACCTCGCCAGCCCGCTGTATTCGGACCCGCCGCCCGAGCTACCCCAGACTTAAATGCCATGACCGCTATCCGCCAACTGGCGCTGCCCTTCACGCACGTGCCCGCCTACCACCCCGTCGAGTTCCTGCCCGATCCCAGCAATGCGGAGGCGCTGGCCTGGCTCGACGCGCCTTGGCCGGCGGGGCGGCTGGCCGTGTGGGGCGACGCCGGGTGCGGCAAAACGCACTTGCTGCATGTGTGGGTGGCGGCGTGCGGCGGCGCCATCGTGTCCGGCCCGATGCTGACCAGCCCGCTCGTGCTGCCGGAGGGCGGCGTCGCGGTGGACGATGCGTCGGCCGCGCCCGAACGCGCGCTGTTGCACTTGCTGAACGCCGCTGCCGAGGATGGTGTGCGCGTCTTGCTGGCGGGCCGCGCCGCCCCGTCGCGCTGGCCGACCCGGCTGCCCGACCTGGCGAGCCGCCTGCGTGCGGTGCCCGCGGTGGAGATGGCCGCGCCGACCGACGCGTTGCTGCAGACATTGTTCGCCAGCCTGCTCGCCGCGCGCCAGCTTGCCGTGCCGCCGGCCGTTCAGGGCTGGCTCCTGCTGCGCTTGCCCCGGGAGCCAGCGGCGTTGCGCGAGGCGGCGGCCAGGCTGGACCGCGCAGCCTTGGAGGCGGGCCGCCGGGTGACCCAGGCAGTGGCCGCGCGCGTGCTGGCCGAACTCGGCCAGGGGTGACCTTTGACGAAGCCCACTCGCCTTAAAGCCCTCTCCCTTGGGGAGAGGGTGGGGTGAGGGGCCTAGCCACAGGCTCCCCGCGGTAGCACCTGCGCAAGCCCCCTCTCCCCGAGGGAGAGGGAGAAGAACAGGGAGAGGGCGTAAGATTATTGTCACACGGCGTCATTCGACACTCATCCCCCCGTCCAGTAACAATCCCGGCCATGAACAAGCTCGCCCTCGTCGAACCGGCCGCTGCATCGTCCGTCTCGATCGGCGCCGATAGCCCCGAGCGGTTCATCAACCGTGAACTCTCCTGGCTCGACTTCAATCACCGCGTGGTGGAGGAAGCGCAAAATCCCCGCCATCCCCTGCTGGAGCGGCTGCGCTTCGTCTCGATCAGCGCGTCCAACCTCGACGAATTCTATTCCGTGCGGGTCGCCGGGCTGATTGGCCAGGCGAAGGCCGGCATCGTCTCGCTCTCGGCCGACGGGCGCACGCCGGCACAGCAACTGGCCGAGATCCAGGTGCGCGCCGCCGCCCTGATGGCCACCCAGCAAACCGTATGGTTGCAACTGCGCGGCCTGTTGGAGGAAGCCGGCGTAGCCGTGTGCGACCCGGCCGCCTTGCCCCCCGCCGATCGCGATTGGTTGGGCGCCTGGTTCATGGACCGCGTGTTCCCCGTCCTCACCCCGCTGGCGATCGACCCGGCGCACCCGTTCCCGTTCATCCCCAACATGGGCCTCGTCATGGTGCTGAAGCTGCACCGCGAGGAGGACAACACCACCATGAGCGGGCTGATCCCGCTGCCGAGCCAGGTGGAACGCTTCATCCGCCTGCCCGCCGGGACCGCACCCCAGGGCGCGCAACAAGCGCCGATCCGCTTCGTGCTGCTGGACGACCTGGTGGCGTTGAACCTGCACACGATGTTCCCGGGCTACCAGGTCGTCGGCCGCGGCATGTTCCGCCTGATCCGCGACACCGGCGTGGAGTACGAGGAGGAGGCGGAGGACCTCGTCCGCTCGTACGAGACCGCGCTGAAGCGCCGCCGCCGGGGCGTGCCGATCCATCTGTCGGTGGACGCCGCGATGCCCGCCGACCTGCGCGCGCTGATCGTGGACGAACTGAGCGTCAACGACGACGACATCCCCGGCGACGAGGTGCTGGTGCAGTCCGGCATCCTGGGCCCGGTGGACCTGAAACAGCTGATCGTGGACGACCGCCCCGACCTGCTGTTCCCGCCCTACACGCCGCGCTTCCCCGAGCGCATCCGCGACTTCGCCGGCGACTGCTTCGCCGCGATCCGCGCCAAGGACATCATCGTCCACCACCCGTTCGAGAGCTTCGACGTGGTG
>CAXTWC010000150.1:0-14227 GCA_964247805.1 uncultured Acetobacteraceae bacterium | reverse complement strand
GCGCCCCCTCCGTCGGCTTCGCCGCCACCTCCCCCGTGAAGGACGGGGGAGGAACGAGAACGTCGCCTTCCGTCTGCAATCGTCCTGCCCGGAAGGCGAAAGGGAAATGTCGGTGCACCTTTCTCACGCGGCGCGACCCATCGAGCGCATGGCCTCGCCCCTTAGGCCAGACCAAAGCCGCGCCGTCAGTGCCCCGAACGCCGGGTCGGAGACGATGCGGCTGTCACGGGCGGCGTCCCAGCCGGTGGAAACCAGGTCGATGAAACGGCCCGGCCGGGCGGACATCACACCGACGCGGTCGGACAGCAAGGCGGCCTCGTCCAAGGCGTGGGTGATCAGCAGCACGGTCGCACGCGTCTCGCGCCACAGCCGCAACAACTCGTCACCCATCAGCAAACGGGTCTGCTGGTCGAGTGCACCGAATGGCTCGTCCAGCAGGATCAGGCGGGGCTGCATCACCAGCGTGCGGGCGATGCACACGCGCTGGCGCATGCCGCCAGAGAGCTGCGCCGGGTAGCTGGCGGCGAACTCGCGCAGGCCCATGAAGCCAACGGCATACTCCACCCGGCGGCGCGTTTCGGCGGCGTCCACGCCGGCGCGGCGCAACCCGAAGGCCACGTTGTCGGCGACGGTCAGCCAGGGAAAGCTCGCATCCTCCTGGAACACGACCCCTACCCCGTCTGGAACCGTGCCCGCCACCGGCTTGCCTTCGAAGCGGACCGTCCCCGCGCTCGGTGCAGTCAGCCCAGCGAGCACGTCCAGAAGCGTGGACTTGCCACAGCCGGACGGGCCCACGACGGAGAAAAACTCGCCTTGCGCCAGGTCGAGGTCGATCGGGCCGAGTGCGTGCAACCCGCCCGGATAGACCCGGGTGACGGCCCGCATCTCCACATGCGGAGCGCCTGTCATCGTGACGCTTGCAGGTCCGGCGGGAGGAAAGCCGTGTCAACGTATTTCGACCAGTCCACCGGACCTTTGAGCTGGCCGACGATGCGCAGGCCCTCCACCATGCGATCCATGACGGGGTACTCGAAACGCCCGTCGGACCAGTAATGCGCGTCGAGCAACGTGTGGAACACTCGCTTGTACAGTGCCGGGTCACCGCTGTAGGCGCGGGCGGTGATCGCGGCGGCCTCGTCCGGATGGTCCTGCACGAACTGCACGCCTTCGCGCCGGGCGGCGATCATGTTGCGGAGCACGTCCGGATGCGCCTTGGCGTAGTCGGTGGTGGTGACCAGCACCGTCTGCATGATGTCGGCGGACATCACGTCCTTCACCCAGAACACGGGCTGCACCTTGTCGGTGTTTTCGTCGTAGATCGGCGCGCCGGTCATGGCCGTGTCGACGGCGCCGTTGACCACCGCGGATAAATTGGCACCCACGCCGCCGGCCGGCACCAGGGTCACGTCCTTCGCCGTCATGCCCGCGTCGCGCAGGGCCATCAGGATCAGCATGTTGGTCACCGAACCCGGCGAGGTGAAGCCGACCTTCTTGCCTGCCAGTGCCTTCACCCCCTGCAGCGGCGAGCCCTTCTTCGCGATCCAGCCGATATCGCCTACGCTGCGCACGCCGGCGCCGATGATGACGATCGGCTGCCCGGCATTTTCCGCCTGCACCGCCGCGGCCAACGAGACCTCACCGAACGGCAGATCCCCGGCCAGCGTGTTGCGCACCGAGGTGCCGCCGCCAGTACTGGTCAGGATGCCGGTGATGTCCAGGCCGTGCGCCTTGAAGAAGCCCTTGTCCATCGCAACGGCATAGGGTGCGCCATAGAACTCGGCCCCCCAATGCGTGACCGTGATGGTGTCGGCACGGGCCGCCCCGCAGAACGCGAGCCAGGCCCCGGCGATCAGTGAGGCAGTTGTTCTGCTAAACATCGACGTGTCCCCCGCACCGCTCAAGCGGCGATTTCTTCCAGGCTTCTTCCATTGGTCTCGATGCCGCCCGCCCATGTCGCCACGGCTTGCACCAGGAGGGCGGCAGACACGGCGCCCAGCACGAACGGCAACCCTCCGAACTGGAACAGCGCCACCGCCCCATACGGCACCACGATCGTCACGAGCCGTCCGATCGTGCTGCACACGCCCACACCCCGCATGCGCACGGCAGTCGGGAACAGCTCCGGGATGTAGCCCGCGACGATCACCGCGACCGAGAAGTAGATCAGCGCGAACATGGTGAAGCCGAGCGCCACCGCGGCTGCCTCGGAGGGAGCGTAGGCGAATGCTATGCCCACGATGGCGGCCAGGATCGAGACGCCGATGATCGCCGGCCGGCGTCCGATTCGGTCGGACAGCAGGTAGGCCACGAACGCCCCGGCCGGCCCGCCGAACGACATCAGCACCGATTGGCCCAGCGAACGTCCGATCGGCATGCCGTGTTGCACCAGGAAGGTCGGCACCCAGACGACGAAGCCATAGATCGCCAGGCCGTTGATCACCTGCATCAGGCTGCCCAAAACAAGGCGCTTGCCGAACCCGCCACCCAACAGTCGCTCCCGCGTGATGGGCGCAACGGGGCGGACGGATGGCTCGGGCTCGGAGAGCCCCACGGCGCCGGCCTCGATACGGGCCACGACCTCGTCCGCTTCCGCCGTGCGGCCCTGCTGTTCCAGCCAGCGGGGAGATTCCGGGATCGCCCGCCGCAGCCATAGTACGATCAGCGCGCCTACTCCGGCGATGACGAACATCGGCCGCCAGCCGAAGGCAGGGATGATCAGCCAGGCCAGCAACGTCGCCGCGAACAGGCCGAAATTGGTCAGCAACGAAAGCAGGGCCGCCCAGCGGCCACGGTGCGTGGGCGGCGTGAACTCGGCCATCGCGCCATAGCCGATGACGATCTCCGCCCCGAGCCCGATGCCGGCGAAGAACCGCGCCACGATCAGCCACTCCATCGAGGGCGCCGCCGCCGCCGCCAGAGACGCCACGCCAAAGATACCGAGATTGAACTGATAGGTGAATTTGCGGCCGTAGCGGTCCCCTAGCCATCCGGAGACGCCAGCGCCGATCAGCATGCCGACGAAGGTCGCCGAAATGAACCGCGCATTGCCGCCGATGGTGGACCAGCCGGAATGGATCAACTCGCCCAGCACGGAGCCGGCGAGATAGATGTCGAAACTGTCGAAGAACATGCCGGCGCCGATCAGCGCCAGCAGCGTGCGGTGGAATGGCAGGATCGGCAGCCGGTCCAGCCGGGCGGCGGCAGAAGCCCGCCCGCCGACCCGGCCGATGGCGTTCATTCGGCGGCCTCGGTCCACTTGGCTTCGAACGCATGCACGCGGCCGAAGCCCATCAGCGCGTTCATCTCGGAGAATGGCAGCAGCGCCGGACCGCCGGTGGCCGTGCCAGCCTGCTTCAGATGCGCGTAGGCCGATTGCAGCGCGGCCGCGGCAGCCATGAAGCCCACGCCGGGGAATAGCGCGATCTTGAACCCCATCGCCTCCAATTCGGACGCGGGCAAATACGGCGTGCGGCCACCCTCCACCATGTTGGCGAGCAAAGTGGCGCCCTTGAACGTTTCGGCGACCTTGCGCATTTCCTCCAGGCTCTCGGGGCTTTCCACGAACAGCACGTCTGCCCCTGCCTCGAGGAACTGCTCGGCCCGGCGCAGCGCTTCGTCGATGCCGTGAGCGTAGCGGGCGTCGGTGCGGGCCACGATCAGGAACTCGTTGCTGGGCCGGGCGTCCACCGCCACGCGGATCTTGGCCACCGCATCGGCCGCGGGGATGACCCGGCGGAACTCGGTGTGCCCGCATTTCTTCGGAAACTCCTGGTCTTCGATCTGGATGCCCGCCGCGCCCGCCGCCGCATAACCGCGCACCGTGCGGTCCACGTTCAGCAGGCCGCCATAGCCAGTATCGCCGTCCGCAATGAACGGAACACTAATGGCGCTGGCGATCATGCGGACCCGGTCCAGCATTTCGGTGTAGGTGGCGACCCCGGCATCGGCCACGCCGAGCGAAGACGCCACCACGCCGTAACCTGTCATGTACAGGGCGGGAAAGCCGAGACTGTCCGCCATGCGTGCGGAAATGCCATCGAACACGCCGGGCAGCGTGAGGATACCAGGCTGCCTCAGTAGGGCGCGCAGGGACATCGGTCCGTTCCTCCAGAACTCGTTGCAAAGACCCTAGCAGCGCGGTTGTCCTGGCGGAAAGGCCCTATTGTCCCGGGCGTTTGTCACCGATCGTTTGCAGCAGGGCCACCAGCAGCGCGTCCCGCCGAGCGGCGAGTTCGGGCACCGCTTGCCCCTTCACCTCCTCCGCCACGCCGTCGATGATAGCCTGACAAACCTCCGGGGTGAGCGACGGCTGGCCCAACGAGCGCCACCAGACCTCGTTGGCGGGCCCGAGATGCTCCATGAAATGCGTCATGCCGCCTTCGCCGCCGGCCAGGTGGAACGTCAAATGCGGCCCCATCAACGCCCAGCGCAGCCCCGGCCCATAGGCGACCGCGGCGTCCACATCGGCCACCGTCGCCACCCCTTCGGCCACGGCATGCACCGCCTCCCGCCAGAGCGCCGATTGCAGCCGGTTGGCGAGATGGCCGGGCGCTTCCTTGCGAAGATGGATCGGGTGCTTGCCGATGTGGCGATAGAAGGCGACGCAGAACGCCACCGTCTCGGGCGCGGTTCGCTCGCCGCCCACGATCTCCACGAGCGGAATGAGGTGGGGCGGGTTGAACGGGTGGCCGATGACGAAGCGGCCCGGTGTACGCAGGTCCCGTGCCAGGTCCGTCATCATCAGTCCGGAGGAGGAAGAGGCGACCACCACGTCGGGCGGCAAGGCGGCTTCGAGCGTGGCGAACAGCGCGCGCTTGGCGTCGGTCCGCTCCGGAGCGCTTTCCTGTACGAATTGCGCACCCGCGACACAGGCGGCCGGGTCCGGATGGAAGCTGAGACCATCCGGGTGGCCCGCTTGCCCGCCGAGCGCCTGCAAGGTTGGCCAGGCCCGCTCCACGAAGCCTTGGACGAAGCTCTGCGCGTTGGGCGCCGGATCCCATACCGCCACACGCAGGCCGCGGGACAGGAAATAGGCGGCCCAACTCGCGCCGATCGTGCCGGCGCCGATGACCGCGACCTGGGTGATCTCACTAGGATGGTTCATTGTTCCCTCCTCCAGTTTTGGGAGAGCGTCGCCCGGGATCCATGCGATGTCCACATTACAGGCGTCTGCTGGGCGCCTGCTCGGCCTCTCGCTAGTTCGACACAATCGGAGTAGATAGAACTTACCAAACGCTTGTTTGGCACACTTTGCGGGGTTGGTCGTTGCCTTTGGACACCACAAGACCGGATGGGAAGCGGCAGGAGATCCTCGAACAGGCCACACTCTTGTTCGGCGCGCGGGGATATGGACGCACATCGATCCGGGACATAGCCAGCTCGGTGGGGATGCTGCCGGGATCGGTGTATTACCATTTCGCGTCGAAGGAAGCCCTGCTCGGTGCAGTGTATGAGGACGGCATCAACCGGGCCATCGCCAGCGTGAACGAAGCGGCCGCTGCCCAGCGCGACCCGTGGGACCGGCTGGAGGCTGCGGCGGTGACACATCTCCGGCTGTTGCTGACAGGAGGAGCCCTGGCCGCCGTGGTGATGGACGGCCCGAACCAACCGGGTGCCGCGCGCGCGGAACTCGTCCTGCAGCGCGACCGCTACGAGGCGGTTTTCCGCCGCCTGATTGCCGCCCTGCCGCTACCCCCAGGTGTCAAGCCCGGACCATTCCGCTTGGCCCTGCTCGGCGCGCTCAACTGGGCGTTAACCTGGTTCCGCCAGGATGGGGATACGCCGGAGGTCGTCGCGCGCGACTTGTTCGCCATTTTTCGCGCAAGCCAGCCCACCAAAACGGAGCGCTCAGCCCAACCATGATGCTCTATCAGATGTACGAAATGCAGCGCCTGGCCCTGCAACCCATGCGCGCGATGGTGTCGGGTGCGCTCTCCATGATGGAGGACAGCCCGTTGCGGACGACGCCATTCGGCCGGGTCACCGCGGCGGCGCTCGACAGTTTCGAGCATACCACCCGCACTTTCGGCAAGCCGAGCTTCGGCCACAGCTTCACCAAGATCGACGGCGAGCGGATGCCCGTCAGCGAGGAGGTGGTGTTCCGCCTGCCCTGGTGCGACCTGCTGCACTTCAAGCGCGAGGCTGACCGCCCGGCGGACCATACGTTGCTGATCGTGGCCCCGCTCTCTGGCCATTTCGCGACCTTGTTGCGCGGCACCGTCGCTGCTTTCCTGCCCGACCACGAAGTATACATCACCGACTGGCACGATGCGAAGGCAATGCCGCTGACTGCGGCGCCGTTCGATCTCGACGACTACATCGACTATATCCACCGGTTCACCGAGTTTCTCGGTCCGCGGACGCACATGATTGCGGTATGCCAGCCGGCCGTTCCCGTGCTGGCTGCCACGGCGCTGATGAACGCCGAGCCGAATGCTTTGACGCCGCGGTCGATCACCCTGATAGGGGGCCCGATCGACACGCGTGCGGCGCCGACCGAGGTCAACAACTTCGCCAAGAAGCACGATCTTGCTTGGTTCAAGCAGAACGTGATCCACCAGGTCCCGTTCGGCAGCCCTGGCTTCCTGCGTCCGGTTTACCCCGGCTTTCTTCAGTTGGCTGGGTTCATGGCAATGAACATCGGCCGCCACATGGAGGCGCATTGGCAGATGTTCACCCATCTGGTGGACGGTGACGGGGAGCCGCTAGCGTCGAAGCGGGCGTTCTACGACGAATACCGCTCCGTGATGGATTTGTCGGCTGAGTATTACCTGCAGACGATCGACACCGTATTCCAGCAGCATCTGTTGCCGCGCGGACTGATGATGTCCCGCGACCGCCCCGTCGAGCCGGCCGCGATCACCCGCACCGCCATCCTGACGATCGAGGGCGAACGGGACGACATCTCCGGCATCGGCCAAACCCGCGCCACCCACGACGTGACACCCAATCTGGATGCGGACAAACACGAGCACTGGGAGCAGCCGGGGGTAGGCCATTACGGCCTGTTCAACGGCGCCCGGTTCCGCAACGAGATCGCTCCGAGGATCAAGGCGTTCATCGCCAAGAACGACTAGGCAAAGCCGCCCAACCTGGTTCCTCCCCTGCGAAACGGGGGAGGTGGCGGCGAAGCCGACGGAGGGGGCGCACGGGTAGTGTCGGTGGCGGGGTGTGCCCCCTCCACCATGCCTCGCATGGTCCCCCTCCCCCGCAGAGAGCGAGGGAGCAACGTTAGCCACTGTTGTCAGCGACACCTGGCTGCGGGAGAACGGGCAGACCATGCCAACGCTCACCTTGCACAACAGCCTTTCCCGCCGGCGCGAACCGATGGTGCCGATCGACCCGGCGCATGTCCGCATGTACGCGTGCGGTCCAACGGTGTACGACCGCGCCCATATCGGTAATGCCCGGCCGGAGGTGGTCAACGACGTGTTGGTGCGGCTGCTGCGGCATCTATACCCGCGCGTGACCTACGTCCGGAACATCACGGACGTGGACGACAAGATCAACGCCCGCGCCGCTGCCTCCGGCCAGACGATCGGCGAGGTGACTGAGCGCACGCTTGCGGATTTCCACGCCGATATCGCGGCCCTCGGCGTGGCGCCGCCAGATGTGGAGCCCCTGGCCACCCAGCACATCGTCGAGATGATCGAGGTGATCGAGCGTCTGATCGCGTCCGGCCATGCCTACCCGGCGGAGGGCCACGTGCTGTTCTCCGTCGCCAGCTATGCCGAGTATGGCAGGTTGTCGGGCCGCAGCCCCGACGAATTGCTGGCCGGCGCCCGAGTGGATGTGGCGCCGTTCAAGCGCGATCCAGGCGATTTCGTGCTGTGGAAGCCGTCCTCTCCAGACCTGCCGGGCTGGGACAGCCCTTGGGGACGGGGGCGACCGGGCTGGCATATCGAGTGCAGTGCCATGGCGTGGCGGTATCTGGGCGCGAGTTTCGACATCCACGCCGGTGGCGCCGACCTGCTATTTCCGCACCACGAGAACGAGCGTGCCCAATCCTGCTGCGCATTCCCGGGCAGCAGCTTCGCGCGGATCTGGATCCATAACGGGATGCTGCGGGTGGAAAGGCAGAAGATGTCCAAGTCCCTAGGCAATTTCCTAACCTTAACCGATGTATTGGGACGCGTGCCTGGCGAGGTGGTCCGGCTGTTATTGTTGCGCACGCATTATCGCGCTGCGTTGGACTTCACCGAAACCGCACTGGAGGAGAGTCGGCGGGAGCTGGACCGGTTCTATCGGGCGTTGGGACAGGGTGCGGAGCCTGGGGAGATCCCGCCGCGGGTGGTGGATGCGTTGTGCGACGACATCAACACGCCGCTGGCGTTGACGGAATTGCGCAGGCTGGCGGACGCGGCGTTGGCAGGCGATGTGGCGGCGGCTTCGGGCTTGCGGGCCGGGGCCGGAATGTTGGGGCTGCTGGAGGCGGAGCCGGCGGCTTGGTTCCGGCAGGGCGTGGACCCGGCGGAGGTGGAGGCTGCGATCGCGGAGCGCCTGGCTGCTCGCAAGACGCGCGATTTCGCCCGGGCGGACGCGATCCGGGCGGAGCTGGCGGCGAACGGTATCATCCTGGAGGACGGGCCTGGTGGCACGACATGGCGGTCCGTAAACTAACAACTCCCCCTCCCCTTGCGGGAGGGGGCCGGGGGGAGGGGTCGACGCCCCCGAAGCTGATCATTCATGCCCGCTCCATGCGCCAGCTGCCTACTCCGGCCGAGGCAAAGCTATGGCAGGCCGTGCGTCAAAAGCAGCTCCAAGGCCGCAAGTGGCGCCGGCAAGCGATGATCGGGCCCTACATCGCGGACTTTTACTGCCCGGAGCTGCGGCTGATCATTGAGGTCGACGGTGCGACGCATGCTGAACCTGGCGATGATACGATCCGAAGTGCTTGGCTTCAGCTCCAAGGACTGACGATTCTCCGTTTCTGGAACAACGAGGTGATGGGTAATCTCCCGGGCGTGCTTGAGAAGATCGCGGCTTACCCCTCCCCCAACCCCCTCCCGCAAGGGGAGGGGGCTTTTAGCAAGCCCGAGCGGTGACAGGCCGGGACGGCGGCGCCGAGCTCGCACCCATACCCGGCTCCCCCGTGGTCATCCTTGTGCGACCACAACTCGCCGACAACATCGGCTCCGTCGCGCGGTGCATGGCCAATGGCGGGCTGTTCCACCTCCGCCTCGTTGCTCCCCGTGATGGATGGCCGCAGGAACGGGCTTGGCGCATGGCCTCCGGCGCCGACCGAATCCTCGATAAACTGACCCTCCATCCCACCGTCGCCGACGCGGTGGCGGACCTGCACCGCGTGTTCGCCACCTGCCCGCGCGACCGCCACATCATCAAACCGGTGATGACCGCCCGCGCCGCCGCCGTGTCCGTGCACGAGGCCGCCGGACGGGGGCTGCGCTGCGGCATCCTGTTCGGACCGGAACGTGCCGGGCTCGACAACGACGACATGGCCGAGGCCGACACCCTGGTGCGCTATCCGCTCAACCCGGCGTTCTCGTCGCTGAACCTGGCGCAGGCCGTCATGGTGATGGCGTACGAATGGTGGACCGCGGTCGACGAGACGCCGGGTCGCGTGCTGATGACCAACGAGACCGAAATCGCCAGCAAAGACGCGCTGAACGGCTTCCTCGACCACCTGATCGCCGAGCTGGACGCCAGCGCCTTCCTCCGCAACCTGCCGAAGCGGCCCGGCATGGTGCGCAACATCCGCCACCTGTTCGAGCGCGGCGAGGTGACGGAGCAGGAGATCCGCACCCTGCACGGCATCGTGGCCGAATTGTCCCGCGGGCGTATGCTCCGGGGGCGCCCCGACTGAACGGGCGCACAACAAGGAGACTGCCTGGATGCCGAAAACCCCCGACTATTTCCACGGCAAGACGATCGTCATCACGGGCGCGGCGAGCGGCATCGGCCGGTCCACCGCGCTGATCTTTGCCCGCGAAGGCGCCAACGTCGTCTGCGCCGACATCAATGCCGAGGGCGCCCGCCGCACCGCCGAGGCGGTGGAGCAGAAGGGGTGCCAAGCGCTCGCCGTGCCGACCGACGTCACGTCCCGGCAAGCGGTCGGCAGCCTGATCCAGGCGGCCATCGAGCGGTTCGGCCGGGTGGATTTCCTGTTCAACTCCGCCGGGGCAGCGTTTCGGCGATCCAAGTTCCTCGACATCGACGACGCGCTGTTCGAGCAGACCTTTCGGCTCAACGTGAATGGCACCTTCTACGCCATGCAGGAAGTGTTGCCCCACATGCTGGAGCAAGGCGGCGGCGTGATCGTCAACGTCGCCAGCATGTCGCACAAGCGCGGCGGCCCGGGAACCTCGGTGCACTACGCGTCGGCCAAGGGCGCCGTGCTGACCATGACGCTCGGCGTCGCCCGGGAGTTCGCCGAGCGCGGCATACGCGCCCTCTCGATTTCGCCGGGCCCGATCGCGACACCGTTCCAGGAGGCGGCACAGACCTCGGCCGAGGTGGTGGAGCGGTTCCGTCAGGACGTGCCGATGAAGCGCTTCGGCGAGCCGGAGGAGATCGGCGAGCTGGTGCTGTTCATGTGCTCCGACGCCTGCGAGTTCATGACCGCAGACACGGTGTACGTCAGTGGCGGCGGTGGCTGGCGCTAAGCTTGTCGGTCCCTAATCTCGGCGGGTAGGGTACGCATCGGCATCCCACCACAACCGCCGCGATGGTGGCTGACGCTGAGCCGGCTAATAACGGGTCGTAAGATCGGTCAGCCAATCGGGTGACGCGTTGACCAGCACGGTCTCCACCTGTCGGTCCAACCCCGTCAGGATCAGCAGCGAGACTGCGACCGCGCCGCCGCCTAGCAGCATCTTGCCGGCGTGCCCTGCCCTTGCCATGCGCCCGCGCCACCGGCTCAGTGCGGTGCGGGACAGGGTGGAGATCAGCAGCAGCGGCGTCGCGGCCCCCAGCCCGAAGGCGAGCATCACGAGGGCCACCGCAGGAAGGTCCGTCCCGCTGGCGGCCAGTAGCGAGGCGGCGCCCAGGGTTGGCCCGACGCATGGGCTCCACACCGCGCCCAGCACCACACCCACGGCGAACTGGCCGCGCAACCCGCTTGGCGTGAGCCGGGTCAGCAGCCGATTGGCAGCGTCACTCACCCCGCCTGTCGCCTGGGCGAACCGGGCCTGCAACACGCCGCTCAGCAGCACGAGCCCGATCCCCATCAGCAGCACGGCGGACACCGTGCGGAACACGCCGCCATCCAGCCCAATGGCAAAGCCCACCGTCGCCACGAACAATCCGACGACGGTGAAGGACAAAGCCAACCCGACCGCCAGCGCCACCGCACCAGCCCGGTGTGCCGCGACCGCCGAGCCCACCACCAGGGGCAGCAGCGGCAGCACGCAGGGGGACAGCGTGGAGAGCACCCCCGCCAGGAACCCGGCGCCGATGCTCCCCCCGTTCATGCCCGCCTTCGCCGCTCAGTTAAAGGTTGGCTATCGCCGGGCGTTACGAGTTGGCTTTCGCCAGCAGGTCGTGGATCGCCGGCGCAGCGGTCACGCCGGTGGCACGGCCCTCTTCCTTGGCGCCGTGATACACGATCATGGTGGACTGCATCTGCACGCCCAGCTTCTGCAATAGTGGCTTGCTGGTGTCGAAGTCGACGTTGAACACCTGCAGGTCCTTGAACTCCGGTTGGGTATAGAGGTCGGAGAGGATCGGGTGCTGCTTGGCACAGGTCGGGCACCAGGGCGCGGTGATGTCGATCAGGATGGGCTTGCCGGCCTGCTGGGCTGCGGTGAACGCGGTGTCGCTGTAGGGCGCTTGGGTCGCGGCCTGTGCGGTGCCTGCGGCCATCATGGCGAAAGCGGCAGCAAAAAGCGTCGAACGCATGGTTTGCACTCCAAAACTCGTCCCGGCGCAGGTAGCACGAAGCGGTGCGCCCGCAGAATGACAATCCGCTCATGCGACAATGTGGGTTCCACCGGCGCGGCGCCGTGGGTCAGTCTGTTGCGATGGGCGACAACTTCTTGCGCGGCGGCATGTTCATGCTGGCCGCCTCCGTGATGTTCTCGCTGTCGGACACGATGGCGAAATACGTCACCGAAAGCGTGCCGGCGGTCGAACTCGCGACCATCCGCTACGCCGTTTTCGTGGCGATGGCGACCAGCCCGATGCTGCGGGACCGGCGCGCCTCGGTGCGAAGCCGCCGCCCGGGCCTGCAGATCGTGCGGGGCATCGGGGTGGTGGGCAGCGCGATCGCCTTCATCCTGTCGCTCGGCTCGCTGCCGATCGCGGAGGCCACTGCGATCAACTTCATCACGCCGCTGATGATCACGATCCTGGCCATCCCGATCCTGGGCGAGACAGTGCGGCCGCAGGGTTGGGCGGCGGTGATCATCGGCTTCCTGGGCATGCTGGTGGTGGTGCGCCCCGGCGTGGGCGGCCTGCACCCGGCGGCGCTGCTGGTACTGCTCTCGTCGCTGTGCTGGTGCGTCGCCATGCTGGTGACCCGGCGGCTGGTGAACGTGGACCGCTCGTCCGTGACGCTGCTCTGGACGGCGGTGACCGGGTTCATCCTGTTACTCTGTGCGGTGCCGTTCTTCCTCGCGCCGCTCACACTTTGGCAAGCTGGGTTGTGCCTGGCGGTGGGGGTGGTCGCGTCGTCCGGACAGTGGCTGGCGGTGCTGGCCTATCGCCACGCCCGCGCCACGGTGCTGGCGCCGCTGACCTATTCGCAGCTGATCTGGTCGTCGGTGCTAGGCTTCCTGGTGTTCGGCAACGTGCCGGACCGCTGGACTCTGGTCGGCGCCGTGATCATCGCGGGCAGCGGGGTGTACGTGGTGCACCTCGAGCGGGTGCGGGTCGCGGCCCTGCGGACGGGCGCCCCCTAAAGCTGCCGGGCCAGCCGTCGCGCCATGAGCCAGCCGATCAGCCCGGAACACGGGCCGCCGATGCAGATCAGCAGCAGCCCAGCATAGACGCCTTCCAGCATCATCGCGATGCCGATGCCCAGCATCATGCCGCCAATCAGCCCGCCGGTAACACCGGAGGCCACGCCCAGCCAGATAATTTCGCCACGATTGATCATATCTGCCAAATGAACGGACCCGACCGGTTTGACAACCCGGGCCGGTTTGACAAGCAGGGTGGGGCGGCGTAACCCCCCGCCACTGCCGGGAACGTGGACGGACCTCGAGGGTCTGCGCCCGCCAAACGCTATGTTTGGACTACCGGTGCAACAAGCTCCAATGTGGGCGTATAGAATGGACTACCGGACTTATGACGAAGCGTACTGAATCCAAATACAAGATCAACCGCCGCCTGGGTGTGAACCTTTGGGGCCGCGCCAAGTCGCCGATCAACAAGCACGATTACGGCCCCGGCCAGCACGGGCAGCGCCGCAAGCAAAAGCCGACCGATTTCGGCATCCAGCTGATGGCGAAGCAGAAGCTGAAGGGCTATTACGGCAATATCGGCGAGAAGCAGTTCCGCAAGTATTACGACGAGGCCGTGCGCCGCAAGGGCGACACCTCCGAGAACCTGATCGAACTGCTGGAGCGCCGGTTGGACGCGGTGGTGTACCGCCTCAAGTTCGCCATCACCCCGTTCGCAGCCCGTCAGTTCATCAACCACGGCCATGTGCTGGTGAACAACAAGCGGGTGAACATACCCTCCTACCTGCTGAAGGACGGGGACGAGATCGAGGTGCGCGAGAAGTCCAAGCAGCTCGCCGTGGTCCTGGACAGCACGCAGAGCATCGAGCGGGACGTTCCGGAATATCTGGACGTCGACCACCGCGCGATGAAGGGCAAGTTCAATCGCGCCCCCAAGCTCACGGACGTGCCGTATCCGGTGCAGATGGAGCCGAACCTGGTGGTTGAGTTCTACTCGCGCTAATCGCTAGCTGGCGTGCTCCGGCGTCACCAGCTTCGCGGTGGCGCCGGTCTGGCCGATGCGGGCGATCAGCGCGCCCACGTCACTCACGGCTGGGAGGTCCACCACCAAACGCCGGCGCGCCATCAGGTCCTCGATCTGGCGTTTGGCCTCGTGAAGCGACAACCCTGAGTCGCCCACGCTTTGATCGCGTCGATCGGGTTCGTGAAGTCCTTCTCCCAGCGCAGTTCAAGCCGGAAGGGCGAACCGAAGTAGTCCTGGAACACGGCGGGGGTTTGCACAACTCGTTCGAACCGCACGCTTACGCACGCCATGACATACAAGAGTCCACCAGGCGTGTTTACAACGATCGTGACAAGAGCCACGC
>CAXTWC010000149.1:0-14257 GCA_964247805.1 uncultured Acetobacteraceae bacterium | reverse complement strand
CCTTGATACAGGAGGACCCATGGGCACGAATGTCCACCTTACCCCCGAACTCGAACAGTTTGCGCAAGGCTGTGTGGGCAGTGGCCGGTTCAATAACGTCAGCGAAGTCGTCCGGTCCGGGCTGCGTCTGCTTCAGGAGGCGGAGGAGCGCCGGGCGGCGTTCGTCGCCTCCCTCGAGCGGGCGGTCGATGAGGGCAGGCGCGAAGGCTTCTTGGCCGCAGACGAGGTGGAGCGCGACGTCCGCGCCGCCATCCAGGCCGTTCGCGCCCGCAAGGGATGACGGCGCGACTGTTCACACCGCGAGCCAGCCACGAGTTGCGTGCCGCCGCCGAGTGGATTGCCGAGGATAGCCCCGAGACAGCCGAGAACATGCTCGCGGCGGCACTCGAGGCTGCCGGCCGCGTGCTGCAGAGGCCGATGCTCGCGCGCGTCGAGCTGAGGCTCGCGCCGCCGCGATACAGATTCTGGTCGCTGCGTGGATACCCCTATTTGCTTGTGATCGACACCGAGAACGAGCCGCCTGTCATCGCTCGTTTCGTTCACCAGGCGCGGGATCTTCCGGTCCACCTCGACGATCTGTGAGCCTGGATTCCCCCTGGATGTCGCCCCTGGGACGCATGGGTGCCTGCCCGACGCTCACC
This sequence comes from uncultured Acetobacteraceae bacterium, assembly GCA_964247805.1. Taxonomy (GTDB): domain Bacteria; phylum Pseudomonadota; class Alphaproteobacteria; order Acetobacterales; family Acetobacteraceae; genus LMUY01. The sequence goes on along the minus strand of CAXTWC010000149.1, from coordinate 13,616 downwards.
GTCGTGGGCAGCAGGAGCGCCGCTTCAGCCAGCCCCGGCCGAGCCGACCGATTTCGGCAACTCGACGCATTCTATGGCGACGGCGTTCGACCGTGCGGTGTGCTTGTAGAACACCGCGACTGCGGGTTCCGCCGCCTTGCACGCAGCCAGACTGTCGAAGCCGCCGATCGTAGCCGGGAATTGGATGCTGACCGTGATCAGCATGACGAAGAGCTTCATTTTTGGCTCCCAAAGGGCTTTGACGCCCGACCAAGCTAGCAGAATGGCGCGCCTGGGGTGGCCGCCAGGTATGGTCGGGGCTTGCAACCGCCGAACGGTGGTATTGAGCTTAGCATATGATCTCCACCCTGGTTGCTCTGCTTCTCGCAAGCGTCGTGTTCGTTCCGATCTCGCGCCGTCTCGGTCTCGGCAGCGTGCTTGGCTACCTCGTCGCCGGCAGCCTCATCGGGCCGCTCGGCCTGCGGCTGGTCACCGATGTTGGCCAGATCGCCGACGTCTCCGCCTTGGGCGTGGTCATGCTGCTGTTCCTGATCGGATTGGAGCTTCGGCCGGAGCGTCTGTGGGTGATGCGCCGGACGGTGTTCGGGCTGGGGGCCGCCCAGGTCGTGGTCAGTGCCGGGGTTATCGCGGTGCTCGCGCATCTGGTCGGCACCGACTGGCCCGGCGCCGTCGTGCTGGGCGTCGGGCTCGCTCTGTCCTCCACCGCGATCGTCCTGCCGATGCTGTCGGAGCGCAACCTGCTCGGGTCGGGCGCCGGGCGCGACATCTTCGCGGTGTTGTTGTTCCAGGACCTGGCGTTCATCCCCCTGGTGGCCTTGGTGCCGCTCCTGGCCATGGGCACGGACGCCCCCGACGAGTTGCGCGCCGTGACGCAGCATGTGCCTTGGCGCTCGGTCTTGCAGGCCGTCGGCGCGATCGCGGCCATCCTGGTCGGAGGCCGCTTCCTGGTGCCGGTGGTGTTCCGAGTGATTGGCGGCGCTCGCATGCCGGAGGTGTTCACCGCCACCTCCCTCCTGATCGTGGTCGGTACTGCCTTCCTGGCCGACAAGGCGGGGCTATCGATGTCGCTCGGCGCCTTCCTGGCCGGGGTCTTGCTATCGGGATCGGAGTACCGGCACGAGCTGCAGGCCGATATCGAGCCGTTCGAGGGCCTGCTGCTGGGCTTCTTCTTCATGTCGGTCGGCATGCAGGCTCAGTTGGGCCTGATCGCGGCCGAGCCCGGTTTGATCCTGACCGGCATCGTGGTCGTCATGGCGGCCAATATCCTGGTGGCGCTCATCCTGGGGCGTCTCGCCGGGCAGGATTGGGCGAGTGCCCTGCGCTTCGCCACCGCCCTGCCGCAGGGCAGCGAATTCAGCTTCGTGCTGTTCGGTGTGGCCGTTGGCTTGGGCGTGCTGTCGCAGGCGATGGCGAGCCGGGTCACGCTGGTGATCGCGCTGTCGATGGCGGCCACGCCCTTGCTGTTCGCCGCGAGCGAAAGGCTACTGGTGCCGCGGCTGCAACAGCGGCGCGAGGCGCCGGTCTACGACACGATCGACGACCAGGCGCCGATCATCATCTGCGGCTTCGGCCGGGTCGGGCAGATCGTGGGCCGGGTGCTTCGCATGCAGGCGATCCCGTTCATTGCCCTGGAGAAGGACGCGAGCCAGATCGAAGTGCTGCGCCGGTTCGGGGCGAAGGTGTATTTTGGCAATCCGGCCCGCCCCGACCTGCTCCGGGCCGCTGGGGCCGAACGCGCCAAGCTGCTGGTCGTGGCGCTGGAAGATATGGACGAGATCCTCGAAGTGGTGGACATCGCGCGCCGGACCTTTCCCAACCTCCGCATCCTGGCGCGCGCCCGCAACCGGCGGCATGCCCATCTGCTGATGGACCGTGGTATCGCCGGGCAAGTACGCGAGACGTTCCATTCCAGCCTGCGGCTAACCGAGATGGCGCTCGTCCAACTGGGCAAGTCGGCGGCCGACGCAGCACGCGCCGTCGAGCTGTTCCGAGTGCATGACGAGAAAAACCTGGTCGAGACGCACGCCTACTACGAGGATGAGCGGCGCCTGATGCAGAATGCGCAGGACCAGGCGGCAGAGCTGACGGGGCTGTTCGAGGCGGACCAGCAATCGCCACGCCGGGCAGCCGAATAAGAGCGGGGCGGTTTGCCTACTGCGCCGTTTCGTCCAACCACAGCATCCGGGCAGGTGAGTCGGCGTGGTTGATGAAGCGTGCCGGCAGCCCAGCCGGCACGTGCACCGCGTCGAGATAGCCGAAAGTCTCGGTGGCACCGCTGCAAAGCGCCGTCACGCGGCCCGCCGTGCAGACTGCGGTGCGTGCGTGCCCGGCAGCATCGATCACGTGCCGATGGCCCGAGGGGATGGTGACCAATCCTAGCCGCACCCGCGTGTTCGGGGCTTCGCCCACACCGTCACCCAGGTAGCCGATACGCCAACAACTCGTGGCATGGGACGCGGGGTCCCCCGGTGTCCACGACGGCTCCTGGGCCGCGAAATTCACGATCTGGATGTGATCCGCCGAATCGCCGGGCGAGGCACCGTCCATGTAGACGGACAGGCCCAGCCGCTCCGGTGCATCGTGCACCCACACCAAATGCAGATCCGCCGTGCCGACCGTCCGCACGCCGTGCGGCACCCCGGCGGGAATGGCGATGCAATCGAGCGGGCCGGCGCGATGCGAAACGCCGGTGTGATCGAAGCCCTCGATCTCACCCTGCAGGATGACGTAGATCTCCGCGACCGTGTGCTTGTGCAGCCCGGCTTGCCGATTGCCGGCCGGCATGCACATGAACCCCATCGCCGCGCGCTCACTATGGGCTGCGTTGGCCGGATTGAAGTTCACGAAGCCCGCCGCGCCACCCAGCCAACTCACCAGCCAGCGCATGGTACCGGGTTCCGTCGCGCGCTTGACCGTCCAGGACGGCTCCAACGCATCGAAACGGACGATCCGAACTCGGTCCTCCATCAGCCCTTTGCCCTGATGAACGGACACGCCGATTGCGCCAATGGGCGCCACGCTTCGGCCGGCGCGATAGTGCCCTCAACCTTGAGGACGTCGTATTTGTCCGTCGACTCCTGCGGCGTCTTGACCCGCATGAGATACATCGGTCGCAGCGCCTGGCCATCGGCGCGTATCTGCACGTTCTTGCTCCAGAAATCGTCGATCGGCGTCCGCTTCATCTGAGCCACGACGGCGGGGCCGTCCGTGGTGCCAGCGGCTTGTACCGCGCGCAAATAGTGCAGGGCCGCGCTGTAGGGCGCGACCTGGACGGCATTCGGTGGCATGCCGTTGGTCTTGACCATCATGCGCTTGGAGAAGGCGCGGCTCGCTTCATTCATGTTCCAATAGAAATCACCTGCCGCCACCATGCCCGCGGCGTTCGGCAAGCCGGCGGCGATGATTCCGCTATCCAGCACGAACAGCCCCGCCAAGGTCTGCCCCGCCGAACCGATGCCGAACTCTGCGGCTTGCTTCACCAGGTTAATGAAGTCGGCGCCCTGCACGGCGAGGCCGATCACCTTGGCGCCCGAACTTTGTGCCTGCAGCAGGTAGCTGGAGTAATCCGTCGTCGCGAGCGGGGCCTTCACTGTCCCGACAACCTTGCCGCCGCCGGCCGTCACGAATTCGGACGAGTCGACTTCCAGCGAATGGCCGAACGCATAGTCGGCCGTGATGAAGAACCAGGTGTCGAGCTTCTGCGCCAGAAGGGAGGACACGACCCCCTTTGGCATGGCGTAGGTGTTGACGCCGAACACCACCGTCATCGGTGAGCATTCTTCCTGGGTGAACGTGGAACTCGCGGACGTGCCGACGAGGAATGGCTTCTGCCGCACCACGCACATGTTCTTGATGCCGATCCCCGTGGAGGAGAGCGTGTTGCCGATGATGGCGCTGGCGCCTTCCTCGTCCAGCCAGCGGCGCGCTAGCGTCAGGCCGAGGTCCGGCTTGTTCTGATCGTCGGCCCACAGCAGCTCGATCTTGAGGCCGAGCACCTCGCCACCGAAATCCTCGATGGCCATTTGCGCCGAATAGACCGCGGCCATCCCCGTGTCGGTGGCGCTCTCGCCGGTCAAGTCGCCGAGCGTGCCGATGCGGATAGTGTCTGCGGCGCGGGCTCGACGGCTGGTCAGCGGGATCGTCGCGGCGCCCAGGAACCCGGCACAAAGGCCCAATGCGGCGCGCCTTGGCAGCTTGGTCATCGTGTCCTCCGTCGGGCGGCTTATTGTTTGGACCGCTTCGAATTGACCTTAAGAGGACTGTTCCGGGCAGCGCGCACCAAGTCAAGCCGCCGCGGCCGAAGATCCCCTCCTCGGGAATCAGCCTGGCGAGCTATCCGTACGCCCTTGGCACAGCACGACCGGCATCGACAGCGCATAGCCATAGCCGCTGGCCTGGTAGACGATCGAGTTCTGCACGCCGGTCGGCAGCACGAAGGACCCACTCACCACCGATTGCTGGTTGGTGGACGTCATCAGCGTCCAGCTGAAGCTGCAGGTTTGCGCCGGCGCCGCCGGGTCGGTGTGGCTGCACAGCAGTTCGGCCCCGCCCGCCATCGCCGCCCCGGCACAACTGAACGGTTCACGCGCAAGGAGGGTACCTGGAATCAGCGCCAGGCCCACAACTCCCGCCATCCACACGCCGACCCGCATCGCTGCTCTCCCCCGGCCTCTCGGCAAAGCCGCTTCTAGGGCTAGCCAGCGGTCGTAAGCAAGTCTATGGTCTCCTCCTCTACAGTGAGGGTTGCAGCTTGTCGTGTAGCGAGGCCGCCGTGCAGGAAGACGAGGAGCCGGGGCTATCCCTGATCGGCTTCGTCCTGCACGACGTCGGCCGGTTGATGCGTAAGCGGTTCGAGCAGCAGGCCGTACATCTGGGTTTCACCCGGTCGCAATGGCTGGTGCTGCTCCATTTGGCAAAGAACGAAGGCATCCATCAGGCGGGCCTGGCGGAGATCCTCGAGATCGAGCCGATCTCGCTGGTGCGCATCCTGGACAAGCTGGAGACACGGGGCCTGATCGAGCGGCGGCAACACCCGACCGACCGTCGGATTTGGCTGCTATTCCTCGATCCGAAGGCGCATCAGAGCCTGGCGCCGCTGCGTGACATCGGCGACATCACCCGCGCCGAAGCGCTCGCCGGGCTATCGGATACCGACCGGCTCCAACTGTGCCGGATGCTGGACGCCATCAAAGCGAACCTGGTCGAGGCGTGCGCACGGCCCAGCGCCAAGAAGAAGGCGGGTTAACCCCGGCCACCATCCCCAAGAACCCACTATCGGCAAGAACATGGACACGAACAACACCAGCATCGTCGAAGACAGCCCTGTCACGCGCGTGGACACCGTCCTGGACACGGGACAGCCACCGCCAGCCATTCGAGCAGTAAAGCCCCGCCGTCGCGTGGTACGGCCACTCCTATTCGCGCTGCTGCCGGTGGCACTGGCAGTGGGCGCGTACGAGTACGTCATCGGCGGGCAGATCATGTCCACGGACAATGCCTATGTGCAGGCGCAATCGGTGGGCGTATCCACCGACGTGTCCGGTCTGGTTGCGTCCGTCGCAGTTCACGACAACCAGCACGTCAAGCGCGGGGACGTGCTGTTCACACTGCGCGACGCCCCGTTCCGTCTGGCTGTGGACGGGGCGCAGGCCCAGCTCGGCACCGTGCGCAACCAGGTGCTGACCCAGCAAGCCAGCTATAAGGAAGCCGTGTCGCAGATCGACCAAGCGAAGGCGGACTTGCCGTATTACGAGACGGTGTTCAAACGTCAGCAGGACCTCGTTTCGAGCGTCGTCGCTTCACGCGCGACGTACGATCAGGCGCAGCACGACCTGACGTCCATGCGGCAGAAGGTGACGGTCGCGCAGGCGCAGGCACAAGCCATGCTGGCGCAGCTCGGCTACGACGCGAACCAGCCGGTCGAGGACAATCCATTCTATAAGCAAGCCAAGGCTGCTGCGGACTCGGCGCAGCGGGACCTGAACGATACCGTCGTCCGTGCGCCGTTCGACGGGGTGGTGACCAATGTCGACGCGCTGCAGGTCGGCAGCTATCTGCGGGCGTCACAGCCCGGGTTCAGCCTGGTGTCCGACACCAACCTCTGGGTGGAGGCGAGCCCCAAGGAGACGGAACTCACCTACGTTCGGCCGGGCCAGACGGCGACCGTCACGGTCGACACTTACCCGGGTGCGGCGTGGACGGGCACTGTGGAAAGCATCAGCCCGGCCTCTGGCTCCTCCTTCTCCCTGCTCCCGGCGCAGAACACCACGGGCAACTGGGTGAAGGTGGTCCAGCGTATCCCGATGCGCGTCCGGCTGGAGCTTCCGGCCGGGAAGCCGCCGCTCCGTGTGGGAATGAGCGTGGTGGTGGGTGTCGATACCGGGCATGCACGAGGGCTGCCCATGGCACTGCAGGCTTTGCTGGACAGCCTGCGCGCCCATGTCTAGCGCGGCTACGGCAGTGCCGGCAGGGCGGGTTGCCAACCGCGGTGCGATCACGGCCTGCGTCATTCTGTCCGTCATCATGCAGGCGCTGGATACGACGATTGCCAACGTTGCGTTGCCCTACATCCAGGGCAGCGTTGCCGCGAGCGCCGACCAGATCAACTGGGTCCTGACGTCCTACATCACGGCGGCAGCGATCATGACACCGCCGTCCGGCTATTTCGCCGCGCGTTTCGGCCGCAAGCGCATGCTGCTGGTTTCGATCAGCGGTTTCGTATTCGCCTCCATACTCTGCGGCATCGCGCAGTCGCTGATGCAGATCGTGGCCTTCCGCCTGCTGCAGGGCTTCTTCGGTGCAGCCCTGGTTCCACTGTCGCAGGCGATCCTGCTGGACATCTACACGGCCGAGGAACGCGGCTCGGCCATGGCGTTGTTCGGCGTATCGGTCATGGTGGGGCCCGTGCTAGGGCCGGTGATCGGCGGCTGGCTGACGGACAACATCAGCTGGCGTTGGGTGTTCTACATCAATCTCGGCATCGGCGCCGTGGCCTTTGCCGGGGTCAGCGCCTACGTGACCGAGACGCGCGCACAGCTGGGCGCCCGTCTGGACTGGATCGGCTTTGGCACGCTCAGCCTTGCCATTGCCGCGTTGCAAATCTTCCTGGACCGCGGCGAGCAACTGGACTGGTTTTCCTCCGGCGAGATCGTGGTCGAGGCGCTGATCGCCGCCAGTGCGTTTTACATCTTCATGGTTCACAGCTTCACCAGCCGCCAGCCATTCGTGAACCCGCGTTTGTTCCTGGACCGCAATTTCACTCTCGGCATGGTGTTCATCTTCGTCGTAGGCATCACCTACCTCGCCTCCATGGCGCTGATGACGCCGTTCCTACAAACGCTGATGGGCTATCCGGTGGTGACGGCCGGGTTGGTCATGGGGCCTCGGGGGATCGGCACGATGGTGTGCATGTTCGCCGTGGGCAAGCTCATCGGCAAGATCGAGATCCGCTGGCTGCTGTTGACGGGGCTCGGCCTGACGGCCTGGGCGATGTACGACATGACGGGCTGGACCCGCGACGTGGCGCAATCCACGATCGTGATCACCGGGTTCATCCAGGGCGCCGGCCTTGGCTTCCTGTTCGTGCCACTCTCGGTCGTCACGTTCTCGACCCTGCCGGCGGCCAACCGCGGCGATGGGACAGGATTGTATAACCTATCGCGCAACATCGGATCCAGCGTGGGGATCTCGGTCGTCTCCGCCCTGCTGGCAGAGAACGTCCAGGTGAACCACGCGGATATCGCCGCCTACATCACGCCGTTCAATCCCGTGCTGCGGCTACCATCGATGGCGCAGATGCTCGACCCGGCGTCGGTTGCCGGGCGAGGCCCACTCGATGCGCTGATAACCACCCAGGCGACTACGATCAGCTACATGGATGATTTCAAGCTCATGATGATCACCTGCCTGGCGGCAGCGCCTCTCGTTTTCCTGCTGCGCCGTTCAACGAGCCCGGTGGCCGTCGACCATTCCGCGATCATGGAATAGGCAGTGCGACGACTGCGAGCAACGAGACGTCGCGGGAGCGGTATTGTTGCAACGCACAATGCTTGGCTCAGGCGGGGAACCGCACCATGCGCCTGAGCTCCTCGTCCCACAGGGCGTAAAAGGGAGCATAGAGGGCGTCCCTTAACGACAGCACGGTGACGGCGTGTAGCTCCTGGCGGGCTTCGTGGCACGCCTCCAGGCGATAGTTCGGCACACGTGCCGACAGGTGATGGACGTGGTGGAAGCCAACATTGCCGGTGAACCATTGCAGCAGCCGTGGTAGCTTGAGGTAGGACGTGCCGTGCATGGATGACTGCAGGTGGTTCCAGTCCTCCTGACGTTCCCACATCGCCTCCTCGAAGCGGTGTTGCACGGAGAACAGCCAAACGCCGATGATCGCGGCGACGGCGACGATTGGGAATTGAACGAGAGCCATCGTGCGCAGCCCGAAGATGAACCAGAGGCCTCCCAACACAACGGCGAGCGCGGCGTTGGTCATCAGCACACTCCGGCGCTCCCGAAGCCAGTTCCGGGGTGCATCGAACGGAACACGATAGAGGATCAGGAACACCAGCGGCGGCAGCAGGAGTTGGGTGATCACCGGATGGCGGACCGCGCGGTAGAACAAGCGCCGGAGTGGGGGAAAGGCGAGGTATTCCTTGAGCGTGGCGCAGGTCGAGTAGAGGTCGATGCCTGTGTCCCTGCGATCGAGGTTGTTGAAGGAGGCATGGTGGTTTGCATGCTGCCGTCGCCAGAACGCGTAAGGTGTGTAGGTCACGACGCTGCAAAAGCGGCCGAGTAGGTCATTGAGACGACGCGACTTGAAGAATGCGCCATGGCCGCAGTCGTGCTGCACTATAAAAAGCCTCACCACCAGGCCGCCAGCCGGGAGCGCCAGTGCGACCGTCAGCCAGGCTGAGACGGGCGTGACGGCATACATCGCGGCGTTGACGACGAGGTAGAGGACGAAGGTCGAGGCAAACTGCCACGAGCTGCGCAGGAACGATGGGGTCTGGAACGGGGCCAAGCCCGCCATCATATCGCGACGCTCGTTCGCCTTGGATGTCGGCGAAAACCGGGTGTCCATCGAAACAGCATTTCTGGTCATGGCGGACCTATGGAGCGGGCCGGCCTCTCGGTCCAGTCTTATCGTTTGATTGTGCCTGGTCGATCACCTGGCCCGAGGCACTGAGCGGTTCCCGGCAGTGGCAGCCATCGCGCCTCCGAGGCCTAGCCCGATGCTCAGCACAGCCACTTGCGAGAAGGACGCTTATCGCAAGTCGTTGACATCCAGAACCTAGGGTTTTTGTCAAAAGCCGCCGTATAGCCCTGCTCGTCCACCACCAAGACTGCTGGTGATGAACGAGCGTGGGCCCTTGAAGCGGCCTAGTGGCTGATCATCCACGGCCGCTGGGCAGGAAACGATTTCGCGGCCGTGCTGGCCTTTGCCTTGTTCGGGGAGCAGCAATGGCACCCTGGCCGGTGTGCGCCGGCTGACGACAGGCGGGGTGCATGGGCACTCCGCTCGTTCGTCGCGTGGGCTGTCCGCTGCCCCGACGACATCGAGGAGATGCCCGGCACCGTGAGCATGGCGCGCCGGGAGGACTGCCCGCACCCCGGGCAGTCCTGCGGCTCGGCGTAGTGCGCCATCGGCCGCAACGCCGTGAACGACCCGCAGGCCGCGCAGAGATAATCGTAGGTCGGCATCGCCGCCTCACAGGTCGGGCGCGTGGAGGACGTCCACGTCACCCGTGATGAACTTGGTCGGGCCGTCGGCGCCGGGTCGGATGTCGAAGTCGAAGATCTCGGTCGGGATCCACAGCGTTGCGCATGCATTCGGCACGTCCACCACGCCACTGATGTGGCCCTGCACCGGTGCGGTACCGAGGATCGAGTAGGCCTGGCCGCCCGTGTAGCCGAACTTCTTCATATACTCGATCGCGTTCAGGCAGGCCTGGCGATAGGCGACGGCGACGTCGAGGTAATGCTGGCCGCCATTCTCGTCGACCGAGATGCCTTCGAAGATCAGGTGGTCGTTGTAGACCGGCTTGATCGGGCTCGGCTTGAAGATCGGGTTCTTGATCCCGTACTTGGCCATGCCGTCCTTGATCAGGCTGACCTTCAAATGCGCCCAGCCCGGCATTTCGATCGCGCCGCAGAAGGTGATCTCGCCGTCGCCCTGGCTGAAGTGCAGGTCGCCCAGGGACAAGCCCGCGCCATCGACATAGACCGGGAAATACACTTTGGCGCCGCGCGACAGATCCTTGATGTCGCAATTCCCGCCATGCTCGCGCGGCGGCACGGTGCGTGCGCCGGTGGCCGCGGCGGCGTCCCGCGCCTCGCCCTGCAGCCGGCCCATATGGGCGGTCGGCGCGAACGGCGGATTGGCAAGGCCGGGCACCCGGGTGGGGTTGGTGTCGATCAAACCCTGCTCGCGGGTGTTCCACGTCTCGAGCAGGGATTTGGACGGCAGGCAGCCGATCAGGCCCGGGTGGATCATGCCGGCGAAGCTGACGCCGGGCACGTGGCGGGACTCGGCGAACAGGCCCTTGAAGTCCCAGATCGACTTCATCGCCTCGGGGAACTGATTGGTGAGGAAGCCGCCGCCGTTCTTCTGGCTGAATACGCCGTTGAAGCCCCAGGCGTTGTTCTTGAACGCGCCGATGTCGAGGATGTCGACGACCAGCAGGTCACCCGGCTGCGCGCCTTCGACGCCGATCGGGCCGCTGAGGAAATGCACGATGCTGAGGTCGATGTCGCGCACATCGGCCGCGGACTCGTCGTTTTTGATGAAGCCGCCGGTCCAGTCGTAGCACTCGATGATGAAGTCATCGCCGGGCTTCACGGTCGCGACCATCGGCAGGTCGGGATGCCAGCGGTTATGGATCTGGTCGTTCTCGTAGGGCGACGTGGCCAGATCGACCTTGATCAGCGTTTCGGTCAACGATGCTCTCCTTTGCTAAGCATTAAACCGCGAGGAAACGGGCAACCCTGTCCTCGTCGATGTCGGCCCGGGCAGCCTCGTGCACGATGCGGCCACCCTCGATCACCAGGATACGATCGGCGATATCCAGGGCGAATTTCAGCACCTGCTCCGACACCACGATGCTGAGGTTGCGCTCGTCCCGGATCCGCTTCAGCGTGCGGCCAAGCTCGAGAATGATCGACGGCTGGATGCCCTCCGTCGGTTCGTCCAGCAGGAGCACGCTCGGCTCCGTCGCCAGGGCGCGCGCGATGGCAAGTTGCTGTTGCTGACCGCCCGACAGATTGCCGCCGCGGCGCTTGCGCATTTCCTGCAGCACCGGGAACAGTTCGTACAAATGCTGCGGGACCTGCTTCTTGCCGCGCACGAACAGCCCCGTCTCGATGTTCTCCTCCACCGTCATGGCGGAAAAGATCATGCGGCCTTGCGGTACGTAGGCCACGCCTTTGGCGACACGCTTGTGGCTTTTAAGCGGAGTGAGATTGGTGTCGTTCAGCCGGATCTCGCCCGACTTGGCCGGCATCAGGCCGATCAGTGACTTCATCAGCGTAGACTTGCCCATGCCGTTGCGCCCCAGCACGGCGACGATCTCGCCGGGTGCGACGCTGAAGTCGATGCCGTGCAGCACCTCGCTCTGGCCATACGACACCCGAAGCCGTGATGCGGTCAGCATGCCTCAGTGCCCCAGATAGACTTCGACGACCCGCGGGTCGGATTGCACGTGCGCCATCGAGCCCTCGGAGATCACCCGGCCCTGATGCAGCACCGTTACTTTGTGCGCGATGTCGGCGACGAACCCCATGTCGTGCTCGATCACCAGCACCGACCGGTCATGGATGATCCGGTGCAGTAACTCGGCGGTCTTCTTGCGCTCGCTGACGCTCATGCCGGCGACGGGTTCGTCCAACATGAGCAACGCCGGGTCCTGGATCAGCAGCATGCCGATCTCGAGCCACTGTTTCTGTCCGTGGCTGAGATACTCCGCCTGTTGGTGCAGCAGGTCGCTGAGGAAGATCATGCCGGCGACCTCCTCGATCCGGTCGCGCACCTCGGCGTCGCGGCGGAAGGCCAGCGCACCGAACACCGAGCGGCCGCGTGGGAACGAAATCTCGAGGTTCTCGAGCACCGTCAGATCCTCGTAGATCGAGGGGTTCTGGAATTTGCGGCCCACGCCGGCGCGGACGATCTCGTGCTCCTTCATGGTCGTGAGCTCCGTCCCGCGGAACTTGATCGAGCCGTGGGTGGCCTTGGTGCGGCCGCACACCAGGTCGAGCACCGTGGTCTTGCCGGCGCCGTTCGGACCGATGATCACGCGGATCTCGTTCGGGTCGATGTAGAACGAGAGGTCATCCACGGCCTTGAAGCCGTCGAACGAAACCGTCAGGCCTTCGACCGCAAGCAGGAAGTCGGTCTTGGTATCGGCCGCGGCGTCGGGCGCGTCCATGGTCTCGACCATCGGCTTCAGGTCACTCATTGGGCTACTCCGCGACGGCGCTGGGGATGATCTCGCCCGTCTCGGTCAGCCTCATCGGTGCCTTGCGCCGGATACCGAGAGCGCGGTCGACGTAGCGGTCGAGGTATTTGCGATACAGCCCGGCCAAGCCATCGGGGAACAGCACGACGACGGCGATGAACAGCGAGCCCATGGCGAACAGCCACACGCCGGGTAGCTGTTCGGAGAACGAGGTGCGGGCGTAGTTGACCAGCAGCGTGCCGTAGATCGCGCCGAAGATCGACGTGCGTCCGCCGACCGCGCAGTAGATCACCATCTCGATGGACGGCACGATCCCGACCAGGGACGGCGACATGAACCCGACCTGCAGGGTGAACATCGCGCCACCCAACCCGGCCAGTGCCGCCGCGAAACAGAACACGAAAATCTTGAAATTGGCGACCTCGTAGCCGGAGAAGCGGACCCGGTCTTCCTTGTCACGCAGCGCCACCAGGATTCGGCCTAGCTTGCTGCGGCGGATGAAGTGGGCAAGCACTAAGCAGCCGAGCAGCAGCACGGCGCTACCCATATACAGGATGAATTTCGCTGAGTCGGTGCGGATATCCCAACCAGCGAGCGTGCGCAGGTCGGTGATGCCATTCACGCCGCCGGTGTAACCCTGCTGGCCGATGATCAGGATCGTCATGATCGAAGCCAGCGCCTGGGTGATGATCGCAAAGTAGGTTCCCCCTACCCGGCGCTTGAACATCGCGAACCCGATCACGCCCGCCAGTATGACCGGCCCGAGCGGAATGGCGAGCATAGCGAAACTGAGATGGCGGAACGGGGCCCAGAAAAATGGTAGCGAGGTAATCTGGTTCCAGTCCATGAAGTCGGGAATGCCCGGCGTGGACTGGATCTTGGTTGCCTCCGGGGTAGAGGCCTCCAGCTTCAGGTACATGGCCATGAAGTAGCCGCCGAGGCCGAAGAACACGCCCTGGCCGAGGCTCAGGATGCCGGCATCGCCCCAGCACAGCACCAGCCCCAGGGCCACAAACGCGTAGGTGACGTATTTGCCGAACAGGTTCAGCCGGAACGGGTCGAGGATCGCCGGGAACACGCCGAGCAGCACAACGGCGAGCACCAGGAAGCAGAGCACGTCCTTGCGCGTCAGGAACGCATTGCTGTTCATCGCCGCACCTTCAGTGTGAACAG
>CAXTWC010000148.1:10802-14264 GCA_964247805.1 uncultured Acetobacteraceae bacterium | reverse complement strand
CCAGGATCGGGCCCTGCTCGATGTGCAGCTCGAAATAGCTGTCGGCGGGGAAGGGCGCGGCCGGCGTGTCGCCGCGGGCACCGATCGCGTCCAGCGCATCGCCCATGCTGATGCCGTCGGGGTCGCGCAACGCCTCCGTCTCGACCTGGTCGAAGGTGCCGGACCAGACGCCGGAGCCCATCATGGCCTTGCCGAAGCGGGAGCCTTCCTCGTCTGTCCAGTTTACCAGCTCCACGGGGGCTTCGGTCTGGATGCCTAGTTCGTTGAGGGTGCGCATCACCTCGAGCCCGGCGATCACCCCCAGGGCGCCGTCGAACTTGCCGCCGGTGGGTTGGCTGTCGAGGTGGCTGCCGAACAGTACGGGCGGGCGCGCCGGGTCACGGCCCTCGCGGCGGGCGAACATGTTGCCAACGGCGTCGGTGCGCACGGTAAGCCCCGCCGCCTCGCACCAGCCACGGAAGCGGGCCCGGCCCGCCTGGTCCACGTCGCTCAGGGCCAGCCGCCGCACACCGCCTTTCGGGGTCGCGCCGACTTCAGCCATCGCCATGAGGCTGTCCCACAGGCGGCGGCCGTCGATGCGTTGATTGCTGGCGGGTGCGGACATTCGGGTTCTCCAAGGGCAGGCGGCATCTTGCCCGGGTGCGGGTTTGATGCAACGTGCGGCTATGCTCCGCACCCTCGCCTTGCTGTGTTCCACGCTCCTCCTGGGGTGCACGCTGATCGACCAGCGCACGTTCAACCCGCAGGCGGGGCTGCCAGCGAAGCCCCCGACGTCGCCGGGTCCGCCGCCGGTATTACCTTTGGTGACGATCGATCTCTCCAGGCCGAACCCGGACTACGCCGCTTCCCTGCACCAGGCGGTCGGGTTCGCGCTCAGTCGCAAGCCGGATGTGGAGTTCGACGTGGTCAGCGTGGTGCCCGCCACCGGCACGCCGGCGCAGCAGGTGGCGGCGGCTACGGGCATCACCGGGGAAGCCCGCGAGATTGCCCGGGCGATCAACGGGGACGGTGTGGACGACGACCGCATCCACCTCTCCGCCCGCGCTGATTCAGTGCCCAATCGGCAGGTGCAGGTATTCGTTCACTGAAAAAGCCCTCTCCCAGGGGGAGAGGGCGAAGCAAATAGGGTTAGAGGTCGCCGGTCCAAGCCTCTGGAAGCACGACATATCCCTCGCCGGCTTTGGCGATGCGGGCGAAGCCTGGGAAGGACATGTGCATGCCGGTGACCAATAGGTCCTCGGCCACCGCCCGCTCCAGGAACTTGCGGCGCGTCTGGATGCCCTGTGCCGGGTCGCTGTCGAAGGCCAAAGCAACATCCGGCCGAGCGGCTTGCACGACCGGCAAATGGAAGACGTCGCCAATGATCACCAGCGTCTCGCCATTGCTGGACACCATGAAGCCGGTGTGGCCCGGCGTGTGGCCCGGCATGTCGATCGCCTCCAGCCCGGGCATGATCTCGCCGAAGCCGAACCGGTGCAGCTTGTCGGCATACGGCGACGTGGCCCGGCGGGCACCGTCGAAACTGCCGCGGCGGGCTTCCGGGGCGGCCTGTTTCATGGCGTCGCTCTGCCAAAACGCGATCTCCGTCTCCGCGACCCAGAGTTCGGCGTTGGGGAAGGCAAGCGCACCGGACGCGTCCAGCAACCCGCCCACGTGATCCATGTGCATGTGGGTGAGGACCACCGCATCGATCTCCCCTGGCGCCACGCCAGCGTGCCGGAGATTGGCCGGCAGCTTACCCGCGGCCGGGCCCATGTATCCACCGGCCCCGGCATCCACCAGCACCGTCCGGCCTGGCCACTGCAGCAGGAAGGTGTTGACCGCGCTGTGATACGGCGGCCGACGGCCTCCGGCCCGCAGCAGCGCCTCCCGCTCCTCTGGCGTGATGCCGAGGTAGACTTCGGGCGGCAGCACGATAGTGCCGTCGTTCAACGCGGTCACCAGAACCTCGCCGACCCGGCGCCGGTAGACGCCTGGGGCTTGTTCGTTCGCAACGCTCATGCGGTTTGCCTTTCTGTCACGCCCAGCCGTCCGGCCAGGTCTTGGATGAACTGCCACGCAACCCGGCCCGAACGGCCACCACGGCCGGCGGACCATGCGATGGCCTCCGCCCGCAACGCCTCGGCCTCGATGGGGAGTGCGAGATCGGCGGCATAGGCCTCGACCATGGCAAGATAGGTCGTTTGGTCGGTGTTGTGGAATCCGATCCACAGCCCGAAGCGGTCGGAGAGGGACACCTTCTCCTCGACGGCCTCGCCGGGGTTGATGGCGCTGCTCCGCTCGTTCTCGATCATGTCGCGGGGCATCAGGTGGCGGCGGTTGGAGGTGGCGTAGAACAACACGTTGGCCGGGCGGCCCTCGATGCCGCCATCCAGCACCGATTTCAGTGCCTTGTAGTCGGCATCCTCGCGCTCGAACGACAGGTCGTCGCAGAAGATGATGCAGCGGCGCGCGCTGGGACGGAGCAGGTTCAGCAGGGCAGGGAGCGTCACGATGTCCTCCCGCGCGATCTCGATCAGGGCCACGCTGCCGGGGTGTTGGCGCAGCGCCTCGGTATGCGCCGCCTTCACCAGCGACGATTTGCCGGTTCCGCGGGCGCCCCACAGCATGGCGTTGTTGGCGGGCAGCCCGGCGGCGAAACGAAGCGTGTTGGGCAGCAGCCGGTCACGTTGCGGCTCGATGCCCTGCAACAGGTCGAGCCGGACGGCCGCCACGTGGGGCACGGGCTGCAGACGGCCGCCATCGGGGTGCCAGACGAAGGCATCGGCGCTGTCCAGCGTGACGGCGGCGGGCGGGGCTGGGGCGAGTCGCTCCAAGGCGTCGGCGATGCGGGTGAGCACGGGCAGCAGAGTGGCGTCCAAGGGTGGCCTCAACTTGACGGGAGAGCGCGGCAAACTATGGTCCGGCGCAATTCACCGCAACCCGGATCCCTTTATGTTCATCACTCCTGCCTACGCCCAGGATTTCGGCGGCATTATCACGCAATACAGCCAGTTCCTGCCGATCGTCCTGATCTTCGGGGTGTTTTACTTCCTGCTGATCCGCCCACAGCAGACCGCGCAGAAGAAGCTGAAGACCCGCCTGTCCGCCCTGCGCCGGGGCGACAAGGTGGTCACTGGCGGCGGCCTGGTCGGCGTGGTGCAGCGCGTGAAGGAAGGCAGCAACGAGGTCGAGATCGAGCTGGCCCCGAACGTGCGGGTGACAGCGGTGCGCGACACCATCAACACGGTGATCGACCCAGTGCCCGCCAACGATGTGAAGAAGTAAGCCTTTTCTTCTCCCTCTCCCCTTGAGGGAGAGGGTCGGGGTGAGGGGTGGCCACACGCAAGGGCGTTGGAACGAAGCTCCCTCACCCAACCCTCTCCCAGGGGGAGAGGGCTTTTAGCGCAAAGGATTAGGGGGCGGGGGTTAGACCGCCCCAGCGGTTC
Source organism: uncultured Acetobacteraceae bacterium (assembly GCA_964247805.1). Classification (GTDB taxonomy): domain Bacteria; phylum Pseudomonadota; class Alphaproteobacteria; order Acetobacterales; family Acetobacteraceae; genus LMUY01. The sequence continues at coordinate 10,836 of CAXTWC010000148.1, read as the reverse complement.
TTGGTTTCCTGGTAGTGGCGATCGGCATCGTAGA
>CAXTWC010000148.1:0-10702 GCA_964247805.1 uncultured Acetobacteraceae bacterium | reverse complement strand
GCTGCGCGTTCAGCACATCCAGCAGCGTGCGGGCGCCAACGCTCTGCTGCCGGGCGACGCCGCGAGAAGCAACGGTGTTGGCGTCGATCGACACCCGAGCCTGCGCGATCCGGGTTCGGCCGGCCTCCAGCAGATCCCACGCCGTCTGCGCCTGCTGCTGAGCCTGGCGCAGGATCACGTCGATCTGCAGCAGGCTGCGGGAGGCCGTCTCCTTGGCCTGGCGCGTCTGGGCCGCCGGTCCACCGCCCTGGTACAGCGGCACGGTGAATTGCAGCGTGCCCTCCGCGATGGTGTCGCGCTGGTGGTACAGCTGCACGTCGGTATCCCCCAGCCGGGTGCCGCGCAACTCGAGCGACACGCGGGGCAGCAGGCCGGCGCGCGCGATGTCGACGCCTTGGCGGCTGGCCTCGAGGGCACTGCGAGACTGCTGGATGTCGAAATTGCTGCCGGGCACCAAGGCCAAGGCAGCGCGACGGTCGGACGGCAGAGGCAGCACCAACCGCGGCAAGTCCAACGTCCCCGGCAGCTCCCCCACCTGCTGCTGGAAGCTGGCGCGGGAGGCGGCGAGTTGGCCCTCCGCCTGCGCCTGGTTGCCGCGCTGGTCGGCCAGGCGGGCGCGGGCCTGGGCCACGTCGGTCTCGGTCACCGCTCCGGCCGCGAGTTCCTGCTCGGTGGCGCGCAGGGTCCGTTCCAGCACCGCAGTCTGGTTGCGGTTGAGCAGCACGATGCGGGCGTCGCGGGCCACGTCCAAATAGGCGGTGGCGGCGGCCAGCAGCACGGCGGCCTCGCTGGCCCGCAGCGCCGCGCGTTCGGCGGCGACCAGGGCCTCGGCCTGTGCCACTTCCGCACTCACCCGGCCACCGGTGTAGAGCGGCTGGGTCAGCACCAGGTCGGCGTCCTGCGGCGTGCGGTGCTGCGGCTCCTGCGCGGTGGCGACGTTGTCGTACTCGGCGGACGTGCCGATGCTGCCGCGCAGCTGCACGGTGGGGCGCCAGCCGGCCATGGCGCGGGGCACGCCCTCGTCGGTTTCGCGCAGGCGCTGCCGCTCGGCCAGCAGTTGCGGGTTGTAGAGATAGGCCTGGGACAGCGCCCGATCGAACGCCGGGTCGAGCACGGGCGGTTGCGCCAAGGCGGTGGCGGGCAGCAAGGCCAATAGCACGATGGGCCACTTCATGGCTGTTTGCCCGGCGGGAAGGGGATGCGCGTCGGGTTCAGCACCAACACGATCCCGAAGGCGATCATCACGGCCACCGCGCTCCAGCCGAACGCATCGGCGGTCGCCTGCGTCACCGACTGCGCCCGAACCGCGGTGGCAAGGGCCTGCAGCCCGCCGCGCGCCACCGTCAGCGGTGCGCCCGTAACGATATCACTCGTCGTATAAAAGGAGTGCACACGCTCACGCACCGTCAGCACGCCGCCGATCACGGCGCCGCTGATCGAGGTCGCGAGATTGCGGACGACGTTGAAGATGGTGCCGCCGGACAGCGCGTCCTCCGGCTTGAGGACGGAGGTGCTGACGATGGTGGTGGGCACCAGGATCACGACCTGAGATGCCGTGGAGATCAGCACCGCGAGCAGCACGTCCACCGCGACCCACTCGCTGTCGATGAACGTCGCCAGGCGGCAGGCCAGCACGGACAGGAACAGGCCGAGCGCCAAGACGACCCGAACCTCGACGATCCGCAACAGGAACGGGATCCCGATGCACACGACCACCTGGACCAGCGCACCCCAGATCAGGATGTCGCCGACCTCCAACTCGCGGTAACCGAGCACGCGGGAGCCGAACATCGGCAGGATGTTGCTCGTGAACAGCGAGGCGAACCCGAAGGCGAAGATCATCAGCAGCCCGCCGGTGAAGTTGCGCCGGAGCAGCAGCCGGAGGTTGATCAGTGGCTGGTCCAGATGCAGTTCGAGGATGACGAAGCCGATCAGCATGAGGGCGGAGCTGGCGAACAGGCTGTCGATCAGCGGCGAGTCGAACCAGTCCAGCCGCTGTCCCACGCCCAGGCCAGCCGTGAGCGTGCCGGCGAACACCGCAAGCAGCAGCATGCCGGTATAGTCGGTTCTGAAGAATGCCTCCGGCTTGATGGGTTCCCATGGCAGGCCGATCATCACCAGCAGCACTACGATCGGGCCGAGCGGGATGGCGATGTAGAAGACGGATTGCCAGCCGGTCTGGTCGGTGAGGATACCGGCCAGGCTGTCCGCGAGCAACGGCGTGACCGCGGTGACGAAGCCGTAGACCGCCAGGCCGAAGACCCGCTGATACACCGGGGTGAACCGCAATATGGTTAACAAAAGCAACGGGATCAGCGATCCTCCGCCCATGCCTTGCAAGAAGCGGAGAAAGACGAGCACCGGGTAGTTCGCCGCCTCCGCCGGCACGAACGCCCCGGCCAAGGTCAGCAGCGCGATGGCGATGGCGATCGCCCGACGAGGCGAGATGATCGAGGCCAGCCAAGGGGTCAGCGGGACGACCGCGACTTCGGCGATGTTGTAGGCGGTCGACACCCAGGATGCCTCGTCCACGGCCAGCCCGGTGCCGCCGCGCAGATCCTCGAGTGCGAAGGCAGTCAGCCTGGTGTCCAGGTTCGAGGCGAGCGAGCCCAACACCGCACCAGCCATGCCCAGCGCCAGCAGCCACGAGATCGGCGGCGGGCCTTGTGGCTTGCCGTCCGGCCCGTTTGGCTGCGCCAGGGGTTCGGGTGCGAGGAGGCCGAGCAGGCTCATTCTGCCGTGTCGACCCAGGTTTCCGCCGACAGGCCGAGCCGCAGCGCGCCCTGCAGGTCCGGCCGCGGGTCGAGGTCGATCTTCACCGGCACGCGCTGGGTGATCTTGGTGAAGTTCCCGGCGGCCCGGTCCGGCGGCAGGGCGGATTGGGTAGACTGGCTGCCCGGCTCCAGGCTGTCCACGTGCCCGCGCAGAACGATGTTGGGCAGCGCATCCACGTGCACCCGCACGGGCTGGCCCGGCAGCATGCGGGTCAGCGCGACCTCCCGGTAATTCGCCACCACCCAGACCGGCGCCAGCGGAACAACGGTGATCAGCGTGCTGCCGGCGGCAGCGAAGGCGCCTTGGCGCAGCAGCCGGGTCGTCAGCACGCCGTCCACGGGGGCGGTGATGGTCGTGTAGCCGAGCTCGATCCGGGCGAAGTCCAGCGCCGCCCGCCGGCCGAACAACTGGGCGCGGGCCTGGTCCGCCTGGGCACGCAGCACGTCCACCTGCGCTTCCGCGGCGGTCAGGTCCTTGATGCGTCCGTCCTTGGCCGCTTGCTGGCCCTGTGCCGAGGCCTGCGCGTTCTGAAAGTCGCGTTGCAGGAACGACTCGGTGTGCAGCAGGTCGGATTGCCGCTGCAACTCCTCCCTGGCCTGGACCAGTCCGGCGTCGGCGCTGTGGATCGCGGCGACCGCGACGCCCAACTGCGCCTGCCCCTGCGCCACCTGCGCGTCGGCGACCCGCACGGCGGCTTCCGCCTGGGCCACATCGGCTTCGGCACGGGCCAGGCGGGCACGGTAGTCGGTGTCCTCCACCTGGAACAGCAGGTCGCCCTTGTGGACGAACTGGTAATCCACGGCGGGCACGCGCGTGAGATAGCCGGTCACCCGGGTTTGCAGCGTGACCGGGTCGCCCTGCAGCGTCGCGTCGTCGGTGTTGCGCCGAGTGCCGGCCAGCACGAGTTCGTTCCAGTCGATCGCGAACATGGCGACTGCCAGCAACAGGAGGGCGGCGACAACGGCCCGCACGACTAAGTTTCGCATCAGCCGGCAGCACCGGTGTGCACGGTGGCGATCGCCGACATGCCGGGGCGGATGCGGCCGGCGAGCGGGCTGCCATGCCAGTCGATGGCGATCCGCACCGGCACACGCTGCACCACCTTGGTGAAATTGCCCGTGGTGTTGTCGGCGGGGATCGGGCTCAGCTGGCTGCCGGTCAGCGGCGCCAACCCGATCACGTGGCCATCGAGCGATTGGCCGGGAAACGCGTCGAGCCGAAGCCGGGCCGTCTGGCCGACCCGAATATCCGGGATCTGGCGCTCGGTGAAATTGGCGTCCACCCAGACCGTGTCCAGCGGCGTGAGCGAGGTGACCGTGGTGCCGGGCTGCATCAGGTCACCCACCCGCACCCGGCGCGCCGACAACGTGCCATCGGCCGGGGCGGTGATCCGGGTCCAGCCGAGGTTGATCTCGGCCAGGCGGACATCGGCCTGGCGGGCCAGCACGACGGCCTGTGCCTCGTCCAGCTGGGCGGCAAGCGTGTCGAGTTGCTTCTGCCGGACCCCGACGGTGGCCCGCGCTTGCTCGACCCCGGCCTCGGTGCGGCGTTGGTCGGCCTGCGCCTGCTCCAGGGTCCGCCGCACGCCGACGTCGGTGTTGATCAACCGTTCTTGCCGGACCAGTTCGGGCGCCGTCCGGACGCCGCCGGCCTGCTGCGACACCTGCTGGGTCTGTGCCTGGCCGATCTGGGCGAGGAATTGCCCGCGTTGCGCCTGCAGCGTGCCGACTTGCGCCCTGGCCGCTTGCAACGCCGCCTGCGCCTGTTCGAGTTGGGCCGCGTAGTCGGACTGCTCGATCTGGGCGAGGGCGTCACCGGCGCGCACCGGCTGATTGTCGACGATCGGCAGGGCCACGAGGTAGCCTTGCACGCGGGCGGCGATCGGCACGGTGTCGCCGCCAACATAGGCGTCGTCGGTTTCGGGATCCCGCACCTGGGTGAGTGGTGCATCGAACGACAGTAGGGCCACGGCAGCGACGATCACCAGCACAGTGCCGGCCGTGAAGAGAAGGGCCGCGCGGTGCCATCCTTTCCGCGGGGGTTTGTGCTCTTGCTCAGTCATTGTGGCAGCCTCATGCCACGGCGTAGGGCGTCCTGTCTTTACGCTTGCAGCAGGCGATGGCGGGTCTCTACTTAGAAGGTCTTTTCCAGGAAACGTTATGATCGCGCGTATCTCGGGCCTGTCGCTGCTTGTGCTTGCCGGTTGCACCCAGGGGATACCCGCCTCCCTGCCGCTTCCCGTCCAAGCGGCTGCGGCGAATTACCCCCCGATGATCCTGTACGGCACCGTGCAAGCGACAGACGGCCATGAACCGCCACGAGCCTGTGCAACCGCCGGGTCGAAGGTCGAGGCCAGGGGTGGCCCGACCTTCGTGTTCGGCGGTGCGGATCCGTCCGACCCGGAGCTGTGCCTGATGACCATCGACGGTGCGCCGGTGAAGGCTTGGTACAACATCTGGCTGACCGACTGGCCGGGCGCGGCCGAGGGGCATCAGGCGCTGCATCAGGTGCTGTATGGCCCCAGCGGCACCGTCACCGGGTTCGATACCCACATCATCTCGGGGCGCCAGTATCATGACCTGCTGCGCAACGAGGGCGTGGAGGACCTGTATCTTCTGGGCAAGGTGTACCGCGCACTCAAGATCAGCCATTACCGCGAGGGCTTCGACGGCAACAACTACCGTTCGGTCAGCACCGTATGGAAGGATATCCCGACGGGGATGCTGATCTACGGCACCTACCAGCACATCTCCGGCTCGCCGGTGATCGACGATCCCCTGATCCCCAACACGATCACGCCGGCGTCGTAGGGCTCGGGCGACGTTCCTCCCCTGCGAAGCGGGGGAGGGGAACCATGCGAAGCATGGTGGAGGCATGGGGGCACTGGCCCTACGCCCCCTCCGTCGGGTTTGCCGCCACCTCCCCCGTGAAGAACGGGGAGGAACTTGAACGCTTGGATTAGGCCCGGCGCTTGGGCATCCGGAGCTCGACCCAAGCGGGAGCGTGGTCGCTGGCACCTTCCTCGCTGCGGACGTCACGATCCACGCCGGAATCCACCATCTGCCCGGCGATCGCAGGGCTGAGCAACAGGTGGTCCAGCCGCCACCCGGCATCCCTCGTCCAGCCGTCGCGCAGATACGCCCAGAACGTGTACATCGGCTCGTCCGGGTGCTTGGTCCGCAGCGCATCGGTCCAGCCCTGGTCCAGCAACCTGGCGTAGGCGGCTCGGCTCTGCGGCTGTACCAGGGCGTTGTCGGCGTGGGATTTGGACGGATACATGTCCGCCGGCGTGGGCACCACGTTGTAGTCGCCGGCCAGCACCACTGGCAGGCCGCTCGCGACCAGGGTCGCGGCGTGGGCGATCAGGCGCTCGAACCATGCGAGCTTGTAGGCGAATTTCGGCCCGGGCTGCGGGTTGCCGTTCGGCAGATACAACGACGCGATCAGCACGCCGCCGACCGCTGCCTCGATGTAGCGGCTCTGCACGTCCGCCGGGTCGCCGGGCAGGGCGCGGCGGGTCTCGACCGGGTCGGCCCCGCGCGCCAGGATCGCGACCCCGTTCCAAGTGCGCTGCCCGACCCACACCGCGCCATACCCGGCGTCCCGGATGGCCGCGATCGGGAACGCGCCATCGTCCGCCTTCAGCTCCTGCAAGCACACAACGTCCGGCTGCGCCGCCGCCAGCCAGCGCAGCAGGTTGGGCAGGCGCTTGTTGACGTTGTTGACGTTGAAGGTGGCGAGCCTCACCCGAACCCGAGTTCGTCCAGTGACCGGTGGGCCGCCCGGCGCAACGCCCCCTCGATCGTGGCGAGGAAATCCCCGCCGTTCGTCTCCGTCGTCCACGGGTCCATCGTGGTGGAGATCAGGAAGTCCACCCCCAACGCCGCTTGCGGCAGCACGCCCAGCCGGCGGCAGAACGCGTCCACGAAATGGTGGGTGTAGACGCTTGGCTCGTAGCGGGACGAGGTCAGGATCAGCTCCAGGTCACTCACGTCGGCGCGGGGTTCGATCAGGCTGCAGTGGTTGAACACGCGGTCGTTGAACGCATTGGCGAGGTCCAGGTCCGTGTTCATCCGGCCGTCCGGCGTGCGGAAGTTCAGCGAGAAGGCGAGGATCACCTGGTCCGAGCCGAGCGAGGTGAACAGCGTCTTGGCCGCCGGGTCGGCGTGCAGCATCGCCTCCAGTTCGGCGTTGTCCAGGTCCACGAAGCGGCGGATCGCCTCGCGCTCGGTGTCTAGCTCGTCGTCGGGACGGCGCAGGCGCTCGGCCGGCGTCTGGTTGAACATGGTGATGCGGAAGCGCGGGTCGTCCAGCGTGTGCAGGCGGCAGAACAGCCGCTTGGAGGTCCACATGCACTGGCCGAGGATCCGGCCGTAGCCCGAGCGGTCCGGCCGGATCACCCGGTGCGCCAACCATACCGCGGCGGCGGCCGAGCCAGGCTTGGAGCCTTCCACCCCATAGATGCCCACCGTCGGCTCCGCCTGGCTGTGGAACACCACCGGGGCCTGCAGCGAGATGGCGTCGCGCATCGCGGCGTTGCGGTAGCACAGCGCGCCGGCGGGGTAGGGAACGTAGCCGCTTTTGTGCGGGTCCACGGTGATGCTGTCGGCCTGGCCCAGCACCTCGTATTGCTGCCGCACGTAGTCGTTCATGGCGAGCGTCGGGATGCCTGCCTCCTCGTCCTCGGTGCCTTCTTCCCGGAGCATCGAACGGAAGTATCCGCCCCAGGCGGCATCGGCGTGGATGGCGAAGTTCAGACCGTAGCCGCGGAAGCGTTCGCGCAGTTCGAGCAGGCCGGCCAGCGGATCGACCGCACTCTCCTCCGTGCTGCCGATCACGGCGACCGCGCACAGCACCGGGGTGCGGCTGCGCAATAGGTCGAGCAGCGTCGACTCCACGTGCTCGAGGTCCATCCGCGCATCGCGGTTGACCCGCTGGATGACGACCGCGTTCTGCCCAAGGCCGAGCAGGGTGGCCGCCTTGGGCCAGGAATAGTGGCTGGTGGCAGGGGCCAGCAGCGCCGGCGGCGCCGTCACGTCACCCATGAACGAGCGGTAGAATCCAATAAGTCCAACGTTCTGCACGGAGTAGCCGCCGAGCATCCGGGTCAGCCGCGCTGCCGGGATGCCGAGTTCGATGATGCGGCTGGGGAGGGCGGCGATCGCGTCCAGGTCGAGGTTGAGCAGGGTCCAGGTGTCCAGATCGACCAGCCGGGCGGAGCCACCCTGCCAGAGCGGCACTTCCAGGTCGCGTGCCACCCCCAGGGCCGGCAGTTCCCGGATCGCGCGGCGGACGCCGACGGCGGCGAATTTCAGGTTCCGCGCCGCCCACAGCGCCTCGATGTTGGCGACGGTGCCGCCGCTGGTGATATGGCCCCACGGCACCGGCTTGCCGGGCTTCGGCGGCTGGCCCTCCTTGGGGACCGGGTAGCCGAGCATGCGGCAGAGATCGTTGCCGACCTCGATCTCGAGCCGGGTGGTGACCGGCGATGCTTCCGCCGCGACGTTGTTCTGGTTGTAGAGCATGCCGGCGAACAGGCCGATGGCGGCCGGCAATGCCTGGTCCCAGAGCATGTGGCCTTGGTAGCGCATGGAGGTGAACGAGGCCGACAGCTTCAGCTTGTCCAGCAACTCGGCGAGTTGGCTGCGCATGTGCGCCACGCCCTCGATGAACCCGGTCGATTGGCGGATCGCATCGGTGATGTGGCTCGGGTCCTCCGGATGGAAGGCACGGCGGAACGCGGCGTGGCTGTCCAGCGCCTCGATCACCATCTCCTTCATCAGGTCGAGGTTTTCGGCTTTGGGCCCGAGGAACCACGCTTCCGGCACGCCTTGCGCCGATCCGCCGAGGCCGAGCGGCTCCTTCAGGGCGGCGTCCCACGCCTTTCTGGCCCGCTCGTGGCGGGGCGGCGCCACGGCCTCCAGGACGTCGGAGGGGACGTGCGGGGAGATCTTGCCACCGGTCTCGTTAGGGGGGACCTCGATCGATCCGCTCGCGGGCGTGCCGCTCACCTCGCTCATGGCCCGAGCAGCTGCCCGCCATCGACTACGATGCTCTGCCCGGTGACCCAGCTGGCGCGGGGGGAGGCGAGGAACAGCACCATCTCCGCCACCTCTTCCGGCTTGCCCATGCGGCCGAACGGGATCTGCGCGAGGGTGCCGTTGTACAGCGCCGGGTCGCTGGTGCGGCGCTGCTCCCAGGTGCCGCCGGGGAATTCGATCGATCCGGGGCAGACACAGTTCACGCGCAGGCCATCGGCGGCCAGCATCTTCGCTTGGCTGGCCGTGTAGTGCATCACGGCCGCCTTGATCGCGCCGTAGGGCGGGTTGCGCTTGGTGGCGCGGAAGGCCGAGATCGACGAGATGTTGATGATATTGCCGCCGGGCCGTTGCTTGAGGAACGGAACGGCTGCCTGGCTGGCGCGCACGATGGCCATCAGGTCGACCGCGACAGAGGCGGCCCAGCCGGCCTCGTCGTCCGCCGAGCCGAAGCCAGAGGCGTTGTTCACCAGGATGTCGATCCCGCCGAGCGCCTCGGCGGCCTCCGGCACGAACCGCGCGATCGCGTCCGCATCGGCGAGGTCCACGGACGACGCATAAGCACTGCTGCCGAGTTCGGCGCGGGTACGGTCCAGGGCTTCCGCGCCCCGGGCGCAGATTGCCACCGCCGCGCCGCCGGCCGCGAAGCCGAGCGCGATCGAGCGGCCGATACCGCGGCTGCCGCCCATCACCACTACGCGCCGCCCGGCCAGATCCGTCATATTTCTGTCTTCCCTCGTGAATGAGCATTGGACGCGGGGCTGCGCTTGGGGGCAAGCTTCTCGTTACTGGTGAGATTTAACATGTGTTCGGCCTTGAATTACCGCTGGTGATCGTCAACAACATGTGGCGTGATGGCAGATTGATTTCGCGCTGGCTTGGAGCGCGCAATTAAGGCACCATCTGGGCGGAACACGAGAGATTAGGGCAGAGGACGTAGTACTTGAGACCCCCGAAGGATAGCCGGCAGCGGCAACCGCGTCGTCGCGGATTCGACGACGACAATTTTTACGGCAACACGCCTTCTCCGCCGGTGTTTCCGACCTTCTCCACACCGTCGTCCGCAGCGCCGCAGCTGAAGGCGACGGTTAAGTGGTACAACCCGGAGAAGGGGTTCGGTTTCGTCGAGCTGGCAGACGGTACGGGGGACGTGTTCCTTCACGCCAATGCCCTGCAAGCGTCCGGCTTCCAGCAGGTCAGCCCCGGCGCCACGCTCGAGGTGCGCGTCGGCCAAGGCCAGAAGGGTCGCCAAGTCGAGCAAGTCATCGCCGTCGACGAGAGCACCGCCAGTGCAGCCCCGCGCGGGCCGCGTCCAGGTGGATTCGGTGGTCCCGGTGCTGGTGCTGGCGACGGCCCCCGTGGCCCGCGTCCGCCCCGGATGCAGGACACTGGCCCCGGGGTCGAGATGACCGGCACCGTGAAGTGGTACGATCCGAACAAGGGCTTCGGCTTCATCTCCCCGCAGGATGGCGGCAAGGACGTGTTTGTCCATGCCACTGCCCTGGAGCGTGCTGGCCATCCGCCGTTGACCGAGGGTCAGTCGGTCCGCGTGGTCGTCGGCCAAGGCCAAAAAGGCCCGGAAGTCCGCTCGATCATCGCCGATTAGTGCGATCTCGCCCGTGCCGCACCAGATGCGAGCACGGGCGAGTCTAATGTATGACAATCAAGATCGTGTCGTTGCTTTCTTCGTTACTGGTAGCCGGGTGTTCCGTCGTCGGGATCCGGTCCGGGACCGAGGAGCCTCCCTACACCGTCACGGCAACCCTGGGCGCATTACAGATCCGAGAGTACGGCCCTAGGATCGCGGCTGAAACGATCGTCAGCGGCAGCGAACTGTCCAGCCGAAGCGATGGGTTCCGGCGATTGGCCGGCTACATCTTCGGCGGTAA
>CAXTWC010000147.1:0-14273 GCA_964247805.1 uncultured Acetobacteraceae bacterium | reverse complement strand
TGGCGTTCAGCGTCCAATGGCAAGGCCGCCACGTGTCGGTCAGCTTGGATCGTGACCGGAAAGCGGTGCAGGTGACGCTGACATCCGGTGAGCCGATGTCGATCACGCTGGACGGGCAGCGTCACAGCTTGACGTTGGCGACACCTCTCGCCGTTCAGTCAGCCCCGTAAAATACTCAGGGAACACGATGCGCGGCGGTCCTGCCGACAGGCTCTGCGTAGTTTCCGACCCTACTCGCTGGGTCTGCCCGGGCCCTAAATTGGCGTCCAACGAGTCGGCCGACCCACCGTTCGCGCAGGGACTGCACCTTCCACCCAATCCACACGAGGGACTGAGCTTGGACGCTATACCCGCATTTGGCCAAGGATCCGGCGTCGTCGCATCGGTGCGGGGCGCCGTGGTGGACGTCGACTTCGGCAACGGGGCGCTGCCGGCGATCGACACGGCGCTGCTAGTCGATTGGGACCGTCCGGACAAGCTCGTCCTCGAAGTCCACAGCCACGTGGACACGAAGACCGTACGCGGCATCGCGATGCAGGCCACCGCGGGCCTGTCCCGCGGCACCGGTGTCCGCGCCACGGGGAAGGCGATCGAGGTTCCGGTCGGTGACGCGGTCCTGGGTCGCTTGCTCGATGTGCTCGGCACGCTGGGGGACCGCGGGCCGGCCTTGCCGCCGGACACGCCGACCCGCGGCATCCATAACGATCCACCCGCCCTGGAGGCCGAGATTTCATCAACCTCCGTATTCGAAACGGGGATCAAGGTGATCGACCTGTTGGCGCCGCTCGCCCAGGGTGGCAAGGCCGCGATGTTCGGCGGCGCCGGCGTGGGCAAGACGGTGCTGGTGATGGAGCTGATCCACGCCACGGTCGAGAAGTACACCGGCATCGCCGTGTTCGCCGGCGTCGGTGAACGCTCCCGCGAAGGGCACGAGTTGCTGACGGACATGCAGGGCTCCGGCGTGCTGGCCCGCACCGTGCTCGTCTACGGACAGATGAACGAGCCGCCGGGTGCACGCTGGCGGGTGCCGCTGACGGCGCTGACCATCGCCGAGTATTTCCGCGACCAGAAGCACCAGAACGTGCTGCTGCTGATGGACAACGTGTTCCGCTTCGTCCAGGCCGGCAGCGAGTTGTCGAGCCTACTCGGCCGTCTGCCGTCCCGCGTCGGCTACCAGCCCACTTTGGCCACCGAGGTCGCCGGGCTGCAGGAACGCATCGCCTCCGTCGCGGGCGCCGCCGTGACCGCCGTGCAGGCCGTCTACGTGCCGGCCGACGATTTCACCGACCCGGCGGTCACCGCCATCTCCGCCCACATGGACGGCATCATCATGCTGTCGCGCAAGCTGGCCGCCGACGGCTTCTACCCGGCGATCGATCCGCTGGCGTCGTCGTCGTCCCTGCTGGACCCGCTGGTCGTGGGCGAGGAGCACTATCGCCTGGCGGAGCGCGCGCGGGAGGCGCTGGCCCACTTCAAGGACCTCGAGGACATCATCGCCCTGCTGGGCGTGGAGGAACTCGGGCCGGCCGACCGCGCCGTCGTCAAGCGCGCGCGCCGCCTGCAACGTTTCTTGAGCCAGCCTTTCGTCGTCACGGAGGCGTTCACCGGTATGCCCGGCCGCAGCGTCAGCCGCGCCGACACGCTGGCGGGGTGCCGCGCGATCCTGGATGGCGAGACCGACGATTGGGCGGAAAGCTCGCTGTACATGGTCGGCACGCTGGACGAGGCCCGCGCGAAGGAGGCCGCGTCGAATAAGATGGGCGCGCACGCATGAGGCTGTGCATCACCACCCCACTCACGGTCGTCGTCGACGAGGATGGCGTGCAGGTGGTGTCCGCCGAAGATGCCAGCGGCGGGTTCGGCATCCAGCCGCACCACGCCGACTTTCTCACCAGCCTGGCAGTCGGCGTGGTGAGCTGGAAGGACAAGGCCGGCGCACGGCATTACTGCGCCGTGCATGGCGGCGTGCTGACCGTCACCGCTGGGCAGGAGATCGCCATCACCACCCAGGAGGCCATTCCGGGCGACGACCTCGCCACGCTCGACCAGGCGATCATCGACCGGTTCGAGGCTGACGATGCGGCGGAACGGACCAGCCGCGTGGACAGCACCAAGCTCCAATTGCGGGCCATCCGCGAGATCGTGCGCCATCTCCGGCCCGGGGTGCTGTCGTGACCACGCCCGACGAAGACAAGCTGGTGGCGGCCACTCGGCTGCGCGGGGTACGCCACCGGGTCTGGCTGCGCGACGGCGAGCCCAACGTGGCGCGCCGCCTGGGCCAGATCGGCGTGCTCGGCTGGATCGTCGTGCTGCCCATGCTGGTCGGCGTATTTGCCGGGCGCTGGCTGGACGGACGGTTTCATTCCGGGCTGTTCTGGACGGCGCCGCTGCTGATGCTCGGCGCCGCCCTCGGCTGCTGGTCCGCCTGGAAATGGATGGCCAGCGCATGACCGCTCTCATTCTCGCACTCCACCTCGCAGGTGGTGGCGCCGTCGGGGCGTTGTATTTCACCAGCCTGTGGTGGAACGCCCGGCTGTTCGAGCGAGCCGGGCGCGTGCGCACGCTCGTGGCCAGCATGGCTCTCCGGATCGCCCTGCTCGGTGGCGTGCTGACGGCGGTGAGCTTCGAGGGCGCCATGCCGCTGCTGGCGACGGCGCTTGGCGTGTTGCTCGCCCGGGTCGCGGTGCTGCGCCGGGTGCGGATGGCGACGCCATGATATCGCCGCTCACCAGCACGCCGCTGTTCCACATCGGGCCGGCGCCGATCACCGAAGCCGTCGTCGCGACGTGGGCGATCATGGCCGTTCTCGTCGCCGGCAGTGCCGCCCTGACGCGCCGGCTGTCGCTGAACCCATCGAAGGTCCAGGCGGTATGCGAACTGGTCGTGGACACGGTCGACGCGCAGATCCGCGACACCATGCAGCTGGAGCCCGGCCCGTACCGCGCGTTCATCGGCACACTGTTCGTGTTCATCTTCGTCGCCAACTGGTCCTCCCTGGTGCCGGGCGTGCAGCCGCCAACCGCGCATTTGGAAACCGACGCCGCCTTGGCGCTGCTGGTGTTCCTGGCGATCATCTGGTTCGGCATCCGCGCCGGCGGTGTGCGCGGCTACCTCGCGACGTTTGCGACGCCGAGCGTGGTCATGGTCCCGCTCAACGTCATCGAGGCGGTCACCCGCACCTTCTCGCTGTTCGTCCGCCTGTTCGGCAATGTCATGAGCGGCGTGTTCGTGATCGGCATCGTGCTGTCCCTCGCGGGCTTGCTGGTGCCGATCCCGCTGATGGCGCTCGACCTGCTGATCGGGGCGGTGCAGGCGTACATCTTCGCGATCCTCGCCATGGTGTTCATCTCCAGCGCCATCGCGGACTCCAAACCCCAAGCTGCAACCAAGAACCAAGCTGCAACCCAGAAGAGGACGGCGCCATGAACTGGCTTGCCTTCATCAGTATCATCTCGGCCGCCCTCGCCGTCTCCTTCGGCGCGATCGGCCCGGCCTTGGCGGAGGGACGCGCCGTGGCCGCGGCGATGGACGCCATCGCCCGGCAACCGGAATCCGCCAGCACCATCTCCCGCACCTTGTTCGTCGGCTTGGCAATGATCGAGACGATGGCGATCTACTGCCTGGTCATCGCGCTGCTGCTGCTGTTCGCAAATCCGTTGCTCAAGTGACGATCGATTGGTGGACGCTCGGCTTCCAGGCCGTCAACGTCGTCATCCTGATCTGGCTGCTACAGCATTTCTTCTGGCATCCGGTCGCGGCCATGATCGAACAACGCCGCAACGTCACCGATAAGGCGCTCGCCGACGCGAAAGCTGCGCACGACAAGGCAGCCGCCGCCATGGCCGACATCGTGTCCACGCGCGCCGGCTTCAGCCGCGAGCACGAGGCCATCCTAGCGGCTGCCCATGCAGAGGCGGAGAGGGCAGGCAAGGCAACGCTCGACGCTGCTGCCAAGGAAGCCGCGGCGCATACCGTCGCAGCCCAGGCCGCCACCGTGGCGGAGCACGACGCGAACGAGGCAGTGTGGTCCGGCCGCGCGAGCCAACTCGCCGTGCAGATAGCCGGGCGCTTGGCGGCTCGCCTGCAAGGTCCGGCCGTCAGCCGCGCTTTCCTCGATTGGCTGGTGTCCAGCATCCAGGCGATGCCGGTGCAAGCCCGGCAGGAGGCAGCCGGCGCCGATGGCGTGTTCGAGGCGGTCAGTGCCACCCCCCTCGCCCCAGACGAGCAGGAGCACATGCGCGGCCTGATTGCCAAGGCGTTCGGCGCCCAGCCAACGCTGACCTTCCGGACCGACCCGGCCTTGATCGCCGGGATCGAACTGAACGGGCCGCACTTTGCACTGAACAATAGCTGGCGGGCCGACCTTAGGCAGATCCTGACCGACGTAAGCCATGCCCCCGGACGGTAGCGCCGCCTGGCTTGCCACTGCGTCGGGCAAAGTCGCCGCGGCGAACCTCGGCTCCCACGCGGAACAAATTGGCCGCGTGGAGGAGGTGGGGGACGGAGTGGCGCTCATCTCCGGGTTGCCCAACGTACGGCTGGACGAAAAGCTGCGATTCGCCGGCGGCCAGTTCGGCTTCGCTCAGGTGCTGGAGCGCGGCCGGATCGGCTGCGTGCTGCTGGACGACGTGGACAGCGTAGCAGCCGGCGACGCCGTCCACGGCACCGGCGACATCGTGCGCGTGCCGGTCGGGCCGGGCCTGCTCGGGCGCGTGGTCGACCCGCTCGGCCGGCCGCTCGACGGCAAGGGCGCGATCACCGCTGAATCCATGCAGCCGATCGAGTGCCCGGCGCCCGCGATCATCGACCGGGACTTGGTGGTCCAGCCGGTGCAGACCGGGCTCGTCGTCGTGGACACGCTCTTTGCACTCGGCCGCGGCCAGCGGGAGCTGATCATCGGCGACCGCGCGATCGGCAAGACGACCCTCGGCATCGACACGATCATCAACCAGAAGACCAGTGACATCGTCTGCATCTACGTCGCGATCGGGCAAAAGAGCTCGGCGGTGCGCCGGGCCATCGACGCGATCCAGGCCTACGGCGCCGCCGATCGGTGCATCGTGGTGGCGTCGGAGGCGGCGGGGTCGCCGGGCTTGCAGTGGATCGCACCGTTCGCGGCGATGACGATGGCGGAGTATTTCCGCGACCGCGGCCAGCACGCGCTGATCGTGATCGACGACCTGACCAAGCACGCCGCCACCCACCGGGAGATCGCCCTGCTCACGCGCCAATCGCCGGGGCGGGAGGCCTATCCGGGGGACGTGTTCTACGTGCACGCCCGGCTGCTGGAACGTGCGGCGAAGCTGTCGAAGGAGAAGGGCGGCGGATCGCTGACGGCACTGCCGATCGCCGAGACCGACGCCGGCAATCTCAGCGCCTACATCCCCACGAACCTGATCTCCATCACCGACGGCCAGATCGCGCTCGACGCCAAGCTGTTCTACCAGGGGCAGAAACCGGCGGTGGACGTGGGCACCAGCGTCAGCCGCGTCGGTGGCAAGACGCAGGCGGTGGCGTTGCGGGACGCGGCGAAGACCGTGCGGCTCGACTACGCTCAATTCCTCGAGCTGGAATCGTTCACTCGCTTCGGTGGCATGCCGGACACGCGGGTGCAGCAGCAGCTCACCCGCGGCGCCCGCATCCGTGCGATCCTGGATCAGCCGCAGCACGCACCCCTGCGGCTCGCCGACGAGGTGGCGTTGGTGCTGGCGGTGCAATCCGGCTTGCTTGACGCACTGGCCTTGCCGTCGATTGCTGCCTTCCGGCTCGGCCTACGGCAGGTCATCGACACGGAAGCGGCGGCCAGCATCCAGCAGATGCAAGCGACCGGCACGCTGGACGCAGCCGGCAAGCAGGCGTTGACCGAGGTGCTCCAGCGCTACGCCGCGACGTTCGCCGCGGCACAGACCGACAAGCCGGCCCCGCCGTGACCGACCGGCTCGCCGACGTCAGCGCGCGCATCGGCAGCATTCGGCAACTGGGCGCGGTGGTGAACGCCATGCGCGGCATCGCGGCCGCGCGCGCTCAACAGGCCCGCGCGCAATTGGCCGCCGTGGACCGCTACGCGGCATCGATCGCCAACGCCATCGCGCGCGCCCTGTCGCTGCTACCGCCCGGGCAACACCAGCGCGTCCCGGCGCCAGGTAAGCTGGCGATCGTACTATTCTGCGCCGAACAGGGCTTTGCCGGCGCCTTCAGCGAGCGGGTGCTGGGCTCGGCCGGCTCCGATCTGCGTATTTCGGAGCTGTTCGCGGTCGGGACGCGCGGCGTGGCATCGCTCGCCGAGCAGCGGATCGTGCCCGGTTGGTCGGGGGCGATGCCGTCCCACTCGCCGGGCATCCCGAAGCTGGCGGCCGGCATCGCAACGGCGCTCTACGCCCGGCTCGCGTCTGGCGGCATCGACCGGCTGGATGCGATCTACTGCCAATGGCAACCCGGAAAAGGCGCCGAGGTCATCCGGCAAACCCTGTTTCCGCTCGACCCGTCGGCCTTCTCAGCCCCGGGCGCCACGGCGGCACCGTTGCTCAACCTGCCCCCGGCCGCCTTGTTGCAAACGCTGACCGCGGACTACCTGCACGCGCAATTGTGCCATGCCGCGCTCCAGAGCTTCGCTGCCGAGAACGAGGCCCGCATGGAGGCCATGGCGGCAGCGCACACCCAGACGGAGCGCCAACTCGCGGCCTTGCAGGCGACGCAACGCCGGGTGCGTCAGGAGGAGATCACAGCCGAGATCATCGAACTCGCGGCGGGAGAGGCCGCGACCCGTGAACGGGTAGCCTGATCCGGCCGTGTAGCGTCCGCTCCTGCTAGGCCGGGCCGCCCTTCCGTGCAGCCTTGTAAGCCTCGTATCGGGCTGTACTCTCCGCGTTGGGGGGATACAGGCCGGACAGCGCCGCACCGTTCACGACCTCCGCCAGGATCCAGGCCTCCAGTTCCTCCTGATCCACGCCGGGCTGCACGAGGGCTTCGGCCAGCGCCTTCGGCACCACGACGGCACCGTCACCGTCAGCGACGATGACGTCGTCGGGATAGATGGCGACGCCACCGCAGCCGATCGGTTCTTGCCAGTTGACGAACGTCATGCCGGCGACCGCCGGCGGCGCTGCGACACCCTGTGCCCAAATCGGCAGGCCGGTCGCAACGATGCCCTCGAGGTCCCGCACCACGCCGTCGGTGACCAGGGCGGCCACGCCCCGCTGGCGCATCCGCGCGCACAGGATATCGCCGTACACCCCGGCATCCGTGCAGCCGCCCGACGCGATCACGGCGATGCAACCATTCGGCATCGCCTCGACCGCGGTCCGGGTCGAGATCGGGGCCGACCAAGCGGCGGGGGTCGCGAGGTCCTCACGCGCCGGGATGAAGCGCAGGGTGAAGGCCCGCCCCGCCACACGGCCCTGGCCCGCTGCCAGCGGTCGCGTGCCCCGCAGCCACACGTTGCGCAAGCCTTGCTTCAACATCAGCGTGGTCAGCGTCGCCGTAGACACGCCGCGCAGGGCCTCGATCATGATCTCGTCCGTCATGGCGTTCGTCCTTCAAATGTCATCGAGCGGTCCGCCGCCGACCCGTGCCTGCCACGCTGGACGCCTGGCGGTGCCAGGAACGCCGCGATGTCGGCCACTTCCTCAGTTGTCGTCTTCCACGCCCAGCAGGAAGTCGAAGTCGACGCCCTGATCGGCCTGGGTCACGCTGTCCAGGAACAGCTTGCGATAGCCGCGCCGGGCTGTCGGCCGTACGCGTGGGGCTGCCTCCGCGCGGCGGCGCAGTTCGCCCTCGTCCACCAGCAAGTCGAGGCTGCGAGCCGCCACGCTCAGCCGGATGCGATCGCCGTTCTGCACGTAGGCCAATGGCCCGCCGATGGCCGCTTCCGGCGTGACGTGCAGGACGATGGTGCCTGCGGCCGTGCCGCTCATCCGCCCGTCCGACAAGCGCACCATGTCCGTCACACCCGAGCGGGCCAACTTCTTCGGGATCGGAATATACCCGGCTTCCGGCATGCCCGGGCCGCCGGTGGGCCCGATATTCTTCAGGACGAGCACGTCGTCCGGCCGCACGTCGAGTTCCTCGGAGTCGATGCGTGCCGCCAGGTCCTCGAGCCCGTCGAACACCGTGGCACGGCCTTCGTGCTCCATCAGGGCGGGGGTGGCCGCGGATTGCTTGATGATGGCGCCACCCGGCGCCAGGTTGCCGCGCAGCACCGCGATCCCACCCTCCGGGTACACCGGGTCGGCAAACGGCCGCACCACGGCTTGCGGAAAGCCGGGCCCGGACGCGTCGATCTCCTCGCCCAACGTGCGGCCGGTCACCGTCATGGCGTCCAGGTGCAGCAGCGGCTTCAGCTCCCGCAGCAACGCCGGGAGGCCACCGGCGCGATGAAAATCCTCCATGTAATACTGGCCCGAGGGTTTCAGGTCGATCAGCACCGGCGTTTCGCGACCCATCCGGTCGAGCTCGGCCAGGTCCACGTGAACGCCAAGCCGGCCCGCCATGGCGGTGAGGTGGACGATGCCGTTGGTGGAACCGCCGATCGCCAGCAGCACCCGCAGCCCGTTGCGGATGGAGCGTTCCGTCAGCAGGGCCTGGGGGGTGAGCCCGGCATGCGCGAGGCCGACGGCGCAAAGCCCGCTGCGCTCCGCCGCCCGCATGCGGTCCGCCGTCACCGCGGGCGGCGTAGCCGAACCCGGCACCGCGATGCCCAGCGCCTCCACGATACAGGCCATGGTGGAGGCGGTGCCCATCACGCCGCAACTGCCGACGCTGGCCACCAGCCGGTCGTTCACGGCGTCGATCCCGGCTTCGTCGATGTCCCCGGCCCGGTAACGGCCCCAGTAGCGGCGGCAATCCGTGCAAGCGCCGACGCGTTCCCCCTGGTGGGCGCCCGTCAGCATCGGCCCGGTGACGAGCTGCACCGCCGGCACGCCGGCCGAAATGGCGCCCATCACCTGGGCCGGCACTGTCTTGTCGCAGCCGCCGATCAGCACCACGGCATCCATCGGCTGGGCGCGGATCATCTCCTCCGTGTCCATCGCCATCAGGTTGCGCAGGTACATGCTCGTGGGATTGGCGAAGGTCTCTCCGATGGAGATGGTCGGGAACTCCATCGGCAGGCCGCCGCCCATGAAGATGCCGCGCTTCACCGCGTCCATCAGCGGGACCATGTTGCCGTGGCACGGATTGTAGGAGCTGGCGGTATTGACCACGCCGATCACCGGCCGTTCGAGCGCGGCACCACTGTAGCCGGAGCCCTTGATGAAGGCCTTGCGCAGGAACAACGAGAACTCGGCGTCCCCGTAATTCGCCAGCCCCTTTGCAAATCCACGTCCCGACATGCCGACCCTCCCAAATTCATACGCATCATCGGCCAATGCCGTGCATGCCGACATCCCCTTGGACCTCAGCTTCCGTGCTGTCCGGAGATCACGCCGGCGGTGGTTGCTGCGCCAGGTGCACCGCGAGCGCCATCAGCCGCCGGTCCCGCCATTCCTGGCGCGCGGGGATGCCTGCCACCGGCACGTCCGCCCGCCGCTCTGCCGCGACGCGGCCGACAAGTGCCTCGTCCCACTCACGCGGCGGCATTTGCGCCTGGAGCCGCTCATACAGCGAACCGTAGCGCCGGCAGAAATCCGCGATGCCTCCGGGTGCGTTCAAGTCGACCGTTTCGAACGGGCCCATGAAGGACCAGCGCAGGCCCAGGCTGCCCTTCATCACCGTGTCGATCGCCGCCGGTTCCGCGATCCCGTCCGCCACCAGCCGGAACGCCTCGGCCAGCAGGGCGCCCTGCAAGCGGTTCAGGATGAAGCCCTCCGCTTCCTTCAGCATCGGGGCGACGCGACGGCCAGCCCCTTCCATGAGGGCGGTTACCCGGTGCATGGCGTCGGCAGTGGTCCACGGCGCCGGGCACAACTCGACGAGCGGAAGCAAATAGGGCGGGTTGCCGGCGTGGGCCACCATGCACCGTGCGCGGCCGGGCAGGTCCTCCGTGAAGCTGCTGGGCGGCATCCCGCTGGTCGAACTGGCGAGGGTAGCCGCGGGGGGCGCATGCCGGTCCAGTTCGCGGAACAGCGCGCGACGCTGTGCGAGGTCCTCGGGCCCGTTCTCCTGCACGTGCACGGCGCCCTCCAACGCACCCGCCAGGGTTGCCGCGCAGCCGACCCGGGCGAGCACGGCCGAGGGCGCTTCCTGCAACAGCGAGTGGGCCGCCATGTCGTCCAGCCGGGCCCGGATCGCGCCGGGTGCCGCCGCCAGGGCCGCCGCATCAGGGTCCCACAGGCCGACGGTGTGGCCGGCCTGGGCGAACACGACGGCCCAGGCTTTACCGATCGACCCGGCCCCGACGACGGCGACGCGCCCCTCCGGCATCACTGCAAGCCCTGATGCGCCGTCTCACGCAGGTAGAATACGGCAATGCCGGACAGCACGGCGCCGAACATGATGAAGAAGGCCAGCGAGATGGGTGCACCGGTTACCGCGATCAGCCAGGCTGCGATGAACGGTGCGAAGCCGCCGAACAGCATGGATTGCAGGTTGTAGGCCGTCGTCAGCCCGGTCATCCGCCGGGCCGTCGGGAACAGTTCCACCAGGGCCGATGCGAGCGGGCCCAGGAACAGGCCGTTGATCGCCGAGAAAGCGGCTTGCAGCAGCACGATGCGACCCACCGGCGCCCCCTGCATCATCTGCAGCATCGGATAGGATAGCGCGAGGCTGAGTACACAGGCGGTCAGCAGGCAGGCACGCCGGCCGTAGATGTCGGACAAGAAACCGGACAGCAGTGACGCGCCGCCCATGACCGCCGTGGCCAGCACGGTCGACCAGAGCGCTGCACTCGGGCTCATGCCGAGATACCGCTGGCCGTAGGTCGGGAAGTAGCTGAGGAAGACGTAGGTCATTACCGATTGCAGGACGGGGAAGGCGAAGGCCAGCACCATGGCGCGGGCCATGGAAAAGCTGGGTTGGGGCACGGTCGCCGTAGCGATACTCACGGTCTGCTCGAAGGCGGGCGTCTCGTGGATACGCTGGCGCACCATGAAACCGATCGGTGCCACCAGGGCGCCGATCAGGAACGGCAGGCGCCAGCCCCATTGGGCCATCCCGTCCGCACCGATCCCGGTCGTCAGCCCCGCGGTCACCCCGGCGCCGGCCAGTTGCCCGATGCAGATGGCACAGGGATGCATGCTGCCGAACAGGCCGCGCCGGCGGGCCGGAGCCCATTCCACCAGGAACGAGGCGGCACCACCCCACTCACCACCGGCCGAGATGCCTTGAGCGAGGCGCGCGATCACCAGCAGGACCGGGGCCGCCAACCCGATGGTCGCGTAGGTCGGCAGCAGGCCGATCACGCCCGTGGAGGCGGCGATCATCCCGAAGGTGAGCAGCAGCGCGGGCTTGCGCCCGTAGCGGTCGCCGAACATGCCGATCAGGATGCCACCGAGCGGCCGGGCCACGAAGCCGACGCCGAACACCGCGAAGGTCGCCAGCAGGGCCGCAGTCTGATTGGTCGAATCGAAGAACAGCTTGCCGAGGATACCCGCGAGATAGGCATAGACCGTGAAGTCGTACCATTCGAGCACGTTGCCGACCCCGGCCCCGATGACCGCCATCGTGCGGTTTTGCTGTCGGACGGGCCCCTGGCCGCCAAGGCCCCGCGGCGAGCCTGCCGCTGATTGCGTCTCCCCCGGCGGCAAGCCTGCCGCTAATCGCGTTGTCATCGTCGACCTCCCGGTGCGTGCGTTGATGCCCGCGTTGTTCGCCACTTGCCCGCAGCTTCGACGCGCGGCTTGGCTGTGTCCAATCGAAATGCGAATGTGACCCATGCCCAATCGGAATAGCCCTGATCGAGGTGGCGCTGCGATCGCGGACCGCCTCCGCCTGCGGCAACTGAAGTTGTTGATGGAGATCGGCGAGCAGGGCACGCTCGGGCGCGCTTCGACGGCGCTGAACGTCACGCAGCCGACCGCCACGAAAATGCTGGCGGATTGCGAAACGATCGTCGGCATGCCGCTGTACGACCGGACGCCGCGTGGGCTCTGCGCCACCCCGTCCGGCCGCGAGATGCTGGTGTTCGCGAGGCGGGTCATGGCCGAATACGAGCGCGTGCGGACGGCGCTGGAGACGCAGCGGACCGGGGGTGGAGGCGACCTCGTCATCGGCGCCATCCTGGGCGCGACACCCGACCTGATCGCCCGGGCGGTGATCGAGATGAAGGAAGCGGAGCCGCATCTGACGATCAAGTTGCGCGGTGAAACCAGCGACCAGGTGTTGGCCATGCTGGAAAACCGGAGCCTGGACCTCGCTGTGGGGCGCTACAGCAACGCCACCCAGCACAACATCTTCCACTACGAACCGTTGGGCGACGAGGCGCTCTGCATCATCGCCCGCGCCGCTCACCCGCTCGCCCGGCGACGCAGCCTCAGGCTGCAGGACCTGGCCGGGCAGCGCTGGGTGATGCAGCCGATCGAGACCCCATCCCGTCCGATCCTCGAGACGGAGTTCGGCAAGGCCGGCATGTCCACGCCCGCCGACATGATCGAGGCGAACTCGGTCCTGACGATCATCCACCTCGTGCAGCACTCCGACGCGATCGCGATGCTGTCCGAGCCGCAGGTGCGCATCCATCTCGCGTCGGGGTTACTGAGATGCCTGCCGGTCCGCATCCAGGCCCGCCTAGGCGATTTCGGGCTGCTGACCCGTAGGAACGAGGTGCTGACGGGCGCCGCTGCACGCTTTGCACAGCGTTTGCGTGCGTTGCCCCGCGCGTGACCTGTCATCCAGCTAGGCCCGAGCCTCGAGTGAGAGCCGCTGGCTGGCAATGGCTCCGAAGCCTTGCGGCGCGTCAGTCAGCTCCGGGGCGGCGCCGGGAACCACTGGTATAACCGCGACAAGGTCCCGCCCATCAGCGCCGTCCGGTCGCTTTCGGACAGCCGGTCCGTCGTGCGGAACGCATCGACCCCCTGCCGGTAGCTCAGGAACGACACGGCGCGGGTCCAGTCGGTCCCCCACATGCACCGCTGCAGGCCGAACGCCTGCAAGATGCGGCCGATCGGCTCCCAGATATCGTCATACGGATAGGGGCGTTGTGACAGCGTGCATGCTCCGCTGATCTTGATCATGACGTTACCGTAGGACGCGAGCGACAGCAGCTTCGGCAGTTCGGCCCATGGCGCCGCCGGAGCAGGTGGCTCGAACGACTGTGGTAGGCCGAGGTGGTCGACGACCAGGATCGTGTCGGGATGGCGGGCGGCCAGCGCGGCGACCTGGTCGAGGCGCCCCCAGCAGAGCACGTTCACCGGGAGCGAGTGCCGGGATGCCGCCGACAGCAGCCGCCCTATGCCGGGATCGGCTGGATCGCTGGTCACGTCGTTATTGAGCAGCAGTCGGATGCCGATCGCGCCCTCCGTTGCCGCCCATGCGGCGACGACGTCCTCCACGGCGGCATTGCCGGGATCGACCGGTGTGATTAGCCGGAACCGCCGGGGATATTGGGCATAAACCTCCAGGGCGTAGCTGGGGTCATACCGATACATCGCATAGGGCGAGACCAAAACTGCGCCATCGACGCCGACCTCGTCCATGGCGGCCACCATTTCGTGCCCCGTGGCGGAAGCCGGCCCGGGCAGGACCGAAATCCACGGGCGCCCTGGACGGTCGGGTTCGTAGGTATGGATTTGAGAGTCTAAGACCAGCATTGCCCGATGCCTTTCTTCAGGAACGACGAACAACGACACGGCACGACCGCCTTGCATAGGTCAGCGATCGGAGGCGACAATGCGGCCCGCGATCCCTGGGGCTTTAGATTGAGCTTGGACGGACGCCCTAAGGCAACCATGAAGCGCGCGTTGAACGGCAGGCTTACGTTGCCGAAATCATACTTCCGGGACTCGCATGCGCATACCGGACAGGCCCACGGGCGGACGGGGAAATGGGCGTGAGCCGCCCTTCGTTCCGCGACCGGCTGGGCGCGCTGCGCACCTTGCCGCCCTTCATCGCCATGATCTGGCGTACCAGCCCGGCGCTGACCCTGGCAACCGCAGGCCTGCGCCTGATCCGCGCGGTGCTGCCGATCGCCACGCTGTTCGTCGGCAAGCTGATCATCGACGAAGTGGTGCGCCGGTCCCGGTTGCCGCAGCCAACCGGGGACCTGTGGCGGCTGGGCTTGCTCCTGGGCGCCGAGCTGCTGCTGGCGTTGCTGGCGGATGCGCTCGGCCGGGCAGTGGCGCTGCTAGACCAGTTGCTCTCCGACCGGTTCAGCGACGAGACCAGCCTTCGCCTGATGCAGC
>CAXTWC010000146.1:10506-14286 GCA_964247805.1 uncultured Acetobacteraceae bacterium | reverse complement strand
TCGTCCAGGCCGATCGCGCTGCTTAGGTTGGTCCAACGGTCAGGCCATCGTTGCCGGAGTAGAGCCGCGACATCCAATCCACGCCGGATATTCCAGCGCGCCATCACATTGGTGAAGGCGTTGTCGTCGATCGTCTCGTGATACTCGTCCGGCCCGATCACACCACGGATGTGATGGCGGCCGTCGGCTTCGGTTTGGGCACGGCTCGCCCAGAAACGTGCCGTCTCCAGCAGGATCTCCGCGCCTGCATCGCGCAGGAACGCTTCGTCGGCGGTGGCCTGCCAATAGTGCCACACCGCATAGGCGACATCCGCGCTGATATGCAGTTCCTGGGTTCCGCACAGGATGTCCACAATGCGGCGGTCCGGGCCGATCGCGTGCTCTGGACACGTCTCCGCCCCCGTGCCGGCGGACTCCCACGCGTACATGGCACCGCGCCACCCCATGCGCTTGGCCTTCTCCCGCGCGCCATCCAGCGTGCGGTGACGATAGGTCAGCAGCGCCCGCGCCGCCTCAGGCCAGGTCAGGCTGTAGAACGGTAGCAGGAAGATCTCGGTGTCCCAGAACACATGCCCGTTGTAGTCGGCCCCGGTCAGCGCCCGCGCGGCGATGGACACCGCCGGGTCATCCGGATTGGCGGCGCTGTTCAGGTGATACAGCGCGAACCGCAACGCGTGCTGGGCGTCCGGATCACCACCGACCACGATATCGCTGTCCCGCCAGCGTTGCACCCAGTCCGCCTCGTGCTGGTCGAGGATGCCGGCCCAGCCAAGATCGGCCGCTGACGCCAACTGCGTTCGGGCCGCCTCACCCGGGTTGCCGTCCGACGCGTCACCCCGGACGAGAGCGACGATCCGCTCGAAATGCACGGTCTGCCCCGGCTGCACGGTCCACGTCCAAGCCCACTTGAACGGTCCCAGTGCTTTCGGCTGGATCCGCCGGCCATCTACCAACAGGGATGCGGACGCGGCGATCGCAAGGCGCTTGTCCGTCGCGTTGGTGCGCCACACGCCGAAATCCTGCTCCAGCCGCTCGGACATCAACCCGAACTCCACGCACTCGAAGGACGCTTCGAGCGTGGCTTCCCCGTGCCCGGCGTCGACATCGGCTACGATCACTTGAAGACCGACCGCACGGCTATGCAGCGAGACCACGCGCAGCACGCGCAGCCGCATCTGCAGGCCGGCCGTGCTCGAGATCCGACTTTCGGTGAACAGTGCCCCACGTTTGAAATCCAGGGTGCGGCGGTGGAATGATGCATCGTCGGTCGGTGCGCCGGGCGCCGGCGAGGCCAGCGAGATGTCGACGCGGAGCCAATCCGGCACGGGCACCAAGGCGGACATGGGCTGGTCGACGGTTTGGGTATCGAACAGACCTGCGACGTAGCTCCGGGGTGGCGCTGCAGCACCCGGTTGCCGGTCGATCGTGCGCCCACCCCGCACCCCGAGGAACCCGTTGCTGACAGCGAACCGCGACTCGCGGCTGCTGTCGCGAAGTGGGTCGAAGCCGTGCTGGTCCAGGACCCAGCCCGGTTCATCGGTCGGCTGCAACGCCTGCTGCAGCGTCCTCGGCGTGTTCATGCCAGCGCCCCCAACCGTCCGCCCGCCAGCGCGTCCAGGGAGACGTCATCCAGGCTCGCGACCACGAGATCGGCGTTTGCCGCCCGTAGTCCGGCCCCGTCGTGCAGGCGTGCCACGCCCAGTGCGACCATGCCGCCGGCGCGTGCGGCCTGAATGCCGGCCGGCGCATCTTCCGCCACGAAGCAATGCTCGGACCTCATGTGCAATTCCTTCGCGGCGAGCTGGAAGATCTCGGGATCCGGTTTGCCGTGCTGCAGATCCCGACCGCAGACATTCGCCTCGAACAGGCCGAGCAGGTTGCGGCCATCCTCGAGAAAAATCTGCCGCAGCATGGCGTTGGCGTTCTTGGAGGACGATGCGACAGCCATCGGCCAACCGAGCGCCGAGATGGCCGCGACGAAGCGCAACGCGTCTGGAAAGGCGGCCACGTGGCCGTCGGCGATCAGTGCTTCGAGCCTGGCCTGCTTGCGCGTGGCATAGTCGTCCACCTGCCCGGCCGCGTCCGGGACGCCGAGTGCTTGGAGGGCAGCCAGGGCCCCGCTCATACGCGGTTTGCCGGCGACCACGGCCTGATACATCGCCGTGGTAAATTTCGCCGGGTCGGCGAGGCCGGACAGGGCATCGCGCCACGCCTGTTCGTGCGGGGAGGCGAGCAGTACGCCATCCACATCGAAAATGGCGGCGGTGAGACGGCTGCCCACCACGCCGCCATCCATCACGCCCGCTCGCCCCACATCCAGTTGCGGATCTCGGGGAGGTCTTCGCCATGCTTGTCGATGTAGTGCTTATGCTCGACCAGCTTGTCCTGCATTGTCTGCTTGAGATAGGCGCCCTTGGTGCCCAGGCCCGGCACCCGCGCGATCACGTCCATGACCAGGTGGAACCGGTCCAGGTCGTTCTGCACCCGCATGTCGAAGGCGGTGGTGATGGTGCCTTCCTCCTTGTAGCCCCGCACGTGTAGATGGCGGTTCGTGCGGCGGTAGGTCAGCCGGTGGACCAGCCACGGATAGCCGTGGAAGCCGAAGATGATCGGCTTGTCCGTGGTGAACAGACCGTCATAGTCGATCTCGCTCAGGCCGTGCGGATGCTCCAATTCCGGCTGCAGCCGCATCAGGTCCACGACGTTGATGACGCGGATCCTCAGTGCCGGCAGGTGTTCGCGCAGGATCGAAACTGCGGCGAGGATCTCCAGCGTCGGCGTGTCACCGCAGCATGCCATCACGACGTCCGGCTCGGCATCCTGGTCGTTGCTCGCCCATTGCCAGATGCCGAGGCCCTGGGTGCAATGGATCACCGCCGCCTCCATCGTCAGCCATTGCGGCAGAGCGTGCTTGCCGGCGACGACGACGTTCACGTAGTGCCGGCTGCGCAGGCAGTGGTCGAACACCGACAGCAGGCAGTTCGCATCCGGCGGCAGGTAGACGCGCACCACGTCGGCCTTCTTGTTGATGACGTGGTCCAGGAAGCCCGGGTCCTGATGCGTGAAGCCGTTATGGTCCTGCTGCCACACATGGGAGGCGAGTAGGTAGTTCAGCGACGCGATGTCCCGCCGCCACGGCAGTTCCCGCGTGACCTTCAGCCATTTGGCGTGCTGGCTGAACATGGAATCGACGATGCGGATGAACGCCTCGTAGCTGTTGAACAGCCCATGCCGACCGGTGAGCAAGTAGCCCTCCAGCCAGCCCTGGCATTGGTGTTCGCTCAGCACGGAGTCGTGGATCTGTCCCTGCGGGCTTAGAAATTCGTCATCCTCGACGATCGGCGCGTCCCATTGCCGGCCGCTCGCCTCGAACACGGCGCCGATCATGTTGGACAGCGTCTCGTCCGGCCCGAAGATGCGGAAGTTGTGTCCCTCGCGGTTCAGCAGGGCCACGTCGCGCAAGAACAAACCCAGCACCGTGGTATCGCCGGCGGACACCGCGCCCGGCGAAGGGACCGCGACGGCGTGGTCGCGGAAGTCCGGCATGCGCAGGTCGCGAAGGAGGTTGCCGCCGTTCGTGTGCGGGTTGGCGCCCATGCGCTGGCTGCCCTCGGGCGCCAATTGCGCGAGCTCCGGAATCAACCGGCCCTGGTGGTCGAACAGTTCCTCCGCGCGGTAGCTGCGCATCCAGCTCTCGAGGTCGGCCACGTGGCCGGGGTGGGCGGCATCCACTAGGATCGGCACCTGGTGCGACCGGAAGGTGCCCTCGATCTTCAGGCC
>CAXTWC010000146.1:0-10406 GCA_964247805.1 uncultured Acetobacteraceae bacterium | reverse complement strand
TCCTCCGGCTCGATGCGCGACAGCACCGTCGGGTTGCTGATCTTGAACCCGTTCAAATGCAGGATCGGCAGCACTGCCCCGTCGCTGACCGGGCTCAGCAGCTTGTTGGAATGCCACGCGGTCGCGAGCGGGCCCGTTTCCGCCTCGCCATCGCCGATGATGCAGGCGACGATCAGGCCCGGATTGTCGAATGCGGCGCCGAAGGCGTGGCTGAGCGAGTAGCCGAGTTCACCGCCCTCGTGGATCGAGCCCGGGGTGGAGGGTGCCACGTGGCTCGATATGCCGCCCGGGAAGGAGAATTGCGTGAACAGCTTCTTCAACCCGGCTTCGTCCTGGCTGATGTTGGGGTAGATCTCGCTGTAGCTGCCCTCCAGATACGTGTTGGCCACCAACGCCGGGCCGCCGTGGCCAGGGCCCGCGATGTAGAACATGTCGAGGTCGTACGCTTTGATCACGCGGTTCAGGTGGACGTAGATGAAGTTCTGACCCGGCGTCGTACCCCAATGCCCCACCACCAGCGGCTTGACATGCGCGAGCGTCAACGGCTCCCGCAGCAGCGGATTGTCGTATAGGTAGATCTGCCCGACCGACAGGTAGTTCGCGGCCCGCCAGTAGGCGTCCATGAGCCGCAACTCGGCTGGCGACGCCGCTTTCGCGCCAGCTTCGAACCCGCTTTGGTCGGGGAGTTCGATCGCGAGTGAAACTGTGTCCATTTTGGTGACCCCTGGTCGTTTGCCGTGTCGGCAGTTCCAAGCGTCCTCTCGCAACGGATGTGGCTTGCGGGAGTCGATTGGACGCTCGTGCCCGATGAACGACGGTAGAAGCCTGCCAATGCCACCGGCAGCGTCGGAAACTACTCACCCGCTGCAAGCAGGTCTGCGTAGCGGTCGGCATAGTCCCTCGAACCAGCCGCCATCGATTGCGCAGTGGTTCGGGCTCGAGTAAGGCGGCCTCGTGTTATGACATTTTGTCGCGTTGATCGCCGGGTGCACTGCGGGAGGAGCCGGGTCAGTCCAGCGTCGGGTCCAGCCGGTCCCGTAACCAGTCGCCCATGATCCCAATGCACAGCGTCGTGGCCACGATCGTCACCCCGGGGGCCAAGAGGATCCACGGCGCCCGCTGCAGGTAGTCGCGCGCATACCCCACCATGTTGCCGAGGGAGGTCAGCGGCGGCTGCACCCCGAGCCCCAGGAACGATAGCCCGCTCTCGAGCAGGATGATCTCCGGGAACGCGAGCGTCGCCGACACGATCAGCGTGGATGCGATGTTCGGCAGCACATGGCGGCCGTAGACGCGCAGGGGCCCTGCCCCCAATTGGCGCACGCTCGCCGCATAGCCCTGCCCGCCAGCCGAAATCGCCAGGCCACGGGCGATGCGGGCGTGGCGCTCCCAGCCGTAGAAGCCCATCAGCCCGATGAACAGCGGCAGCGCATTGCCGAAGAATGCCAGCACCGCCAATGCCATGATCAGGAACGGTAGTGCCGCCTGAAAGTCGATCAGCATCAACACCGCCTGTTCCACCCAGCCACGGAACTGCGCGGCGAGCAGGCCGAGCGTGGTGCCGAGCACGGTTCCGATCACCGTCGCGCCCATGGCGATCAGCAGCGAGATGCGGATGGACACGATCAACCGGGACAGCACGTCCCGCCCCAACTCGTCCGTGCCCAGCGCGTGCGCCCAATGCCCGCCGAAGCTCACCGGCGGCTGGAGGCGGGCCCTTAGGTCGAGCGCGGTGATGCCGTACGGGCGGAGCTGGTCCGCGAACAGCGCCACGGCCAGCATCAGCGCCAACCAGCTCATCGCGGCTATCACGGACCAGGGGGCGCGACGTCGGACTGCCTGGCCCATCACGCTTGCCGACATTAGGCGCGGGCCACGTTGCGCAATCGTGGGTCGAGCACGCCGTAGAGCAGGTCTACGACCAGGTTGGCTCCGACCATCGTGGTCGCCACCAGCAGCAGGATGCATTGCACGACGCCCAAGTCGCGGTTGGACACGGCAACCACCAGCAACCGGCCGACGCCGGGCCAGCTGAACACGCTCTCCACCACCACGGCGCCGGCCATCAGGCTGCCGACCATGAAGCCAACGATGGTCACTGTCGGGATCGCCGCATTCGGCAAGGCGTGCCGGCGCACCACCGCCGCCCAAGGAACGCCGCGTGCACTGGCGGTGCGGACGTAGGGTTGCCCCAGCACCTCCAGCATCGCCGAGCGGGTGAAGCGCGCCAGGATCGCGGCCCCACCGAGCCCGAGCGTGATCACGGGAAGCACGGCGCTGCTCCAGCCCTGCTCGCCGCCCGAGGGTAGCCAGTGCAGTTGAACGGCGAATACCAGCACCAGCACCAGCCCCAGCACGAAGGACGGCACCGTGAACCCAGCGGTCGCCACCGCCATCACCGCGCGGTCGATCGCCGTGTCGCGGTGCAACGCCGCGTAGGTGCCGGCGGGGATGCCCAGGCAGATCTTCAGCGCCAATGCCGGGAGCGTGAGCGCGAGCGTTGCGGGAATGCGCTCGGCTACTAACGCAATGGCGGGGCGGCCGTCGCGCATCGACTGTCCCAAGTCGCCGTGGGCGATGTTGATGAAGTAGCTCGCGTACTGCACCCAAATCGGCCGGTCCAACCCCCAGGCATGGCGGAAGGCGGCGATGGCTTCGGGTGGCGCGTCGGGCGACATGATGAGCAGCGCTGGGTCGCCCGACAGGCGCAGCACGACGAAGGCGAACGTCACCACCAGCAGCACCGTCAGCAGCGCGCGGCCGAGACGCAGCAGCCCGAAGCGGATCACGCGAGCCCGCGCGGCGAAACATCCACGTAGACCGCTGCCAGCAGAGTGCGGCATGGCCGGCTCATGATGCTGCCCTTGCCGAGACCCTCTCCCGTGAAGGACGCAAGACGGAGCTGGCTTGCGCGACATGGCATGCCACCAGGCGGCCGTCGCCCGGCAGCAGTTCGAGCGCCGGCACGTCCACGCGGCAGCGCGCGACCGCAACCGGGCAGCGCGGATGGAAGGCGCAGCCGCTCGGCCGGTCCGCCGGGTTGGGTGGGTCGCCGGACAACACCACGCGCTTGCCGCTGCCTGGAATCGAGCCGACCAGCGCGCGTGAATACGGATGCGCCGGGTCGGTGAACACGGCGTCCGGCTCGCCGCACTCGATCACGCGGCCCAGATACATCACCGCGACCTCGTGGCTGACCTGACGCACGATGCGCAGGTCGTGGCTGATGAACACCATCGCCAGGTTGCGCGCGGATTGCAGCTCCATCAGCAGGTTCACGATCTGAGCCTGGATCGAGACGTCCAGCGCCGAGACAGGCTCGTCGCAGACCAGCAGGTCGGGAGATGTGGCCAAGGCACGCGCCAGCACCACGCGCTGCCGCTGCCCCCCGGACAGCGCGTGCGGGTGGCGGGCGGCCTGGTCGGCGCGCAGGCCCACATCGTCCAGCAGCGCCGCCACCCGGTCCTCCACGTCGCCGATGCCGTGGATCAGCAGCGGTTCGGCGATTTGGCTTCCTACCCGCAGCCGCCGGTCCAGCGCGCCCAAGGGGTCTTGCGGCACCAATTGCATGCGGGCACGGAGCTTGCGCCAGGCGGCCGTGCCCACCGGCGGCATCGCGGACCCGGCGAAGCGCACGACGCCTGCATCCGGTGCCTCCAGCCCGAGCGCCAGCCGGCCGGTGGTGGACTTGCCGCAACCGGACTCGCCAACCACGCCCAGCGTGCGGCCGGGTTCGACCGATAGGCTGACCCCGTCCACCGCGCGTACCGCAGCGCTGCGGCCCATCCAGCCACGGCGCTGGACGTAGGTGCGGCCTACGTCTTCCAATTCGAGCAAGTTCATGCCGCTACCCGGATGCAAGCAGCGCGATGGCGCAGTGCTACCAGGTCCAGTCCGGGTACGGCCGCGTCGCACGCGGCGACGTGACGGTCGCAGCGCGGGGCGAAAGCGCAGCCTGGCGGCATCGCCCATGGCTCCGGCACCCGGCCGGGGATGGCGAGCAACTTGCGGCGTGGCCCGGCGAGCGGCGGCAGCGCGCCCAGCAGGCCAGCGGCGTACGGGTGGGCGGGATGCGCAAACAGGGCCCCGGCCGGCGCTTCCTCCACGATGCGGCCGGCGTACATCACGCACACTCGGTCGCACATGTCGGCCACCACGCCCAGATCATGGCTGACCAGGACGAGCGCCATACCGGTCTCGCTGCGCAACCGGGCGAGCAGGTCCAGGATCTGCGCTTGGATCGTGACGTCGAGCGCCGTGGTGGGCTCGTCGGCGATCAGCACCTCCGGTTGCCCGGCGAGAGCGGCGGCGATCATCACGCGCTGGTTCTGACCGCCGGACATCTCGTGCGGGTAGGCGTCCATGCGGGCGCGAGCGCCGGGGATGCCAACCTGCTCCAGCAGCCGTAGCGCCTCGGCGCGGGCGGCGGCGCCGGACAGACCCCGGTGCAGACGCACGGCCTCGGCTACTTGCCGGCCGATGCGATGGACGGGATTGAGCGCACTTGCCGGGTCCTGGAAGATCATGGCGATGCGCCCGCCGCGGACGCGGT
The DNA here is from genome assembly GCA_964247805.1 of uncultured Acetobacteraceae bacterium. Taxonomy (GTDB): domain Bacteria; phylum Pseudomonadota; class Alphaproteobacteria; order Acetobacterales; family Acetobacteraceae; genus LMUY01. The sequence goes on along the minus strand of CAXTWC010000146.1, from coordinate 5,854 downwards.
CCAGCACGGATGGCGGCTGGTTGACCAACTCGGTGCCGTCGAGGGTCACGCTGCCGGCGACCGCGGCGGATCTGGGAAGCAGGCCGAGGGCGGCCAGCCACGTCACGGACTTGCCGCACCCAGATTCACCGACCAGGCCAAGGCTTTCGCCGCGATCCAAATGAAGGTCGATCCCGTGCAGCGCGACCGCGCCGCGGAAGCCAACGGTGAGGTTGGTGATTGTGACGAGGTGGGACATGTCGGCTGGGGGTTCAGGCCCTCTCCCTCGGGAGCGGGAGCGCGAAGCTCATGCCCAATTCTTCGGCCGGAAATCCATCGCGAACGAGGGCGCAGACTTCCAGTTTATCGACTTCGGCTTGCCGGTGAACGTCGCGTTCTGGTGCAGCACGCTGTACGCCGGGTCCTCCCGCTCGCAGATCTGCAGCATGCGGGCGAAGATCGCGTGGCGGCGGGCGCGGTCCGTGCTCGTCTCCAGCTCGTAGGACAGCGTATTCATTTCGGCGTTGGTCCACTCGCCATATTGCTGCTGCTCGCCGTTCGGGCCGTGTTGGCTGACGATGCTGGAGACAGGGTCGTCGAAGGACGCCGAGTTCGACCAGTCCCGGATACCGCGCGTCGGGCCGCGTTCGAGGATCTGGGTCCAGTTCTCCTTCATGCCGATCTCGACGTTCAGGCCGGCTTGGCGCCACATCTCCACCAACACCTGGCCGTTGGCGACCTGGTTCGTGTAGTAGTCGCTCAACAGGCGGTACGGGATAGGATCACCCTTATAGCCCGCCTGTTTCAGCAAGTCGCGCGACATCGCCGGGTCGTATTCCGGCACTGTCCAACCCTGCACGAACATCTGGTCGTAAAACGGGAATTGCAGCCCGGCCGGGACCGATGTCCGCCCATCCCACAGGCTGTCCACGATCTGCTTGCGGTCGATCGCATGGGCCATCGCCAGCCGCACCTTCGGGTTCTGCAAGGTCGGGTGGTGCATGTCGAATGCGGTCATGCGGATATTCGGGATCGTGCCGCCCTGGACCTCGAACCCGGCGTGGCCCTCCACCCCGGCGATCTGATCCGGCGGAACATCCGCGGCGAACTGGTACTCGCCGGTGAGTAGACCGTTGATGCGGGCACTCGTCTCCGGCACCTCCACCAGGCGCAGCGTGCGGATCGGCGGCCGGCCGCCCCAGTAATCGTCATGCGCGTCCATGGTGAGCGACACGTCCGGCCGGAACTCACGTATCTTGTAGGGCCCGGTGCCGATTGGGGCGCGGGCGTAGTCCAGCCACGAAGGCGCCTCCTCGAACGCGCGCCCGCTGATGATGCCGCTGGCAAGGCTGGAAAGGCGGCCCTCCATCGTCACGTCCGGCGTCGCGTTGACGAAGCGCACGGTGTATTTGTCAACCGCGACCACCCGGTCCAGCGCTGGCCAGAAGCGGCGGCCCACCGGCGGGATCTCGGCCGGCAGGTCCTTGCTGCGCCGCGTGGTGACGATGCTACCCGAAAGCGGCAAGGTCTTGCCCTGGCTGGTCGGGTGAGTGTCGCCGAACATGTGCGCGGGACTGAAACTGGCCAGCACGTCATCGGCGGTGAACTCGTCGCCATTATGCATGCGCACGTTGCGGCGGAGGTCCAGCTCCACCGTCCTGTCGTCGATACGACGCCAGGCGGTGGCGAGGCCGGGCACAGGTTGCAACTGGGCCTGGTAGTCGAGGTCGATCAGCCGCTCGATATGAAACAGGCTGAGCCGGGTACCGACATTGGACTGCTCACGCAGCGGATCGAGCGTGTTGCTGTTGCTGATCTTCTGTACGGCCACCGTGATGGTGGGACGTGTGTCGGATTGCGCGATGGCGAAGCGGGGCAGCGCCAGGGCGGCGCCGGCCAGCAAGCTGCGGCGGCGAAGTGCGATCATCGGGATCTCTCACGGTGTTCGAGGCCGGCTGGGGTGGCGCGGTAATGCGTCAGAGTGCGGTCCGCATGCTGCAGCCGCCACGACAGCGCGCGCTGGGCGTAGTCGCGCACCAGGGCGGCATAGGCCGGGTCGGCGGCGAGGTTGCGGAACTGGCCGGGGTCCGCGCGCAGGTCGAAGAACAGGGGCGGCAAGGCGGCGAAGTGTACGTATTTGTAGTCGGCATCCTGCACGACGCAGAGGCTCGCCTCCTCCATGCCGAGGCCGAGTTCGGTCTCGGGACGGGAGTAATGAATGTCCCGGAAATCGTATTCGTAGTGCAGTTCGGTGCGCCACTTGTCCGGCCGGCCACCGCGGACGAAGTCCATCAGGCTGCTTCCGTCGATCGTGTGCGGCACGGGGGCGCCCAGCCAGTCCAGCATGGTCGGCATCAGGTCGATGCTCTCGGTCGGCGCGTCCACGATTCGGCCGCCAGGCTGGCCGGGGGCGCGGATCACCAGGGGAATGCGGAAGCTCTGGTCGAAATAGCCGAGCTTGCCGAGCAGGTGATGGTCGCCCAACTGCTCGCCGTGGTCGGAGGTGAAAACCACCAACGTGTCATCCCATTGGCCCGTCTCGTCCAGCCAGGCGAGCACGCGGCCCAACTGGTCGTCCACCTCCGTCATCATGCCGAAATAGGTGGCACGCATCTGGCGGATGGCGTCCTCGTCCAGCGTGCGGACGAACCCTTCGGCGCCCTGGAAGAAGCCCTTGTTCAGCGACTTGTCGAGGTAGAAGCGCAGCAGTGGGTGCTGCTCGGCTTCGGCCTCCGCGCTGCTGGCCCGCACGGGAGCCGCCATGTCGGCGGGCGAGTACATGTCGTTGTAGGGCGCGCTCGCGACGAACGGCGGGTGGGGGCGGTAGTAGCCGAGATGGAGGAAGAACGGCAGGCCGTTGCGGCCCTTGAGGTATTCCAGCGCGCGTTCGGTAAAATACGTCGTGTCAGAGAGGTGGGCGGGGATGCGGGCCGGCAGGTGGGTGGCACCCGGCACGGCGTGCTCGCCTTCCGGCAGCCAGATGTCGTCGCGGTTGGGCGGCAATGCGTAGCCCTGATGAGCGAGCCAGCCGAAATAGGCGTCGTGGCCCGGGCCGAACTCGCCGACCGGACGCCAACCATCCATCACGTCGCCCAGCTCGGTGAAACGTGGGTCGGCGGTTCCCGTGGTGCGGGGGTCGGGGGCCGTGGTGGTATAGCCGACGAGCGCGGGCTCGTAGCCGGCGCGGCGCAGGGCCCGGGGGAGCGTGTCGTGCCTGGCGTCGAGCGGGATGGTGTTCTGGCAGGCGCGATGGTTCATCTGGTACAGCCCGGTCAGCAGGCTGGCGCGCGCCGGGCCGCAGGGCACGGTCGTGGTGACGTGGTTGCGGAAGGTAGTACCCTCCCGGCAGATACGGTCCAGGTTCGGTGTGCGCAGGACCGGGGTTTGTCCGTCCGCGCGCTGTACGTGCGGGACGCAATCGCCCCGCCATTGATCGACGACGATCAGCAATACGTTCTGTTTGGCCATGCCGGGTGCGATAGCACCGGGTTGGCGTGGGATGAGTGATGATTCGATGACGGCGCGAGCAAGGGTTTTTCGCGGGCTTCCAGCCCCACCGAGGTCCCCAGCCCGAGCGCTGACGCCACCGACACTTTGACCGAGATCGGAACGAAGCGGTCGCCGCATCCAGCGACGACCGCAGCGACTTCGGCCTGGCGACGTCAACCAGGCCACGCCCTCGATCGGCTAGGACGCCCGACGAGCCCCCCCATTCAGCCGCGACCGAATCGCCTCTAGCTCGTAGCCGCTCTCTACCCGAGGGGCGCAGTACATAACGGGGATCGCCCGCTCGTCAGGGTAGAGTGCCGCATACTCGGCGGCGTTATGGAACAGCATGCGGCTGTCATCGTCGACAAAGCTCTCGCTGGGGGCCCCTTCGGCCCAGAGCGCTTCGTGCCGCGGCAACTCGACGTGGAAATACTCTACCCCTTCGCAGGCGGTATCCACCGTGACGGAGCGTCCGTTCAACAGCTGGGCCGCCGGAACCATTAACCCGTCGATCAGCATGGCGTGGCAGGGTGAGACACGCAGGTCCCGCGACGGCATCCCGTCTCCGAGCGCACCGGCCGCGATCCGGACGGGGCGCGCAGCGTAGCGCAGGAAGCGCCCGCGATAGGCCCGCCGGCCAATCCAGCGCACCGGCTCGAGGGCACCGGAAACGGTGACCACTAGGTCCCCGATGACGAGCGCCTCGACCGCCACTTCGCCCCGTGCCGTCCGGATCAGCGTTCCCCGGCAGAAGCAGGCAGGGGTGGGCGCCAGGGCCACTCCGCGGATGTTGATGCTCGCCGTCGTGCCGGCCAGCAGTTCGGCGAAAGTCTCGCCGGATGCCTGGACCGCCGTCGTATCGGCCAATGTGTCGGTGATGGCATAGAGGCCGGTGTCGCCGAGGTCGTTCAGCGGCACGGTGGTCGTGTAGAGCGTCACGGCGCCCGTTGTCGTGTCGACGCTGCCCGTGAGCCCGATCAGCCCGGTATCACCGGTCGAGGTGGCGCCACCGGCGTTCGAGACCAGGCCGGTCGCGCCATCCAGCCCAGCGGACAGCGTGTAATCGAGCTTCCAGGTGCTACCGACGAGGCTCCACTTCTGCAAGCCCCCGTCGCCAAGGCCGGCCTGTTTGGGATTGCCGCCATCGGCGATGTAGAGCGTCGTCGAATTCGCGAAGAAGAAGCTCTCCGGACTGAGGTTTACGGTTCCGCTGCTGCCATTGACGCCGTTGCCGTTCATACCGTTGAGCGTGACGCTCTTGCTGATGCCGGGCAGGGCGGTCTCGGTCGATGTGCCCGTCGGTTCGGCGGTGCTGAAGGTGGAGATATTGGACGTGCCGCCGCTGCTCGGCTGTTTGCTGTCCTGCGAAACGTAGAGCGTCTCGGTGCCGCTGACGTTGGACAGTTCAACCGTGCGCGCGTCGGTGCCGGTGTTGATCGCGGTAGCGGTGCTGGCGCCATCCTTGGCCAGGAACACGCCTTGCGTCGTATCGCCCTTCACACCCTGACCCGCGACGTAGAAGCTCGTGCCGTCGACGGTCGCGACGCTGCGGGGGTTGTTGGTGTTGAATACGCCGAGCAGGTTGGTGCTGTCGTCGACCGTGGCGTTCCCGCTGATGTCCACGATCGCGCGCGGGATCAGGGTGTAGCTGCCACCTGTGGGCTCGACGCTGTAGCTCTGCGCCTCGGCGGCATTGCCATAGACGTTGTTGCCGTTCGTCTCGCCGGCATTATAGGTGAGGTAGTTGACGTCGTATCCCGCGATCACCAGGGATTGGCCGTTGGCCGCCAGCTCGAGAGTGCCTTCGCTGGAGGAGCCGAATTCTCCGGACACGGCGGAGGGGAGCACCAGCGTCCCGACGACGTTGCTTCCAATGGGCAGATTGGGATTGATCTCGACAAGTTCGATCGGGCTAGCCTGGTTGTCCCCAATGCCTGTGGCGCCGCCGACGTTACCAGTCTCGCTGATGACGATGTCGCCTGGGGTGAATTGGGTGATCGTGCCCGACATGAAAGCTATCTCCGCGTTGACTTGCGCAGCCTGTACCTCCGGTGACGGCACGGACCAAGTTGCAGATTGATGACAAGTCGAACGCGCGCAGGACCTGCGAACGCGGCCTTCTCGGCCCGGATGTCCCCTGCCCTGCCCGTATCGTCCAGCTGCGCCGCGGAACATCGTGGCGCTCGGTGGCAGCGGGACGCCCGGCCTGTTCTCCGCGGCGGCGGTCGAGCACGCTAAAGAATGTCGTCCCGGATACAGGCTTTCAGGTGTCCCGGAGCCACTTGACGCAACTCCGGCACTGCGTTCGCACAGTCGGCGATGGCGTAGGGGCAACGGGTGCGGAACACGCAGCCGGAGGGTGGGTCGATCGGGCTGGGCAGATCGC
>CAXTWC010000145.1:0-14412 GCA_964247805.1 uncultured Acetobacteraceae bacterium | reverse complement strand
CCGTGCGGGTGCTAGGTCACCCTCATCTCGCACTCAGAGAGGGAAGTGTGGAGGCGTTCTTGGAACAGCCCTGGCGGTAATCAAGCAGCCTGTCGCACTTGTGCCGGTTCAGTTTGGTCGCGTTCAGGCGCGGAAGAATGACCCGTCAATGGCGAGGACGGCAAGATCCGGTTGGGGCTGCTAAAGGACACGGGAGGACGGTTTCCCCCCATCCTCAACCCAGGCGCCCGCTAACTGATCTGGTTTGTTTAGGCTGCTCTACACTGAAGATTTGCCGAGACCTTCGAATGCGTCCGCAACTCTTTCAGTGGCGCTGCCGACGCATCCTCCAAGCCAAGTCACCCACTCCGCAGGTAAGGCTTGATCGTTTCGAGTCACGTTTCTACCCAGTTCGACCATAATTTCGGAAATGCAGCGTAACTCTGTCAGAGCCTCGCGTACGTCATTTGTTGGCGTTGACTTAATCATGCGCTGTACCTTCCCGGATCGCGAGAACCGCTGCTTTCCAAGCGAACGCCTGATCCAGCAGCTGGTCCAGCTTGTGGTTGACCTCCTTCTCGCTCCAAAGGAGCCGCTGGAGATCCTGAACCAACTCGAAGTAGCTGACGATGACGCCGCCGGAGTTGCACAGGATGTCCGGGATGACGAACACCTCGCCCTCGTGCTGCTCCAGTATCTCGTCTGCGTTCGGCGTAGTCGGCCCGTTCGCGCCCTCAACAAGAATCCGGCATCTCAGCAATCCAGCGTTTCCTCGTCGATGACCCGTTCGACCGCGCAAGGGGCTAGAATGTCGCAAGGCTGCAGAAGCAAGTCGCCGGGTTCGATGCCCATCTGACGTGTAAAACCGGCCAGAACCCCATTCTCGCGCACGTGGGTCTCGATGGCGTCAAGTGGAGGGCCCTGGCCGTCATAGATGGCAGCCGTGTGATCGCTGACGCCGACGATCTTCCCGCCGTGCTTCCGGGCCAGGGTATAAGCCGTCACGCTGCCGACGTTGCCGAAGCCCTGTATAACGGCCGTGCATTCATGGGTGTTCAGCCCGAGCAGCCCGCAGGCGCGTCCGACCAGGTGGGCGACGCCCCGTCCTGTTGCATGCCGCCTCCCTTCGGTTCCACCGAGTGCGACGGGCTTGCCCTTGACGATCTCGTTCACCGAGTGGCCCTGATGCATCGAGAAGGTGTCCATGAACCAAGCCATGACCTGCTCGTCTGTTCCCATGTCGGGAGCCATCACGTCCGTCTGCGGACTGACAAACGGGATCATCTCCTGCAAATACCGACGGCTAACAGCCTCTAGCTCACGTCGGGACAGAGCATGCGGGTTGCATGCCACCCCGCCTTTGGCGCCCCCGTAGGCAGGCCGGCCAAGACGCACTTCCAACTCATCCAAATGGCCAAAGCTCCATCAATAACGAACTTCGCGGACGGACTTCTAGACTTGGCGGGACAGTTGCTCGTAGTTACGCCGGAAGAGTGCGACCGCTGCATTTTCGCCAATTGCGCTGATCTCCTGCTCCACCCAGCCAAGAACATATCGGAACGGGTGAGCAAGCCCTTCCATTACCAAATCTTGACCCAAAGTCGGGCTGGTCGCGAGGTGGATAGAACCATCAAGATGGATGTGTCCCAGTTCCAATTCAGCCACGTAGAAGTCGATGCCATCGACCTGCGAACGCCGATGAAGGTGCCAATGCGTAGTAGCGATTACGCCGGGCCAGCTTGCGACGGCATCAGCAACCATTCGCATGGGCTCGGCGAGCATGGGCCGGGTCGAAACCGGTCCTTTGTCGGCACGTGTCATGGTGCTAAGTGCTTTCTCTGGCTTTTGAAGGCCGCTTGTTGCAATAGGCTGCATGTTTCTCTCCTGTATCCTGAACTAGACCTGGGAAGCGTTGCCGGCCGTCTATCAGCCGAGAACGGCAGGCCTCAAAGTTTGTTCGCACCACGCGCGGAAAGTGGTAGGTGTCGTAGACTTGGCGGTTCGAGGCTCGGCATTGTCTAAGCCTTCGTTTTTGGCTGTCATCATGTCAGCATAGCCTTCCACAGTCGCGTCCGACATGCCGAAGCTCGCCAGCCTGGTCTTGAAGGCTTCCATGGGGATTTGTTGGAAGCGCACCTGCTTGCCCAGGACCTCGGAGGCGATCTGCGCCATATCGTCGAAGGAGAGGTCTTCGGGACCCAGAACGGCGACGGTGTCTTGGCCGCTCCAGGAGTGATCGGGCAGCAGCTTCGCGGCTACCGCGGCGATGTCACTCGTCGCGCATGTCGGAAACTTGCGATCGGGCACCATAGGCGAGAAGAACATGCCCTGACTCTTGATCGCGCCAGCCTGATTAATCAGGTTGTCCATGAACGACGGCATCGTGAGAGCACGGAGCGCCACACCCGTGCTTGCGATCAGATCTTCCATTGCGAGCGAGGCAGTGACATGCCCAGCATGATCGGCAAACGGTGTTCCGCGGCCGAGGGCCGAGATCGTCACCACCCTTTTTACGCCTTGACTGCGGAACGCCTCGCAAGCTGGCCTGCTGAAGCCGACGTAGGCCTCCTCCATACTCTTGGCCTTAGGATCTGGCGGGACTAGCCAGAACACGGTGTCGGCGCCGCTGAATGCCTTGTTCACGACCTTGAGGTCGCCCTGCGAACCCTGCACCACCTCGACACGCTCGCGAGTTTCCACGGGAAGCTTCAGCGGGTCGCGGGCGATCACTCGAATCGGTTCGCTGCCGTCGAGAAGGTGCTTGAGAACCTTTGAGCCGATTTGACCGGTGGGCGCGGTGACAACGATCATAACGCTTTATCTCCTGCCGGGCATTAAGAGTAGACTATACCGTACCGTTTACTTATTGCAAGGTTGGGCTCTCTGGGCGATAATCAACCATGGCGAGACGGGGGGACGAACTACGCGAGCACATTCTCTGGACTGCTAAGGATGCATTCCTGGAGCTCGGCTTCCAACGTGCTTCTATGGATGAGGTAGCCCTCCGGGCGGCCACCTCCAAGCGATCGCTCTATGCGCATTTCGAAAACAAGGAGAAACTCTTCCTTGCCGTCATAGATCTCGTGCGCGTCCTGTTCCGGAACCGCCTTAAGTCGCCTGAGGACTATCCAGGCCCGCCGACGGAAGCTTTGGTAATGTTCTGCGCCCGGTATCTGGAAATCCTGCTCTACGAAGGGTCAGTCCAAATGTTTCGGGTGAGCATGGCGGAGGTCGCGCGGTTTCCGGAAGGAGCCGCACAATATTTCGAGGTCATGTTTGAGGACGTTCACGCACAATTATGCGCTTTCCTTGGAAAAACATACGAGATTTCTGCATCCGCGAGCGACCAAGCAGCCCAACGTTTGCTCAGCTGCCTTTTGTTTCCGACGCTGCCGCGTGCGCTATTCGGCATCGACCCGCTGGCAAAGACTCTTGGTTCAGACGCATTGTCGCCTGATGTCGATTTAAAGACTATTCGCAAAAAGGTAATGGGGATTATAAGTGCTATAAAGAAGACTTCATCTGGACGCGGTAAGAGTGGTAAATAGCGCCTCTCCTTTGTGAATTCTGAGTCGAACAAATTACTAAGGCGATTACCCGTAGGGCGCCGGCTCGGGGTATTTGAGCAATTTGGCGGGCTTTCAGAGACTGGCGACCTGTGGGTAAGGTGAAACTTCTGCAAAAGGGCTACGACATTGGGGCCTCAGTCATGGCGGATTCCACTAATTACGGGGATCGCTACTCGCCAAGCGCTCGGTCAAGAATACTCCGATGGCTTCCAACGCCTGGTTTGCTGCCGACAGGCTGCCGACTCCAGACAGAAAGCCGTGCGGCATGCCGTACCAGATGTCGAGAGTGGCATCGACCCCGGACGCAACGGCCTGTTCGACGTAACGTGTGGCGTCATCAAGGAGCATTTCGTCGTCGCCAACATGTACGCGCACTGGAGGAAGGCCCATCAAACTCGCGGACAATGGTGAAGCGAGAGGGTCGGTTGGGTCATGACCAGCAAGGTAAGAACGCACCAACTCAGCAACTTGGACCCGCGTGAAGTATGGATCAGTAATGGCACGGCTCTCCCAGGACGCACCAGAGAGCGTCAGGTCTGTCACCGGCGACAATACGACCGCTCCGGCTGGTTTGATTGTACTTGCGTCCGAGCGGCTCACAACGATCGAGAGCAGCGAAAGAGCCAGGTTTCCTCCAGCCGAGTCGCCGAGGACGGCGATCCGCCGGGCGCCTCCCGCAACAAGTCCATCATAAGCTGCTTGGATGTCGTCCAATCCGGCCGGGAAGGGATGTTCGGGAGCCAGCCGATAGTCGGGAATGAAGGCTTCTGTGTTGGCCCGGGCGGCTATGTGCCCCACAAGATGGCGGAACGCCTCCGCGGTGCCCCAGTTGAACCAGCCGCCGTGGCAATGCAGGAGCAACTGCCCGGGCGTAGCGTCAAGTGGTATGCACCACCAGCCCGGGACGCCGCCTACAGTATCATAACGGTAAGTGATACCTTCGGGCGCACCGACCATACTTATGATGGTATCGAAGGCACCGCGAGCACCGACGCCCTGCATGCGACCTTTGTTCGGAGCGGCGTGTCCCCGTAGTGCTGCCATCGCTGTAGCATCCTGAGAGGTAAGCGGGTGGGGCGTGACCCGCGGCCCGGACCGAGGTGGGCCCTGGTTGGATGTCGATTTCATGACGTTCCTTTCAAGGACGTATGACAAAGGCCCATTTGACTTAACGGAACGTGCCGTAACTCTATTTAAGTGTCAATTGTCTTTACGTAGCGTTCTGCTAAAGCGTGTTCATGCCAAAAAGCTCAGCCTCGACATCCCGTCCCGGTCGACCGCGCAGCGACACGGCTGACGCTCACGGGGCCATAATGGACGCCGTCTATGAGTTGCTCCAGGAGACCTCCGCCCGTGACCTGACCATGGAAGCTATTGCCAAGCGCGCCAGGGTCGGCAAACCCACGCTCTATAAATGGTGGCCGACCAAGGCGGCGCTGATCATGGCGATGTTCCAGGAGCGGGTGACGAGCAAACTTGACGCGGTCGCAGCTGTGACAGCTGAGGAAGCCCTTCGTGGCAGGGTTCAAACCCTAATCGGCGAGTTCAACGGCCTGTTTGGCAAATTCTTCGCAGACCTGATTGCTGAGGGCCAAAATGATCCCGCGATCCTGCGGGAGCTCTTTGAAAGACATATTTCCGAACGGCGCGCATCGACTGCGGCGGACGTCGAACGCGGCAAGGCAACGGGAGAGTTTGCCGACGACACTGATCCGATTTTGCTGATCGACGCAATCTTTAGTCCGATCTATTTTCGTTTGCTCCTGAAGTTCGCTCCACTCACGGAAAAATATGGCAACGACCTTGTTGATCAGGTCCTGCGTGGGGCAGCGCCTCGCCGCTAGAGCGGATGCCGTCGGGCTAGCCGTACCTAACCGAGCGTATGTTGCCGCAGGTCATTTACTATCGCGGCAAATAGACGGTCAGCTTAAGCCCTCTGTCGTCGTTGGCTTGAAAGGTCGTGTAGGCAAAGAAGGTCTTTCATTTCCGCTGTGTGCTGTTCGGGTTGAGAAAAACCGCGCCGAGCCAAGGAAGGGTGACAAACGGGAGGTTGCTTGTCGTTAGCTCACGATTGAGCACGCGGCCGCCTGGATAGTTTCCCCTCCGGTTTCGACAAACAGATTGGTGAGTCACGTGACACTGAGTTTTACCGCGCGGGCTCGACTCACCAAGTCATGGCAGTCTCGGTTCAGTCACGCGGTCGACCATCGGTCCTGCAAGACCGAGATAGCCAGCTGGATCGGTCAGATGCTTGATGTCTTCGTCGCTAAGGTGGGCAGTGATAGCCTTGTCGCCCCTCATCAGTTCGGCGAGCGACCGCTTGGACTGCAAAGCCGTCCGGCACAGCCCGTAAACCAGGTCATGGGCCTGCTCGCGACCGAGCGCTGGCGCTAACCCCATCATGACGGCCTCCGACACGATCAGCCCATGCGTCAGCTCCAGGTTGGCGGCCATACGGTCAGCGTGCACCTCCATGCCCTCCAGGACGAACACCGCCTGCTTGAGCGCTCCGGCCGACAACGTAAAGATCGCCGGAAGCGTGATCCACTCGATTTCCCACGGGCCCGTGGCTCGCTCATGATCCTCGACCATCGCATCCAGCAGGGCAGCGGCGGCTTGCCGGACCGAAGCGGCACAGGCGTGAATATAACAGCATGAGATGGGATTACGCTTCTGCGGCATCGTCGATGACGAGCCTCGGTTAGCGACGTACGGTTCGCTTGCCTCGCCCACCTCCGTCTGCATCATCAGCTTCAAGTCTGTCGCAAACTTGGCCAGCGTTCCCGTCAACAGGCCGAGAAAGCATCCTGCCTCGGCGATACGGTCGCGCTCCGTGTGCCAGGCGATGTCGGGCTGTGCAAGGCCCAGCTCTCGGACCAAGGCCGCCTGCACATCAAGCCCCTTGTCACCCAGCGATGCCAGGGTGCCGCAGGCGCCGCCAAACTCGAACACCTCGATGCGTGGACGGATCTCGGCTAGACGCTGCTTGTGACGGTGCAGCGTCGCAAGCAGCCGTGCCATCTTAAAGCCGAAGGTGATCGGAACGGCCTGCTGTAAGTTGCTGCGGCCTGGCATTGGCACATTGCGATGGACGCGGGCCAGCACCTCGGTGGCTGCGATCGCTCTGTCGAGCTCACAACCGATGATGTCGAACGAGGCCCGCATTTGAAGAATCGTGGCGGTATCCGTAATGTCCTGGGTGGTGGCGCCCCAGTGACAGTAATTACCGGCATCGCCGTCGCACAGCTTGGCCAGCTGGTGGATCACAGGCAGAACGGGATAGCCGATCTCCAGCGTTTCCTGCTCGAGCCGGTCGAAGTCCATGTTTTCGACCTTGCAGACCCGGGTGATCTCGGTCGCCGCCTCCTGTGGAATGAGGCCGATGGAGGCCTGGGCGCGCGCGAGCGCCCCTTCGAAGTCGAGGTATTTCTGCGTCCGGTATTCGTCAGACCAGACCTGACGGACGCGCTCGTCGCCGAAGACATTCCGGAAAATAGTTGAATCGATGGCGCTTGCGGGCATTGCTCTAGCTCCCTGCTGCAAGACGTGCGATCTGCGAGACATCGGGGATTTGCTCAAGGGACCAGCAGGCGTACCGCAATTCGGCGGCTCTCTTTTCACCCAGAACGGGTGCAACCAGCTTGTCGAACTTGCCGTTTAGCTCGTCGTCAGTCATCGGACGCTTTTCACTGCCGACCGCGTGCTCGACGGCCTTCTCTAACCTTCGTCCGTCTTTGAGCAGAACTACAACGTGAGCTGCGTCTTTAGCGATCGCGGCATCGATGCTCGTCGAGACGCTGTCACGGAGACGCACGGTTGCGACGTCGCGCACGGCAGCGTCGCTGAACTGCTCGGGGCCTGCCTCGCCGTGAATGACGGCTGTTGCTACGGCATGATACACGCTGAACCTGCCGTCGAGCCCCGTTTGCGGCTCACGCTTGCCGGTTAATTCGAGTACGAGAGGATGAACCTTCAACTCGATTCTCTTAATCGAGTCGGCGGTAAGATGATGCTCGTTGCGTATCCGGATACAGCCGTCGATCGCAGGGTGAATAACGATTCCACAAGCGAAGGGCTTGTAGGTGTTCCGGAGAGCTTCGTAGCGCATCCCGAGCCCGTCGGTAATCTCGCCGTTGTCGCAACGCGTGCTGAGCACGTGTGCCCAACCGCGCTGGGCTTCGATCCCGTGCTCGGAACTCGTGTAGCCACCTTCCGCCAGCAAGGCCGCGGTCAAGCCGTTCTGCGCGGCCCGACCAGGGTGGAAGCTCTTCGTCATCGTGCCAAACATCTCTCGAAGTCCGGTCGGTTGTGTCGCCGCAAGCCCAATCGCCCAAGCCATCTGCTGCTCGTCAAGACCGAGCAGCTTGCCTGCGGCTGCGGCCGCACCAAAGGCGCCCGTGGTGCCGCTGATGTACCATCCGATGTCGTAGTGCTCAGGAGAGACGGCGTTGCCAATCCGGCATTCGACTTCAACGCCCAGCACAAGCGAGTTGAGGAACTCGGCCCCAGATACCAGATGATACTCTGCGAGCGCGAGGATTGCGGACGCGACTGGGCCAGCCGGATGGATGATCGTTTTCAGGTGCGTGTCGTCGAAATCGAAAACGTGTGAACTGATGCCGTTAAATAGGGCGGCGTGAAGAACGTCCGCCCGCTCGGCGCGGCCAAGTATGCTGGCCTGGGGAGGTCCGCAAAAAGGTAAAAGGCTCTTAATTGCAATGGCCACCGCCTCGTGGCCGGAGGAGCCGACCGCGCAGCCTGTCCAGTTCAGAAACGTGCGCAGGCCCTCGTGACGGACGCGCTGTGAAAGCTGCTTCGGCGTGGCAGATACGACGTAGCTCGCCAACTTGCGGGTAGCTTGGGCGACCGCGGGGTCGTTGGACTGTAAATCAGTCACCGTGCGACAGCCGTGTGCATCTTAGGCTCAATCGCGGCCATTCCGGGCACCCGCAGCAGGCTGCCGCGTGGCAGTTCCTGTCCAGCCGCCAGCAGCATCGGGAGCGCGACACAGGTTCCGGACACCGCAGCGAGATCGACGATTTGAGTAGCTGCTAAGAAGATCATAAGCTTTGCGAACGTCAGGTCGGAAGCTTCATGCGTCGTAGCAATTTCGGTGCAGAAGCTGGAACCGGCAACTTCTTCCCGCGACTGCCAAGCCCAAGCCTGTTTCAAGGTTGCAAGCTCACTCAGCCTGTGAGGGACCAAAGTTTCGCTTCGCAGGTATGCCTCGAGCGGGAGACGTCGTTCTTCCCTCAATGGACTGCGGAGTAAGACATTGTACGGACCTTGATTCGCGAAACTGGTAATCATTTCGGGCCTCGGCACGTCTATGGATGTGTCATGGATGGATTCCTCCCAGCGCAAATGCCGCAACCAAAGGTGAAGGGTCTTTGAACTCTTCTTCGTAGCTGAAATGGACGGGCATCTTTGCCCAGGACAGGGCGCTTCGGGTGAAGATCTGCGCAATCGGCGTGACCCACCGATGATTGTCCAAGGTGCTTGGGCGAACAACTGTTTTGCCGGGCTGGTTTTCCGGACGTGAGTGGGTCCATCCGGAACAAACCGGGCAGGTGAACTGCCAGCTCAACTTGCCGCTGCTACCGGTCTTGGCCCACTCACGTGGATTACCAGCGGTAACCTGAACTTGGCTTTCATCCAGCACCATGGCGAGCGAAAAGGCGCTCGACGTCAGCTGCTGGCAGTCCGTGCAGTGGCAAGCCATGATGAACTTAGGCGCGCCCGTAACGCGATACCGCACCTGTCCGCATCGGCAACCGCCCAGCATCTCCTCCGGGAAAAGGGAATCGTCGGCCATCTGTTCTCTCCTTACTCAGTGCAGCAGATTGGTTTGAGCAAGCTCTAACAGCTCGGTGCCGCGACCGCTGACGACGGCTTTTAGGGCGTAGAGGCTGAAGCCCGTCACCTCCCTCAAGCCGATGTGCGGCGGCATCGACAGCTCCTGTGTGGCCGTCACGACGTCGAGCACAGCCGGCCCCGGCTGGGCGAGCATATCGGCGACGGCGGCTTCCAGATCGCCTGGGTCCTCCACTCGTACACCATGAATCCCGGCTGCCCGCGCCATCGCGGCAAAGTCCGGGTTTGCCAAGTCTACCCCCCAGTCGATCTGCCCGGCCGCCTGCATCTCCATCTGCACGAAGCCCAGGGTAGAATTATTGAAGATCACAACCTTCACAGGCAGCCGGCTCTGGCGTAGCGTCAGCAAGTCGCCCATTAGCATCGCGAAGCCACCATCGCCGGAAAGCGAGATAACTTGGCGGCCGGGAAAGCTCGCTTGGGCGCCGATGGCGTGCGGCATGGCATTTGCCATGGAGCCGTGCACGAACGAGCCAATGAGCCGCCGACGTCCGTTCATCGCCAAATAGCGTGCGGCCCAAATCGTAGGCGTGCCGACGTCGCAGGTGAACACCGCATCGACCGCGGCGCGGTCGTTCAGCAGCTTGGTCAGGAATTGCGGATGAATCGGCCTATCGCCCGGCGTCCCCACCGCGAGTGCATCCAGACTCTGTCGGGCCTTCTTGTAATTGGCAAGGCTGCCGTCGAGGTGGCCGCGATCAGTCCGAGGAGCTAAGCGAGGCAGCAGTGCCTCAATGGTTGCACCAACGTCCCCCACAAGCCCAAGCTCGATTTTCGTGCGCCGGCCAAGCTGTTCAGGCCGGATGTCCACTTGGGCGATGCGTGCGTTGGTCGGGAAGAACTGCCGATAGGGGAAATCGGTCCCGAGCATTACCAACGCCTCACAATCCATCATGGCCAGATACCCTGAGGCAAAGCCGATCAGCCCCGTCATGCCCACGTCGTAGGGGTTGTCCGGTTCCACAGATTCCTTGCCGCCTAGTGCATGCACGATCGGGGATTTCAGCGCATCGGCCAGCTGCATCAGCGAATTGTGCGATCCCGCGCATCCCCGGCCGCACAGGAGAGTCACCTTTCCGCTTTCGTTCAGCAGCTTGGCCAATGCGTCCAGGTCCCCATTGGGCGGGCGAACAACCGGTGGTGTTGGTAACAGCGCGGCCATCCCCGCCATCACGTCCAGAGCCTCGGCCTTCATGATCGCCACATCGCCAGGTATGACGACGACGGCCACTCCACGCTGGCCCACGGCAGCGCGGATCGCGATCTCGATCGTGCGTGGCAACTGGCTGGGACTCGAGACCAGCTGACAGTAGTGGCTGCAGTCGCGAAACAGTATCTCCGGGTTAGTCTCCTGAAAGTAGCCCGTGCCGATCTCGCTGGTGGGTATCTGGGCGGCGATGACGAGAACAGGAACGCGCGACCGGTGTGCGTCGAACAGGCCGTTGATCAGGTGCAAATTGCCTGGACCGCACGACCCAGCGCAGACGGCGAGCTTACCCGTCAAGTGCGCCTCTCCGGCGGCCGCGAAGGCGGCGCTCTCCTCATGGCGCATATGGATCCACTCGATTTTCGCCCGAGACCGAAGCGCCTCGGTGATGCCGTTGAGGCTATCGCCGGCTAGGCCATAGATGCGCTCGACACCCGCCTTCTGCAGCGTGTCCACGATCAGGTCCGCGACAGTATGAATCCTCAATTGGGAACCCCTTCAGGTATATGCCCAGAGCCGACCGTATCCCGGCCTGCCTCCGTGCTGACGCTTGAGACAGCGCAGGCAGCGACCGTCAGCCCTGTTTCACCCACACCGCTTGAGCGTTGGCAAATTCGCGTATGCCGAAGTGGGAGAGCTCATGGCCGTAGCCGCTTTTCTTAACGCCCCCGACGGGGATGCGCGGGTTTGACGCGGTAAACCCGTTGATGAATACACCGCCCGTCTCCAGCCTGCGCGCGATAGCCTGGGCGCGCGTGGTGTTGGCGGTCCAGAGATTGCCGCTCAGCCCATAATAGCTGCAGTTTGCAAGCTCGATTGCGTGCGCGGCGTCACGCGCTCTGATGAGCGCCGAGACAGGACCGAAAATCTCCTCGTCGAAGGCGGCCATCCCCGGCTCGACAACCGCCAACACCGTCATCTCGTAAAAGAACCCTGGTCCCTCGACTTTGTGGCCACCAAGCAGGAGCGTTGCACCACTCGTAATCGAGCGGGTGACTTGGTCATGAACGCTGTCACGCAGATCCTCGCGGGCGATGGGGCCGTTTGTGGTCGAGGGATCGAGCGGGTCGCCCGTTTTAAGTTTCCGCGCAGCTGCGACGAACTTCGTGGTGAACTGCTCGGCGATGGCCTCCTCGAGGATGAAGCGTTTCGCATTCAGGCAGATCTGGCCTGAGTTGCCGTAACGCGCCTTGATCCCGGCTTCAACGGCCTTATCGATATCGGCGTCGGCCAGCACAATGAACGGATCGGCGCCTCCTAATTCAAGAACCGTCTTCTTGATCAGCTTGCCCGCGATGGCTGCAACGGCCGCACCGGCCTTCGTGCTGCCGGTCAGGCTCACCCCGGCGACCCTTTGGTCCTCGACAACGGCGTTGATGCCGTCGTTATCTGTGTTGAGGATTGCAAACAGGCCCTTCGGCAGGCCGGCTCCTTCCCACACGTCCCGCAGAACATAAGCGCAGCGCATCGTGTTCGGCGCCGGCTTAAGGATGAAGCCGTTGCCCGACAGCATGATCGGCACGGAGGCGCGGATGGCCTGCCACAGCGGGAAGTTCCACGGCATGATGCCCAAGATGGTGCCGATCGGCAGGTAGGACACATACACTTTGTCATCGCCTTCCACCTCGACGGGCTCGTCGGAGAGGAGGCCCGGCCCGTGCTCGGCGAACCATTGCGCGGTGGCAGCGCATTTCTCGACTTCGGCCCTCGCCTCCGGCAGGATTTTGCCCATCTCGGCCGTAATGACCGGGGCTATCAGGTCTGCGCGCTCAATCATTAGCGTGGCGAATTCCGCATAAACCTTGGCGCGCGCTGAGATCGCTAACGCCCGCCAAGTCTTGAACGCAACGCTTGCTTCAAACAGAAGGGTTTGAATCTCCTCACCTGTCTGAAAAGGGAAACGCTCGATGATCTTGCCCGTAGCCGGGTTTCGGGAAACCGCGTCTGTGGGCACGGCGACATTGGTATCGGGCATTGCATACTCCTGATGCGGTGATGCATGACGGGGAGCTCAGCGAGCTCATGGCGCCTAATATTTGAGGATCAGAGCCAGGCCGCCGGCCATGACCGCTCCGCCTATGACACGTGCGGTATTCACCCTGTGGACGGCAAAGCCAACGACTCCGAAATGGTCCAACACGATCGAGGTGATGATGGCGATTGGGACCGTGACACCTGTGAACGCCGAGGCGCCGATCTTGCCGGCCACGACCGTCGCGGAAAGGACGTAGCCCGCAGCAAACAAGCCACCGCACCAAGCCCACCATGGGGTCTCGGTGATGACGTCGGTGGCAGGGAACTTCTGACCGGTCAGTATTGCCACGCCGACCGTCCCTGCCAGGGCAAGGACAAACAAAGCGGCAACCGACCAGACAGGTTGGTGCAGCACCTTGCTGGTCGATGACGTCATCCCAGCCCGGAACGGGTTGAGGACGCCGGCAAAGATGGCGATCGCGATCAAGCCAAGGCGCATGAGCTCACCTCGGGTATTGATGGCAAGCGTCGGACGTCGGGCCGTGTTCTGGACCGGTATCGGCAACCCACGGCTACTCTGCTGCCCGGCTTGACGGGATGGTGGTGGACGCGGCGGGCGCCCGCTCATCCAACCATGCCGTGACATTGGCGACGGTGTCGCCATACCAGACCTTGTATTGCTGACCTGACACGTAGCCGAGGTGCGGGGTGGCAACCACATTCGGGAGCGTCCGGAATGGGTGATCTGCTGGAAGCGGCTCCGTGTCGAAAACGTCCAGAGCCGCGCCGGCCAGCTTCTTGGTCTTCAAGGCTTGGACGAGCGCTGCCTCGTCCACGATCTCCCCGCGAGACGTGTTGACCAGCCACGCCGACTGCTTCATCCGCGCCAGCTCGGTTGCGCCTACGGAGCCACGGGTCGCGTCGACCAGGACCAAGTGGATGCTAAGTATATCCGCGTCGCCGAAGAGTTGTTCCTGGGTGACGAGGGCAGCGCCGACTTCATCGGCCTCTTGCTCGGTGGCACGATCGCTCCAGGTGATCACCTTCATCTCGAACGCTGCGGCAATCTTGGCAATTTTGCCGCCGATCCGCCCAAGACCCAGCACGCCAAGCGTCTTGCCCTTGAGTTCGTCGCCCACGGTGTGCTGCCAGCCGCCTGCACGTAGCGAGGCCGCTTCGAAAGTGACGTTCCGGGCACTGGCTTGGATCAACGCCCAGGTCAGCTCAATCGGCGCGGTCAAGCTGCCTCTGGTATCCTTGACCACAATCCCGCGCTCCTTTGCGGCACCGTGGTCGAGAGACGCGTTCTTGGGACCAGTCGACGCGATCAGCTTCAACCGGGGCAAGCGCTCGATGATGCCGCGTGGAAGGGGGGTCCTCTCCCGCATGGCGCAGATCACGTCGAACGGGAGCAGCCGCGCAACGAGAGCATCTGCGTCTGAGATGGTGTCCGAGAACACTTCAATGGATGCGCGGCTCTGGATCGCCGACCAGTCCGCCATCTTCAAGGCAACATTCTGATAGTCGTCGAGGACAGCTATCTTGATCGAGTCAACTTCTGTGCTCACGTCGGACTTTCCTCGATTATCGGGTTGAAAAGGTAAGTCTACGATTCGTCCCAAATGGACCCTTGTGGCGGGTAATCTGGCTATGCTGTTCTCCGGTGGTCACTTCGTAGACGCTTCAGTCGCGAGTTCCTTGAAGACGTGGATGTCGATATTGCGCTTAAGAAGACCAACAGCGGCTTCGGCGTCATAGAGGCTTCCCTGATCCGCACGGCTCGCCGCCTCGCTGAAGGAAAGATCTTTG